>CAJUDC010000094.1 GCA_910584955.1 uncultured Paraprevotella sp. | reverse complement strand
AAATCATATTTTTTGGCGGAGATGGAAGCTACCGACACACCACCTAAACGGAACTCAGCCAGATCGGCCGGAATATACTTAAAACGGGCTCCTCCCTGATAGCAACGGGCCAGAAAATCATGATCCATCATATAACGGAAATTCAGATCATACAGTCCCCAACGCTTATAAGCCGAAGCCGCCACAAAAGTGCCCTGATGGTCGACATTCACAAAGAAGGGCATCAAAGGAAACTTCATCGATGGAATGTCCCGTCCCGTGAAGCCCGTCTCCTTGTTACGGATAATCACATTACCCCGATAAATGTCCACGCCTTCTTCGTAATGCCGTGCCACCGTAGCAAGAGCACCGGGCAGCAGAATATCGTCACTATTGATAATAACAATAAGGTCACCCTTGGCATGAAGAATCCCTTTGTTAAAAGCATCACTGATACCTTTGTCCGGCTCCGAACAATAATAGCCCAGACGGTCTTTATAACGCGCAATGATATCCAGCGTGCCATCCGTAGATCCACCGTCTATAATCACGTAATCCAGCTTTTCGTAATCCTGCCCTATCACGCTCTGAATGGTCTCCTCTAGCGTGACAACACTGTTATAGCAAATGGTAACGACTGTTAGAATAGGCTGCATGTCGGAGATTTTAAAAAATATTGAACAAAAGGGCTATTTTACTGGTTATGGCAATCGTGGGGTCTGCACATTGCAGGTCGCTCCCGAACAGCAGGTGCCATTTGGAACGCAGACTACGCCTGTAATTCACCACATGACGCGTTATATTACGGTTCTCCGGCGTCATCCTGTCGGCAAAACCGTTCCACAATTCTTTCGCTGTATGCAGACGGATGCGTTCGTTTCTCTTTACATGTTGCCAGCGCGTTTTCCAACGGAAATACAAAGAACTTTGTTGTCCCACAACATTTCCGCCGTGCTGACGATAGAGTATATGAGGCACCGGATCAAAATGTACCGTAGCCCCTACAGCCAGAGCCACGTCGTATACCCAAATATCGTGCATCCGCATGTATTGCGGCGTATAACCGACCAATATGCTACGCAAGGCTTCATTAAAAACCATCGTACACCCTCCGGCAAACTGATAGGCTAACGCCTCTCCGTAGGTAAGAGTCGGGTGTATGGTCACATTAGGCAGTTTACGCAGATTCTCGTCTACAAGTTGCGTCTGACAGAAATAAAGGGCCGGCCGGTCAGACTTATCACCGATAGTCTCGACCGCCACTTTCAGTTTATCGCTATCCCACACATCATCCTGATCGGAGAATGCGTAGTAGTCGGCTCCCGAAGCCGTGCACAACAGATGCCAAAAACTTTTGGCCGGTCCTGCATTATCACCCTGATACCACTGCAACCGACCTAAATTCTGCTCTTCAGACAAAAAGGATTGTGTGCCGTCGACAGATCCGTCGTCGCGCACTCTCAATCGCACATGAACTCCTTCTTGCGTATAAATCGAACCCAACTGCTCCCTTATGTATCTCATACCATTGTAAGTAGACATCAGCACTTCTACAGTCGGGAGCGAAGTCACAGACACTCTTTCTTGTATATCGTTCGCCATTATGGTTTAATAACGCAGTTTACTTCTTTTTAGTGTTTTCCCCTTCTTTTTTAGAAAAAATTATTTTCCTGCTCACCGCATAACCTGCCGAGCATCCCATACAAAAGACAAATATACGAAGAAATCAGCACAAAACGCTCATACAAGATGCTTTTTTGCAGGAATGCCCGAATAAAAAAAGAGAACAACACAATAAATCAGAAATACAGAACGTTTTTCTGACGGATTACATAAAAGTATCTAATTTATGCAACGATTTTTTTTTCAATCCATCCGAAATGGATTTCATATCTTGCTAATGGGACTATTTCTTCCTACTCTGTTACATGCCTGTAACGAAGATGACCCGTTAAAGAATGACCCGCTCGTACCCAAAAAGTCTCCGTTTCTTAAGAAATACACTCCACAAAAGTATGATTTCAACTTCTTTTCCGCCATTTATCCCCAAGCGGACTATCCCTCTTTGCAACAAGCATGTTTGCCGATGGATTTGAGCACAAAAAGTATTGCTTATATCGGTGGATCATTAGCTTCCTTACCAGAAAGCAATGTTGCCAAGGCTTTAATTTACAACAATCTGAAATGTAAGAACATCTATACCTACGGACATGGAGGATATGGTTTCGCCACTTTAAACGGTTCTTTTCAAAATATTGTCGAACGCTGCAACCCGCATGATATTTATATCTTGTGGTGTTCGTCAAACGATTATGGAACCGGAGTACCGGTAGGAGAACCGACGGATTATACAGAAGCAGACGGTTATGACAGCAGTAAACGAACCACTCAATGCGGAGGAATAAACTACTGTATCCGTTATCTACGCCAATTAAACCCGCACGCTACTATTCTGGCTTTTTCCTCCATGCAGTTCTTCGGACAGAACGGAAGTCGGCAAGACGGCTATCTTGAATCACCGACGACTGATAACGGACAAGGCATCACTTTCAAAGCCTATATAGACAAACAAAGAGAGTGCCTGGAAGGGAACCATATTCCTTACCTGAATCAATGGGATCTGAACCTATTCAACCTTGACACTTTCGGCCCGTTTTTTCAGCCGGACGGTTTTCATATGAGATGTAACGGATATTTTCTTCTCGGATGCAAACAACTGGAATTTATAATCAACCAATTAAAATGATAGTATGCTCAAAAAAATTATACGTAAATTACTTTCCGATCAAGTCAGATCCCGTTATTTAACTCCGTATCTCATCTTTATAAAAAATACGAAACGGAAACACTACCGAAGCAGTCAGCCTTACTCTCAACTGTATGGGCCCTTGACGTTGGATCCTCAATACGTGGAAATGGAAAATTTCACCCGTCTTCAGCCCGGTACAAAGGTTATCAGTTCGGGAGGGAAACTAATCATAAAAAAATTTTCCGCAGTAGGCGCCGGATGCACCATTATCCCCGGCAGCCATATACCTACGGTAGGGCTTCCGCAATTCTTAAGTCAATGTCATATCAATGATACGGCCACCCACATTGTCATTGAAGAAGATGCCTGGGTAGGCGCCCAATGTATTTTGTTGTCACATTGCCACATAGGCCGAGGAGCGGTAGTCGGCGCCGGAAGTATCGTGACCAAAGAAATCCCTCCTTACGCTATTGTGGCGGGAGCACCTTGCCGGATCAAAGGAGTCCGCTTCTCCCTGGAACAAGTGCTGCAACATGAAGCCATCCTATATCCGCCCGAAGAGCGCATGAAACGAAGTGAGCTGGAAGAACTTTATGCCACACAATACGCAGGCTTACGCGTAATGGGCACGTCGGAAATTTCTCCTGAAGATCAGACCGAGCTAGCACGTATCAAACAACAATACGGTATACGGAACTATGAAAGCTGCCAATAAAGTTGCCGTCAACAGTATTGCGCTGTATCTCAACATGGCCGTCTCCATGGGGGTATCGCTCTTGGCCACCCGCTTTGTGCTGGAAGCCCTGGGGCGTACGGACTACGGAATCTATGCCCTTATTGCCAACATCGTAGCCATGTTCTCTTTCTTGAATGTGGCCATGGCTGCCGCCACGCAACGTTATCTGTCGTACGCTATCGGCGCCAATAATCCTGACAAAATTAAAGAGATATTCTATAGCAGCCAGCTCATTCACTGGAGTATCGCGTTCCTGCTCGCTTTGCTGTTATCCGTAGGAGGCCTGCTATGTATCGACCACATTCTGGACATACCTGCTACCGACCTGGACAAAGCACGCATTGTTTTATATTGTATGGTAATCGGTATCGTATGTACCGTTTCCGCCGTACCTTATGAAGCCGCCATGAACGCCCACGAAGATATATTTGTCATTGCAGGAATAAATATAACGGAGGCGCTTCTCAAACTGGCTATTTCCATCGGACTACTTTATATCGCGGCGCATCGTCTGATTTTATATTCAGCTTGCATTACTGCCGTTTCTTTATTTGCCTTTCTTTGTAAACGCATATTCAGCAGACGCCATTATACGGAATGCCACAACCGGTTACACAAAATAAAAAATTACGGCTTGATTAAAAGTATGACAGGTTTTGCAGGGTGGAATTTGATTGGCGCTGGGACTTCCATTGCCCGTTACCAAGGAGCAGCAGTATTACTGAATATGTTTTTCGGCATCGCCATCAACGCAGCCTATGGTATTGCGCAACAAGTAAACGGTTTCCTTATGTTCTTTGCCAATTCCACCATCCGCCCCTTGCGCCCCCAAATTGTCAAAAACGAAGGGGCGGGCAAGCATACTACGGTAGTGGCGCTGTCATTCTCTGCCTGTCGCCTTACTTTTCTGCTTCTGTCACTCGTCATCATTCCTCTATACATCAATATGCCGTTCATTCTCCAGCTATGGTTGAAAAATGTACCGGAAAGCACCCTTGAATTCTGCCGTTTATTCCTTCTTATCACTTTAATCAATCAACTTTCTATCGGCCTTACAGTAGCACTGGAAAGTGTTGGACGTATCCGGCGACTGCAACTTATCGTCGGAAGCATGCACATTGCGGCCCTCCCGATAAGTTATGTACTGTTCAAAGCCGGTTTGCCAGCCTCCAGCATTTTATATTGTGTACTGGCCGAAGAATGTGTCAGTACGATATGCCGGGTATTTATCGCCCGCAAGGACGCTTCCATTCCCGCCGGCTTATATCTCAAACGCTTATTGGCGCCTTGCGTCTCATGCACCGTCATCTGCTTTACGGCCACCCATCTAATTACATATTACTTATGCGAATCTCCATTCATCAAACTATGTACCAGCAGCTTTGTCAGTAGTATTTTACTATGTGCACTGGCTTATGCCTATTGCTTGAGCAACTGGGAGAAAGAAAAATTTCATGGCCTCTTGTCTTCTATTCGTGCAAGAAAACTATAAATAAGCAACAAAGCGAACATCCCCGTAGAAGAAAGCAACAAAGGGTTTGTACCGGCTATGATCAGATAGACGACGTATGCACTTCCCAGAACCCAACAGAGTTCATCCTGCCGGCTGTATTTCCAAAGTTGACAAATAGGCCAGAGAAATAGAGCTAAGACCAGCAACGCAAACACTCCCATATAACGGACCAACTCTACATAAGTCCATTCCGTTTGTAAACTCATACGATGAAAGCCTTCCGAATAGAAACGCGTACCGGGACCTTGCCCCCACAATAGATAGGAAGGGCATTCGTCAAATAATTTTTTGTAGGATGTCAAATGCGCATACTTAACAATATTTGAAGGTTCTGAAGTATCGGCCATTAACTTAATTACAAGAAAGACAAAAAGCAATCCGGCCAACACCAACAAAGGATAAAGCACATAATTGTAATAACGCTTACGATGATAAAAATGAAACAGAATGACGCCCATCACTAAAAAAGGGAACAAAATAGTCATTCGTGTACCGCTCACCAGAAAGGTATTAAACAGCACCACAAATACCAGCAAAGCCGGCAGTGTACGTTTCCCTTTAGTAATACATTGGTAGAAAGCCACTGCAAAAACAAATAAGAAACAGGCTGTAGACTTATGATACATACAAAAAAACTTAAAGCCGAGAAAATAACGGTTGGCCATCATGATGGTTTCATTGGTCGTCTTCATGTACATATATATCGCCGTTTCCGTTTCAGGAACAATTATAATAATCCAAAACAGCACCACAACAATCAAGCCGGTTATAAATACCGGCCAACGGGCCAACCGCACCACATCATAACAATGGATCCACGGCAACAAACACAAAGGAGCTAAAGACTTATAAAGCCCTACTACAAACTCTTCGTCAATAATCTCTCCCCGTGCTACGGCCAAAAGCAATGGAACTGTTATTGCAACCAATCCAATAAAAAAATATACCAGTCTGCGCCAGTCCGCCTGAAAGAAAACAATATTATATGCCATCAACAGAACAAACATCGCATCTTTCAAATGAAAGACGGTATTGGTGGGATCCGCAGCAAAAGTAAAGAGCAACAAAGCAAACAACAAATTGCCCCCCCATTGCTTCACATCTATGCTAAGCATCTGATTTCAGATAGTATTTATAAAACAGTTTTCCCGTGGCCACCATAAGCGCAAGGAAAGCAAAAGCGATCAGCGTCATCACTTTCTTAGGAGAAGCAGCACGTACCGGTACATAAGCCGATTCAACCACAGTATAAACGGGGGTACTTTCCAGCACCTTTGCATGAGCGGTCTGTACTTGTGTCTTTAGCTGGCTATAGGCCAGATAGGCCAGCTGGCTCTCATTTTGCAGATATTCCGACTGCGCCTTTACATAGGCAGAATAAACATCTACATGGCTTGCCGTAAAATTAGCGTATCGTGACTGTGCATCCAAATATTCTTTCCGTGCCGTATCGCACAAATTCTTCACATATTCATAATCCGAACGCGCTTTATGCGTACGATAATCCAAAATGAATTCATTCAATCTAGAAATAACCGTATCTGCCATCAACGAACTGATTTCGGCATCCTGATCGAAAACCGTTACTGTCAGCACTCCCGTAATCTTATCCACAGAACAGATTATAGCTCCCTGCATGGCTTGGCACAAGCCCAGTTCATCCTCCGTCAAACGTTTCACAGAAGAAGTATCTGAAAGTGATGCAGATTTATTCTTATCGCCCGGCATCACATATTTTATAGCGGCTCCCACCCATTTAAACGGCCAGTTCCACCATGCCGTTTTCTGGAAATGTGCCAGATATGCAGAGTAAGTGGTATCAATATTCCGTTCGTCTGATCGCACACGCACATCGAACAATGGCAACAGAAAGTCCTTAGAAGACACAATACTGGGATATAGTTCTACCGCCAAAGCATCCTCCGACATTCCATTCAAATTCACACCAGCCATACTGGCCAAAGAGGACATCCCCATGCTGAGTCCCGAACCGGAAGTTTCCGGTGCCAACGTAACAGATGTGGAATATGTCTTAGGCAAACTGAACACATATATAAGACCTACAGCCACAGCTATCAGTACATATTTAACATATATACGACGCTCTTTACGCAAAAGCGCAAACAAACTGCGCAACTTCCCCCAGTCTTCCTGTATTTCCGTCATTCGTCCCTTTTTCTGCATCACTTCGAGAATAAACTTACTATAGTAGCAATCATGGTGGCCAGCGAGGCGGTAGAAGTTCCGATGACGCCGATCTCCGCCGCCGTCATCTTGCGCCGCTCTTCTTTCAGAGGAACAATGATCTCGCTGCCCGGCATGATTTTTTTCACATCGCTGGCCCGTGCCAGCGTACCGTTGATATTTACGATAATGGCTTTCTTGCGCAGGGCTTTCTCGCTGTATCCTCCCGCCTGATTGATGTAATATTTCAACTTGGCACCTTCTCTCCACGCCACCGTGTTGGGAAACATCACGGCACCGTTTATCTTAACCGTCGTCTGCACGCCGGGGATGATCAGTCGGTCGCCTTCACGCAACAGAATATCGTCGCTTCCTCCCGGACGGGCCATCGCTTTCTCCAACTCAATACCTACGGAATAGGTGGTGGACAAGTCCAACAGGTTCACATCAATCGAATCGCTTCCCTGCGTGAGCTTCAACGTAGCCTGACGGCGCGCCAGCTCTTCCTCCGTCATCCTGCGCTCCAGTCGGGCACCGGGAATATAGGCATCATTCGTAAAGCCGCCCGCCCTTTGGATCAGGTCGGACAACCGGTCTGATTTCTGCATCAGCACATAATTACCTTCGAAAGCCACTTCGCCTTCTATCCTCACATTCTGCTGCACATAGTAATCGGGGCTCTTGCGCACATAGACTTCGTCGAACGGCTCCAACGTAAAGGTCGAATCTCCTTCCGTCAGCAGACCGTCTTTCAGGGAGAAAGTATACGTACGGCTCACGATCTTGTTGCTAGTGATCGCCGCCGTATTCCGAATACGCCGGGCCACATCAATACGAGCCGTCGATGCCGCCTCGGTCAGTCCGCCGGCCTGCAGAATAAGGTCTTCTACCGTTGTGTTCCGCGCAAAGCCGTACACACCGGGATAGCGCACCTCACCGTGAATCGTCAAGGTCTGCTCGTTCTGCGCTTCTTCATTACTGAACACGATAAGCACGTCTTCGTTGCGCAACGGCATGTCGGACACCGTTCCGTCCAGGACACCTCCCAGATTCAAGGCCAGCGCCTCCAGCGAACGGTCTTCCCTGCGGCGATGCAGAAGCGCACGTCCCAGAAAAGCTTCCTCCGTCACCCCGTCGATATGCTTCAGCAGTTCACGAACCGTCTTAAAACTCCCGTCCATCTGGTACATACCGGGACGGAACACGGCTCCCCGCACCTCCACCATATTCGAATAGCGGGGAACGATAGCATCTACCGAGACACTGTCGCCGTCCGTCATCTGGAACGAGGACATATCAAATTCTTCCACGGTATGCACCGAATAGTTGCGTCCGGCTTTCCGCACCACGCGGGCACTGCCCCGATAGGCATCGCCGCTGAATCCTCCGGCAAACTGGAGCAGAGTGGCCAGACTTTCGTTCGTACGCATCTCATAATACATCGGGCGTTTCACCTTACCGGTAATATCCACCAGTGCCGTATACGGCCCTACATAGATCAAATCATTGTCTTCCAACCGGATATCCCCTCCTTGCCGACCGTTCAGGATATAATCGTACACATCCACGGCCGTCACGAGCCTGTTGTTCCGGTAGATCTTTATATCACGGAGCGTACCGATGTCGTTCACTCCACCGGCCACATACAAAGCATGAAAGGCTGTGGCGAAAGCCGAGAGCGTATATGTGCCCGGCATCACCACCTCTCCCATCACATTCACCGTAATGGATTTGGTTTGCCCCACAGTGACACGGATACCGGAAGACGCATAAATCTGCTTCAACTCCCGTTGCAGATACGCATTGGCCGAAGCCACCGTCATACCGGCCAGCGAGACCGGTCCGAGGCCCTCTATCTGTATGGTACCGTCGGCCGAGATGGTTTCCTCTATCGTTTTCTGCGAGGCTCCCCACACATCTATATATATGTCGTCACCGGCCCCCAACCGATAGTTGGCGGGAGTGGCAATGTTCATATTAGGTTCGAAAGAAAGGCGTTCGGCATTGAAAATGTCTCGTCCGAACACTTTTCTGCCGTCCGTGTCGAGCCCTTCCCAACGGGGATTCGTCTCCTCCAGCGTCAATGTATCGGCCATCCAGTCGTCCAGCATCACATTCATATCGCGCCGGCGCTCTTCGCGGTCGCGCTGCGTCTGCTGGCGGAATCCTTCTCCCTGGCGCAATCGTTTGCCCCCCACTTTGCCATCGGTCTCGGCAGACGAGGGGATCACTTTTCGGCCCTGTTTTTCGTATTTCTCCTTGATGTGCTGCAGACGTGTCATCGTCACTCCTTTCTGCTGCAACTCAAGCGCTATCTGCTCGGTACTTTTTCCACGGCTGTGGGCCGTCTGTACATATTGGATAATCTGTTCGTCGGACAGGCCCGATTGCGCCCATGTCAGCACACTCCATGTCCAGCAGAAGAAAAGAAGAAGAAAAGAACGTCTGTTCATAAAAAAACGTAGACTAGAATTTTTTTCCATTAATGATAAACTTGGCGGTAGTCAGGATGATCTTCAAATCGCCCAACAGGCTACGGTTTACAAGATAATCCAAATCCATTTGCAGGCGGATGAGCATCTTTTCCATCGTACCGGTATAACCGTTGTACAGCGTAGCCATAGATGTCAGTCCCGGACGCATCAGATAAATATATTCGTAATCGCTGTTCTCTTTCATGATCAGGTCAATGAAATAGCGGCGTTCCGGCCGAGGCCCCACAAACGACATATCACCGCACAACACGTTCCACAACTGGGGCAGTTCGTCCAGATGGTGTTCGCGCAGGAACTTGCCTACCGGCGTAAGACGCCGGTCGCCTTTTTCGGCCAACAAAGGAGTGCCCTCCTCTTCGGAATTCACCTTCATGGTCCTAAATTTCAATATATGGAACGGTCTCCCTTTATAACCGATCCGTTCTTGACGGAAGATGACCGGTCCGTCGCCCTGCCGGCGTAATAAAATATAAACATATAAGAAAGCAGGCGACAGCACCACCAGTCC
>CAJUDC010000093.1:7997-10532 GCA_910584955.1 uncultured Paraprevotella sp. | reverse complement strand
CTGGTCGCTACGGCAGACACCGGACTGATTGCACAACTGCGCAAGGACGTAAGCATCTGGAACATCAATTCCTTTGCTGAATTCTACATGCAGATTTACAGTAAATACGACAACGACTACACCGCCGCCTGCCGGCGGATTGCCGAAGAGCGGGACCACTTCTTCCGCGCCCTGCAACCCATCGAAGGGCTGCGCGTGATACCGTCGCAGGCCAACTATTTCCTGTGCGAGGTGACAAGCGGACTTTCGTCGGCTCAGTTGGCCGATCGGCTGTTACGGCAGCATAACATCCTTATCAAGGACTGCGGAACCAAATCCGCCTTCAACGGGCGCAACTACATCCGCATCGCCGTGCGCGACCGTGCCGACAACGATTTCCTTATCCGTACTTTGAAAGAAATAATCCGATAGATGAAAATATGTATTTGCGGGGGCGGATCCCTGGGGCATGTCATCGCCGGCAAACTGGCTCATGACGGACGAAGGGTAACGATCCTGACCCAACACCCCGAACAATGGAACGACACTTTACTTATTGACGACTGCCAAGGCCGTCGATTTTGCGGACGCCCCGCCTGCATCACCCGGGATGTGGAACGCGCCGTTCGGAACGCGCAGATCGTATTGCTGTGTCTGCCGGGATTCGCCATCGAAAAGGAATTGCGCCTTATCGCGCCCCACCTATCCGCTGCGACGTACGTAGGCAGTGTGGTATGCAGTACGGGCTTTTTCTTTGCGGCGCGGCGCATCCTGGGTCCCTACGTCTATCTGTTCGGTCTGCAACGGGCCCCCTATATCGCCCGCACCGCCCGGTACGGCCACAGCGCTCACCTGCTGGGTTATAAAGCAGAGCTGCAAGCGGCTTTTATCAACGTGCCCGATGAGACACTCCTGTGCCAAGCATTGGCCAGGCTGTTCGACACACCGGTGCGCCGGCTCGGTCATTTCCTGGAAGCCGCCCTTACCAACAGCAACCCGCTCCTGCACCCTGCCCGTCTGTTCGGCCTCTTCGGCAACAGCCAACCGGGACAGACCTATCCCGACATACCGGGCTTCTACAGCTCCTGGGACGATGAAAGTTCGGCAATCCTGACAGCTTGCGACGACGAATTCCAGTCCATGCTGGCCGCCTTGCCTGTAAAGATCACTCCCATCCCACGCCTGTTGGACTATTACGAGAGCACCGATGCACCCTCTCTTACCCGAAAGATACGCTCCATCCGGGCTTTCCAAGACATCAAAGCGCCGATGAAAGCCACGGAATGCGGCTACGTTCCCGACTTCGGCAGCCGGTACTTCACGGAGGACTTCCCTTTCGGCCTGCTCATCATACGGTCGATAGCCGAAATCACCGGTACCCCCACCCCCACCATCGACCGAGTGCTGGAATGGGGACAACGCATGATGAACAAAGAATACCTGCACGACGGACGTCTGTGCGGGAAGGATCTGGCCGAGACCGGCTATGTATCTCCCGAACTGTTCCGCCAGCTGACACAACCCTGAAAAATCATGATAAGCAAAAGGTTAAACGACGAATTGAAAGAACGGTTCTGTCCCGAAGGTTCTTTACTGCGCCGCCAGCAACTGCGGATGCTGGAATTGTTGGATGTGATCGACGGCGTATGCAAGAAACACGGCATCCCTTACTGGCTCAGTTCGGGCACGCTGATCGGCGCCGCCCGCCACGGCGGCTTCATCCCCTGGGATGACGATCTGGACATCGAGATGCTTCGGGAAGACTATCTGCGGCTGCTCGAGGTACTGCCTGCCGAACTGCCCCGCGAATACGCTTTGCATACCCATGAGACGGATCCGAACTACATCTTTATCTTCGGGAAACTGCGCGACCGGCGTTCCCACCTGGAGGAGACCAACCGGTACGACCGCATCTGCAAGTACCAGGGCATCTACATCGACATCTTCCCGCTTGAGCGGGTACCCCGACCGTTGGCATGGATAGCGGGCCATCTGCACGGACAAATCTACAACCAGTTGAATAACCAGTCACTGCCCGAGAACGAGGTCATACGGCGCATCCGACGTATCTACCGCCTCAACACCCGCCTGTGGTTTCCCCTGTTGCGCCTGCTGGCCCGGCTGTGTCCCGGACATGCCTTGCGCCATTCTTTCGGCACGGCCTATTTCAAGCCCCGTTATCCCGAAGATATTTTCCCTTTGGGAGAAATGCTTTTCGAAGGCAAAAAATATCCCGTTCCCGCCCACACGGACACCGTGTTACAGAAGATATACGGCGACTACATGCGGTTGCCCGACCTGGACAACCTGCATCCGCACTATTCCCGACTGGAGATCGAACCGTAAAGACATCCGCACCCTTTGCTTATGATTGTCTATTTCTACCATACCCAAGACCTGAACCGCATTTACCGCGAATGGCAGGAAGGCAAGATGCCGGGCCATTTCCTGTACGGCGCCACGCACTTGAAAAAATACGGGGTGGACACCCTCTTTCACCGGTACCGTCCCCACAGTAGCCGGCTGTCGTTGATGTGGAAAACGACGTGGCAGATA
>CAJUDC010000093.1:0-7987 GCA_910584955.1 uncultured Paraprevotella sp. | reverse complement strand
CAACCTTACGACGCCGTATACGCCACATCGTTCCGAGGCTTGGAACTGATCGTCCTGCTACGGGCACTCCGGCTGTTCCGAAAACCCGTAATCCTGTGGCATCACCAGGCTGTCAGCACCGCCTCCAACCCGTTGCGCGAGGCCTTTGCCCGCCTGTTTTACCGGGGCATCGACCGCATGTTCTTCTTCAGTGAAAGGCTCATACGGGACTCGCTCCGCAGTACGAAAGCGCGCCCCGACCGGATGCAGATGATACACTGGGGAGCCGACCTGGAATTTTACGACCGCCTGCTGCAATCGGAAAAGCCATCGGCACGAACCGGTTTCATCTCCACCGGCAAGGAACACCGCGATATGCCCACGCTGATACAGGCTTTCGGACAAAGCGGACAGCCGCTGGACATCTACATCGGCCGCAACAGCGGAGGCGAGAATTATGCCGACATACTGGGACGGCAGCAGATTCCGCCCAATGTACAGGTACACTTCACCGAAGGATTCGTCCCTTATGAACTGAGCCGCAAGGTATGCCGTGCCCAATGTATCGCGATCTGCTGCATGAAGACCGCCTACACCGTGGGGCTGACCACGCTCGTAGAGGCACTGGCGCTGGGCATACCGGTCATCTGTTCGCATAATCCCACCTTCGCTTTCGACATCGACCGCGAAGGTGTGGGTTTGTCTGTACCTTATTACGACATTACGGGCTGGACGGAAGCCATAAACCGCCTCACCGCACATCCGTCCGAAGCCGAAGCTATGGGACGGCGCGCCCGACAACTGGCCGAAAGCACCTTCAATCTGGAACGTTGCGCCCGCGAAGTGGCCGAGGCCCTGCTGAAATTCTCCTCCCAAACGTAACACCATGAAAACACTTGCCCCCGTAGCCTTATTCGTCTACAACCGACCGGACAACACCCGCCGCACCGTGGAACACTTGCTGGCGAACACCCTGGCCCCGGACACCGACCTGTATGTATTTTCCGACGGCGGGCGCGACCGCACCTCCTGGAAGCAGGTAAACGCCGTGCGGAGCTACCTGCACCGCTTGCGCGACGAACAGAGTGGCCGGGGGATGCGCAGCATCACGCTGGTGGAACGTCCGGAAAATATTTATCTGGAACGCAACATCATCGAAGGCATCGGACAGGTGTTCGAACGGCACGACCGCATCATCGTACTGGAAGACGACATCTGTACCTCTCCCCATTACCTGCAATACATGAACGACGCCTTCGACACCTATGCGGACGAGCCGCAGGTGATGCACGTCTCGGGCTTCACCAACCTGGACATACAGGCCGAAGACGACACCTACTTCACCCCTCACATGAGCGGCTGGGGCTGGGGCACCTGGCGCAACCGCTGGCAACCGCATTTCCGCCATTTCTCCACCCGCGAGGAAGCATTGGAAGGCCTCACGACGGACGATCTGCAACGCATGGAATACGGAGGAACATTCCCTTGCCTGAAATCGCTCGACAAACGTCCCATCCCCTGGGACATCTGCTGGGAAATCATCATCTACCGAAGAAGCGGTCTGTGCCTGACCCCGTGCCACACGATGGTGCGCAACATCGGGTTGTATCAAGGCACCCACTTCCGCAGTTCGCGGCTCCTGCAGCATTTCAACTACGACCGAGCACCCTGGCCCCTCCCCTTACGCGTAAAGCGTAAAGCTCCGGCAGCCGATCCCCACACGGAAGAACGGTTCCGGCAGGCCATCCGCCACTGGGGCATCCGCTACACCCCGCTGGGGCATATCGTACGTTGGTTCTACCTGAAACTGAGGCCCCGGGAAAAATAAACGGGCGCAATCTTTCACCATAGCCCGCAAAAAGATTAACTTTGCCGACAAATAAAACCTGTATGAGAGTACTTATCGTTAACACTTCCGAGAACACCGGCGGAGCCGCCATTGCCGCCAACCGCCTGATGGAAGCTTTGAAAAACAACGGTGTGAAAGCGAAAATGCTGGTACGCGACAAGCATACCGAACAAATCACCGTCGCCGCACTGGCCCCGTCGTGGCTCCACCGGCTGAAGTTCGCCTGGGAACGATTCGTCATCTGGCAAGCCAACCGCTTTAAAAAGAACAACCTCTTTCAAGTGGATATTGCCAATACGGGAACAGACATCACCGGCTTACCCGAATTTCAGGAAGCCGACGTCATTCATCTGCACTGGATAAACCAGGGCTTCCTGTCGCTCGACAACCTGCAACAGATTGCAGACAGCGGAAAACCGATCGTATGGACCCTGCACGACATGTGGCCGTTTACAGGCATCTGTCACTACAGCGGCGAATGCAACCGCTACGAAACGGCCTGCCACCACTGCCCGCTTATTTACGGCGGAGGCGGAAGTCACGACTTGTCGGCCCGCACCTTCCGCCAGAAAGAATGCCTGTTGCGCCACACGCACATCCGCTTTGTGGCCTGCAGCCGTTGGCTGGCGGAGCTGGCCCGTCGGAGCCGGTTGCTCACGGGGCAGTCGGTATGCTCCATTCCCAATGCCATCAATACCAACCTGTTCCGGCCCAGCAACAAAACCCAGGCCCGGTTGGAATGCCATTTACCAGCCGACAAAAAACTGATACTGTTCGGATCGTTCAAAATCACCGACGAACGAAAAGGCATCCGCTATCTGCTGGAAGCCTGCCGGTTGCTTCACGACCGATGCCCCGAACTAACCGACCGGCTGGGGATGGTCGTCGTAGGGAAAAAAGCGGAGCAACTGCAAGACGTGCTTCCCTTCCCGCTGTACACGCTGGACTATATCAGCGACGAGCGCCGGATGGCCGCGCTCTATCAGGCGGTGGATGTCTACGTAACCCCGTCCTTGCAGGATAATCTGCCCAACACCATCGTCGAGGCCATGTGCTGCGGTGTGCCCTGTGTGGGGTTCAACGTAGGCGGCATTCCCGAAATGATCGGACATCAGACCGACGGCTACGTGGCACAATACCGCCATGCAGACGACCTGGCCGAAGGCATCCGTTTCGTGCTGCACGACGAAGAGCGATATGCCGAACTGAGCCGACAGGCCGCACGCAAAGCCGCCACGACTTACGGCGAAGGCAACGTAGCCATGAAATACATCCAGATCTACAATGAAATCACCGGTCCGAACAGGGCCTGACAACCGCAGACTACGATGGACAACGACGCCCCTTATCCGCTCATAACGCTGGCTACCGTCACCTACAATGCCGGTCGCACCCTGGAACGCACCCTGCGAAGCGTGGCGGCACAGACCTATCCCCACATCGAACACCTTTTTATCGACGGCTGCTCCCGAGACAACACGATGGAGCTGATACACCTGTATGTGGAACGGAACAGCCGGGCCGACGTGCCGCACGACATCCGCATGATCAACGAACCGGACAAAGGGCTGTACGACGCCATGAACAAAGCCTTGCTACAGGCCAAAGGGCATTACATCGTGTTCCTGAACGCCGGCGACTGCCTGCACGAACCGGACACCATCAGCCGGCTGGTAGCCGGTGTGGCCTGGACGGGCAATCCGCAGACGGATCCGGCCATCCTGTACGGGGAGACGGATCTGGTGGACGATGCCGGTCGTTTCCTGCGCCACCGCCGTCTACAGGCTCCCGAGGCGCTCTGCTGGCAGAGTTTCCGTGAGGGAATGCTCGTCTGCCACCAGTCGTTTTACGTACGCACCGACCTGGCGCGCCGGGAAAGTTATCGTCTGAAATACAAATTTTCAGCCGATTACGATTGGTGCATCCGCCTCATGAAACGGGCCGAACGTCTCCATCTGCCGCTACACAACACCCATCTGATTCTGACGGACTATCTGAACGAAGGACTGACCACCCGCAACCACCGACGTTCCTTACTGGAACGCTTTCGTCTGATGGGCCGCCACTACGGTTGGCGCATCGCTGTGGGGCAGCACCTCCGGTTTATATTTCGGGCCTTTACACTGAAATAATCATTGTCCCGTCCGGCGGTTTCTTTCTTTTCCGCTTCCTTTCATTTACTTGCGGCTTTCCTCACAGGAAACCGATGATTCCATGCCTGCATTTTCACACCACGGTCTGATGTGCACACATCAAACCGTGCATCATACAGTTCACGCTTCGGTTTCAACAAACCGAAGCGTGAACTTGATTTTCATTGCGGAAGAGCAAAAAAAATAGTCTCCCGACGCGGTTTTCATATTCAGAACTTCTTACCCTGACGCACCCGCCGCAGGATACCCTGCATCTCATACACCACATCGGGATGCTTCTCCGCCACATTTTCCCGTTCGTATTCGCCGGCTCTCATATCGTAAAGCTGAGGCGTTTTCCAGTTGCCGGTCTCCACTTTCGGTCCCCAGTTAATACGGACCGGCCCGTCGTTCGGATCAATGTATTTCCAGTCTTTCGTACGTACCGAAAGCGTATAAGCCTCTTCAATCACCCACGGACGGTCCGTCCGGTTACGGCCCAGCCACGTGTCCAGCCGATCCTGACTGTCGGGCGCACTGCCTTTCGGCAACCGGCCTTCTACCAGAGCAGCCATCGAGGCAAACCAGTCTATCTGCGACACCAGAGCGTCGGACGTCTGCGCACGGGGCACTTCACGCGGCCAGCTGACGATAGCCGGCACAGCCGTCCCACCCTCAAAAGCACTGTATTTATTCCCACGGAATGGCCCCGCCGGACGATGACCGTTCAATAATTCTTCCGCCCGGTCGGCATATCCGTCATCTACCACCGGTCCGTTGTCGCTCGAAAGGATAATCAACGTATTCTCCCGCAATCCCGCCCGGTCGAGAGCATCCAGAATCTGTCCCACCGTCCAGTCGAACTGCACGATAGCGTCGCCGCGCAGTCCCATGGCATTCTTTCCCCGGAAGCGTTCGTGCGGGAAACGGGGCACGTGTACATCATTCGTCGCGAAATACAGGAAAAACGGTCTGTCACGGTTTTCACGGATAAAGTTGAGGGCATGGGCCGTGATGGAGTCGGCTATGTTCTCGTCCTTCCACAACGCCTTGCCGCCGCCCTTCATGTAACCGATACGTCCGATACCGTTTACGATAGCCATGTCATGGCCGTGGCTGTGCTTCATGTTATACAGCAGTTCGGGATGATCGCGCCCCAACGGCTCGCCGGGAAACGGTTTCTGATAGCTGACCTCAATGGGTGCGGAAGGATCGTAATTGGCCACCTTGCCGTTTTCAATAAACACGCAGGGCACCCGGTCGGCCGTAGCCGCCATAATATAGGAATAGTCAAATCCCAGATCGCCCAATGCGGCAGGAAGCGGTGCGTTCCAGTCCTGCGTACCCGACTTATCCCCCAGTCCCAGATGCCACTTTCCGATGGCTCCGGTAACATACCCCGCCTGTTTGAACACATCGGCCAGCGTATAGGTTTCGGGGCGGATAATCATACCGGCATTGCCTGCGGCCACCTCCGTACCCGGCACACGCCAGGCATATTGCCCCGTCAGCATGGCATAGCGCGACGGTGTGCTCGTGGCAGCGGCGGCATGTGCATTGGTAAACCGTATGCCACTCTCGGCCAACCGGTTCACATGCGGTGTCTGTACATTCTTGGCTCCGTAACATTCCAAATCGCCGTAGCCCAGATCGTCGGCATAGATGAAGACGACATTGGGCAGTTTGCGTGACGCCGCTTCGTTTTTGCTTTTCCGACCTTTGGATCCCGGCACGGATGTTCCAGCCAGACAGGCCAGCGGTGAAAGGCAGGCCAACCATACATAAGATTTCATGATGCTGTCAATTAAAAGGTTAAACGTATAAAGGGTAAAAAAAACGTCCGCGCCATACATACGGCGCGGACGGTAGAAGTCTGTGCCAACCGCCGGCACATGCGTTTATTCACCGGCGGAGTCCTTGCCGGCCGTTCCTCCGCCGCGACGGAAAGTACGTACCAGCAGAGCCAGCACAACGAGCAACAACAGTCCCAGCGCCGAATAAGCGACAGTCTCCGTCAGCCGGAGGCTCTGCGGATCGAACCGGAATTCAATCGTATGCTTGCCCGGCTCCACACGGATGGCCCGCAGTATATAGTCCGCCCGGGCAATATCCACCGGTTGCCCGTCTACGGTAGCCGTCCAGCCCGGATAATAGATCTCGGAGAAGACGATCACTCCGCCGTTTTTCGAATCCGCCTCGTAACTCAGCGCGTTGGCATCGTAAGCCGTCAGACGGACACTGGCCGCCGAATCGGGCATCGGAACATCCGATCCGCCCAGCATAGCCTTGAAGCGTTCGTCCACCACCGCCACCCGACGCGGATTCACCCGATGCAAGGCACCGATTTCATGATCGGCGTCCGGCACATAAGCCACTTCGTCCACAAACCACCCGTTGCCGTAAGCATACGGATTACGCACCGGCACCGTCTCGCCCCCTTGCAGCCCCATGATGAGGTACTTCGTATTGAGCATATTCAGCACAGGGAAGATCGAATCGCCGTTCACCTCCTCCAGTTTTCCCTGATGTGTGACGATCGCCTGGCGGGCGGCCATCATCTCCGGCTGTATGTGCTCTTCCACCATTTCCTGATAACGACGCAGTTTGGCGGCGTGATAACCGCCGATGCTCTTGTGGTAGTAAGAGGTGGTATTATCGTTGAACGTGCTCACCGCCAGGTTCAACACGCGGTAATAGGTATCCGGGTCCTGCAAAATCTGTTCGTCGGTCGGTGTCTTGGCAAACGTAGTGGCCTGCAACGACGGCGTAGTAAACATCTCGTCGTTCATATAGCGCTTGTCTACCTGCCACATATCCACCAGGCACAACACCGTGACGGCAGCCACCATCACACGGGCACCCATCTTTTTGATGTTATAGGCCAGAAGAAGCAGGCAGCCCAGCAAAATGACGAAAAAGCTTCGCCAGGCATCGGACACGAACACGGCCCGCCGCATGTCTTCCAGACTACTCAGAATACCGCCCAGCATATCCGAAGGTATATAGCCCGCCGCAGAGGCCTGCTGCAACATGGCCGCCTCTTGCGAAGAGAGGTAGGTGCCGAAAAACAGATCCGGCATCAAAGCAAACAGGAAAGCTACACCGCCTGTCAAACCGAAGCTGATATACACCACTTTCAGACGGCTTTTCAACACCTCCGGTTCATCCACCAACTTCTTCAGCGCCAGCATGGCGAGCAACGGTATTGTAAATTCCGCTACCACCAATATGGAGGCCACCGTGCGGAATTTATCGTACATCGGCACATAATCGAGGAAGAAATCGGTAAACGGCATGAAGTTCTTGCCCCACGACAGGAGCACGGAAAGCACTGTGGCGGCCAGCAGGCACCACTTCATCGGCCCACGCACAATGAACAGGCCCAGCACGAAGAGCATCAACACAAACGCGCCCACATACACCGGTCCGCTCGTACCCGGCTGCTCGCCCCAGTACTGCCCCAACGACTGATAGACGGGCATATACTGCGGATTTGCCTTTTCCATCGCGGTAGCGTTCCGGGTCAGCGGAACGGATGCCCCTCCTTTCGTGTTGGGGACCAGCAGGGTCCACGTCTCGCCGATGCCGTAGCTCCATTGCGTGATATAGTCGCGCTCCAGTCCGCTCTTGGTCTGATTGGCGGGGTCTTTGGCACTTTTCTGCGTCAGTTCGCTCTTGCCGCGCATACTCTCCTTGCTGTATTCGTACGTATGATACAGGTTTGACAGATTGATACATACACCCAGCAGACCGCCCAGCACGAACACGCCCGTCCCTTTCAGCCAGCGTGCCACCGTGTGCGTTTTGAACGCCTCAACAAAAAATGCCAGTGACAGGAGTACTACCACGGAGAGGAAGTAATAGCTCATCTGCACGTGATTGGAGAAGATCTGAAGAGCGACAAAGAAGGCCGTTACCGCACCTCCCCACAGATAGCGGCCCCGGTAACACCACACCATTCCCGCTAATGTAGGGGGAATAAAGGCGAGCGTCATCAGTTTCCAGATATGCCCTGCACCGATAATAA
>CAJUDC010000092.1:5873-10573 GCA_910584955.1 uncultured Paraprevotella sp. | reverse complement strand
AACGGGATATACATTGACTTGAATGCTGAGGAATTATACGGTCAGACCCTAACGGTAGAAATGGTTGAAATCTTGGGCGGTTCCTATAAAATAGGAGAGGATCCTGCAACATGGGGAAATTATATCGATCTGAATAACAGAAATTTTTCCAGTCAATATTGGCGTAATCGGTTAAGTAGTACATGGGATAAAGCCTATGCGCTGATTCGTAACTGCAATACTCTTGTGGAAAAGATGGAGGCGAAACGTGGGCTTTTCACTGGCAATAATTATAACTTAATAAAGGGAGAGGCGTTGGCTTTACGGGCATTGCTGCATTTTGATATGTTCAGATTGTTTGGTCCGGTTTATAAACTAAACCCAACCGGTCTGAGTATTCCGTATGAAGCCACTACCGATTTGCAAGTGCAGAAACTTTTACCGGGCGACGAAGTAATGCAACGGGTGATAGCCGATTTGAAGCAGGCTGAAACCTTGTTACAAAACGATCCTATTATTTCTGTTTCCAGACCGTTGCAAGGAGGAAGCACCGTTTCGGGAGACAATTTTCTGGATTATCGTACGTTGCGCCTTAATTACTATGCCGTTCAAGCTTTGTTGGCTAGGGCTTATCATTATATATCCAGTTATCCGGGTGAGCAACAAGAGGAATATAAGTCACAGGCGCGACAATATGCCATGGGGATTCTTCAAATTGCACCTCAACACTTTCCTTTTGTGGATAAAAGCAATATTTTCGGTTCGCCTCGTAACGTGGACCGTGTTTTTGCCACTGAAATCCTTTTTGGCTTGACAAACCCACAACGCAATTTGCTATTCAAGAACAACAATGACCCGGACCACAGACCCAAGCCGGTGCTTACAATGGATCCCGATTTGATGGAGGCACCCTATTTTGGTGGCGGTGAATTCGGTGGTTCAACGGACGATTATCGTTATATTGCGAATTGGAAAAAAACGGGTAGTACATATTACTTTTACAAATATGCCGACCTGACTGACGTGGGACGGATAGACAATACTTTGGTACCGATGATTCGTTTGGGGGAGATGTATTTGATTTTAGCCGATCTATATGACGAAGTGGAAGAACGACCGTTGATGGGGGAATGGGTAAATAAATTGCGTGAACATCGCGGTGTGGACTTGATGGACGAAGCTTCTTATGCGCCCCGTTTCCTGAATTACGAGGTGGTGCGCGAGCTGTACGGTGAAGGGCAGATTTTCTTTTTTTATAAACGTAATTATTCTTCTATTCTCACTGTATTCGAAGCTCCCAGTCAGTTCATGCGAGCATCAGAAAAATTGTATGTGGTGCCATTGCCTGACACCGAAATTGAAAATCGACAATAATTTTATAGGGGTATGATGAAATATAAGCATATTATCTATTGGGCTGTGTGGCTTGCTGCTCTGTTTTTTGTTTCTTGTAGTGATTGTACGCCTGATTTGTATAGCGCTCCTGATGGTGTGTATTTTAATAACCGTGTGGCGGGCAATATATTAGTGGATAGTACAATCGTTACTTTTGTATATGAGCCGGATGATACCGAATATATGGATATACCGGTTGTAGTGCAGACTATTGGTCGGCAGAGTAATTTTGACCGGTTGGTAGATATCCGTGTATTTTCCGATAATGCCGAGGAGGGTGTCGACTATGAATTAATTACTCCGGCGATGGTGCCGGCTTGTACTTCGTCTTTTTTGTATGTTGTACGTTTGAGAAAGACACCTGTTTTACTTACCGAAACCAAATCGGTGTATTTGGAATTATGCCCTAACGATTATTTCCAGACTTTTCTTATGCAAGAGCCTTCGGGTAACTCTCAACGTTCCTATACGAGCTTGCTGACCTATCGTATTGATTTTTCTAATTATTATTCCACTGCGCCGATCGGATGGCGTTCCGAATATGTAGGTATATTTTCCGAACGGAAATTACGCCTGATGTGGAAGCTATTTGACAATGTGATTCCACGTGCTGATTATAATATCCGTGGGGCTATTCCTTTCAACAAGTGGGTGTATATGCAACAGGAACTTGATAAGTATCTGACAACACAAGATAATATTCTGAGAGGGTTTGAAACAGGAACAGTAGATGTAGATGCGTTAGTGGATCCTGAAGCGCAAGGGAATGAACGTCAGTTATTGGATTTTACACCGCAGGTTGCGGTCACGAACTAAATAAAAGGAGGATATGGACAAGAATCATTGGATAAAATATGTGTGTGGTCTGCTTTTGTTCATGGCAAGTGCTTGCGCCAACGATAAAGGGAACTATGATTATACAGAGTTGAATGAGTTAACTATACAAATAGATGATAGTTATACGGCTATTGCTCATGAAGATTTCAGTATAACTCCGATTGTGACTAGTAAGTATTTTGATGCGTTGGATTATACGTTCGAGTGGAAAGCATACGACGAGACCGGACGTCAAGATCCCGTAGTGATAGGTACGGATTTGAATTTGCACGGTGAATTATTGCTATTGCAAGGTGACTATCGACTGGTGCTGAATATCAGAGAAAAAGAAACGGGTATTTATTACCAGCAAACGGCATCCCTTCGGGTTAATACACCCACTTCGCTAGGTTGGTTGGTACTTTGCTCTGATAATGGACGGGTGCGACTTGATATGGTATCGCATATCAAGATGGCGGATAATGTATATTACGACTTGCTGAAGGGAACGGAACTGGCAGATTGGCAGACGCCATATCAGTTGGTATGCGATCCTCGGATGGAAGAACCTTTTTATTTGGTTGCAGGAAGCGGATGTACGCGTTTGAGTAACACCGAATTTCAATGGAATGAATCTTATCAGTTGGCTAATGAGTTCGGTAGCGGTGCCTATAGCGGGACGATTCGTTATTTGGCTACTCGTTTCCCGGGTAAGTTGGTTATTAAAAGCAACGGTGCTGTGCATTATTGTAATACGTTGATGGGTGACGGACTGTTCGGTACGGTGCGTACCAACGGTTTTTACGTAGCGCCTGCAGTGGGTTATAATGCATTGGCTGAATTTGTGGTGCCGGCCTTTATGATGTGGGATAAAAATAATAAACGTTTTGTTGTTTGTGCTTCTGAATTTAATACGATAGGCCTTGATAATGTGCGCGATATTCCAATGGGTAATTTGCCTGAATACGGTTTCTCTACGTTGAATGAGGAACTTTTCCCTTGGCCCAGATTGTCGGATCGAATGGACTTGGTACATATGGAAAATACGCGTTATGATAAAAATCAAAGTGAGAATGGAGTTACTTATGCCGTTTTGTCTAAAGGTTCGCAACGCTTTTTATATGGTATTATTTTAGGCAATTTATATGGTTTTCTTGATAACAAATACGGTGCTGCTTACGAGAAAGCCTATTATGTAGATCTTTCCGATTGTACCGAAATAACGTCGGCTACCCAGTTTGCTTTCAGTTCTTTGAAAAGTTATATGTATTATGCTGTGGAAGGGCGGGTATATCGGGTGAATTTTTCGACAGCAATGCCGACAGCCGAATTGCAGTTTGAGTTGCCATCTGATGAACAAATCGTTCTTATGAAATTCTATTTGTGTCAGCAGGATGATACTAATAACCGTTCATACAATTTGATTGTAGCCAGTCGTGATAAACATACGGGAGAAAATCGTTTGCGGATTTACGACGGTTTTTCATGCGAAGGTATTTTTAAGGATGCTCAGCCCATGGAAGAGTATGATGGGTTTGCCGATATCGTAGACGTGATTTATCGAGAAAATATTATTTACCGACAATAAAATCTATTTGTAAGATGAAAACATATTTTTTTAGAGTTATAACTGTGGCAATTGCTTGCCTTATAGTTCCGTTGCAAAGAATTTGGGCTGACATTGTGATTACGGTGGATGTAGCTGAAAAGACACATTCTACGGCAGTGGTAGTATTTCAGACAACAATTGTGGAGATTCCTTTGGATGATAAGGGGCATGGTACACATACGTTTCAGAATCTTGGAGCGGTTCATGCCAATCTATATTATGGGATGGATAAGAAAGCATTTTTTATGGAAGATGGCGATTCGATTCATTTCTCATTTACGGGTTCTTCATTTAAGGACGAGGTCAGGTTTCAAGCTGCTGAAGGTAAAGAGCGGATATTTGCATATTTGAACCAAGTGACGTTAACAAAGTTACCAGATGAAGATTATGCTTTGCCATACGATGTTTATGTGGAACGTTTGCATAAAAAAGAGATGAGTGCATTGAAATTGCTAAACGCATGGAAATTGGATGTAATAAGTCCTCGTTTTGTCGAAGTGGAAAAAGGACGTATTGCATATGGTTATGCTGCCGCACGTATCATGTATGCTGCCGGGCATCCGGTAATAGCACAGGATAGTACTTACCGTCCTGATTCCGCTTACTATAATGATATGAAACGTATGTTTGTAGCTGATGAAAAGCTAGTGGAATTGAAAGAATATCGGGAATTCATGAAAGAGGTTGCTCGTGTTTTCGGTAATTGTCGTGGGCAGAATTGCAAGACACCATATGAAAGGACAGTATGTCAGATGGAGTATTTAACAGACAATTTGGAGAATGATTATGTAAGGCAAGTGATGATGAATGTGTTGGCTATCGAGCAAGTGGAGCAATTCGGTATACAGAACATTGATGAATTGCGCAATCTGCATAGTACGTATGTGACCGATCCGGTTTT
>CAJUDC010000092.1:0-5850 GCA_910584955.1 uncultured Paraprevotella sp. | reverse complement strand
TTTTCAAGAAAAACTTGATGCATGGGATATAACGCGTTCCGGCAAAATGTCGCCCGACTTCCGTGCATTGGATGTTAGCGGAAAGTTCTACACATTAGCTGATTTTAAGGGTAAATATCTATATATCGATTTATGGGCTACTTGGTGCGGTCCGTGTCGGAGAGAGATTCCTTTTCTGAAGAAATTGGAAGAGGACTACAAAGGACGGAACATTACTTTTCTGAGTTTGTCTACGGATGCCCGACGATCGGATTGGCTTAAAATGATACAAGCACAACAACTTTCCGGAATACAATTGTTCTTGGGAGCGGGTCAACGCTTCCAAGTAGCTTACAAGGCCGAAGGAATACCACACTTTATTTTGCTGGATCCCGAAGGAAAGATTGTGAACGGCAATATGCTTCGTCCTTCATCTCCTGATGTGCGTGCTTATTTGGATGCATTGCCCGGGCTATGAGTTGTTCAATGTGGATTGAACTTTTCACCTTTTCCGATGGTTGGACGATGGTTTCGTACGTTTATGGTTACGGGAGGGTAATGCAGGCTGGTCGATGTGTCGACCAAAAAGGCGGGCTTCCAGATCGGGACGCCCCATCCGTCTGAGTTCTTGTCGGATGGCCTGTCTTTCTTCCGGTTTATACCAGAAGAAGAACAAGCGTTGTGCCAGTTTGTCACGGGCGGTACGGGCGCTGAATACAGGTTCCAGCGTGTACGGGTGGTAACCAGTGGCCCATGTTTCGGTGCTGACGGTCATGGGGGTAGGAGTGAAATCCTGTACTTGCTCCAAATGAAAATCCATTTCTTTGGTCTGTACGGCCAACTCGGCCATGTCTTCTGCCCGGCAACCGGGATGGCTGCTGATGAAGTAGGGTATGATTTGCTGGTTAAGGCCTTCTTCGCGGTTGATGCGATCGAATATACGTTTGAATTCGCCGAACAAACTGAAAGAAGGTTTACGCATCAGTTGCAAAACGTGGTCGCTAGTGTGTTCGGGAGCCACCTTCAGACGACCGCTTACGTGGCGGGTGATCAGTTCCCGGGTGTATTGGTCGGCAGTCCGGTTCAAGGTCTCATCGGAGGCACGGTGTAATAGCAGATCGTAGCGTATGCCGCTTCCGATGAAACTTTTTTTAATACTTGGCAAGGCGTCTACAGCATGATAGATATCGAGTAGGGGGCCATGGTCTGTGTTTAGATTCGGACAGATGCGCGGGTGGATGCACGACGGACGCTTGCATCGCTTGCATACGGATTCGTCGCGTCCGCGCATGGCATACATATTGGCCGAAGGACCTCCCAGATCAGACAAATAACCTTTGAAATCGGGCATTTCCGTGATAGCTTTCACTTCTCGCAAGATGCTTTCCTTGCTTCGGCTGGTGATAAATTTCCCCTGATGGGCCGAGATGGTGCAGAATGCACATCCGCCGAAACATCCCCGGTGCAGATTGACAGAGAACTTGATCATTTCGTAAGCCGGTATGCGCTTTCCTTTGTATTTGGGGTGTGGAAGCCGGGTATAAGGCAGGTCGAAAGATGCGTCCAGTTCAGTTTGCGACATAGGTGGATAAGGGGGATTCACCACAACGTAGTGCTCTCCCGTGGGTTGTATGATGCGCTGTGCTTCGTATTTGTTACTTTCTTCTTCAATATGTCTGAAGTTCTCAGCCTGCCGCTGGGGATGAGCCAGGCAATCTTCGTGGCTGTGTAGTAGAATATCGTCCGGGACGATACCTCCCGGAATGTTCTCCTTATTATATAAGGCTACTGTCTGGGGGACGGGACCGTTCGTCTGCATGGCTTCCCGGAAAGCCCGTAATCCGATAACGGCGTTTCCTTCTTCGTCGTATTCTGCTAGGTGCGGTTGTTCTTCAAGGAGGGTGGACAGCCGTTGGGCTATTTCTATAGTGGGCTTCTCGCCCATGCCGTATACAATCAGGTCGGCTCCGCTCTCTACCAGTATACTGGGCCTAAGCGCTTCTTGCCAGTAGTCGTAATGGGTCAGTCGGCGCAATGAGGCTTCGATGCCGCCCAGTACTACCGGCGTATCGGGGTACAGGTTCTTCAGAATGCGCGTGTAGACCAGGGTGGGGTATTCGGGGCGCATGTCGTGCCGTCCGTCCGGTGAATATGCATCTTCGCTGCGTAGACGGCGGTTGGCAGTGTATTTGTTCACCATCGAATCCATGCAGCCCGGAGCGATACCGAACCATAAACGCGGCCGGCCCAGTTTCTTAAAATCGCGGAAATCACCGTGCCAGTCAGGTTGCGGCACAAGAGCCACCCGTAATCCCTGGGCCTCCAATGTCCGACCGATCACCGCCGCCCCGAAAGAGGGATGATCTACATAGGCATCGCCACTGAACAGAATAATATCCGCCTGGCTCCATCCACGCAGTTCCATCTCCTTGCGGGTGGTGGGAAGCCAGTCGCTCAATCGGTAATCTTTCATCGTTTGAAAATGTTATTCTTAGTCTTCTTGAATCTCAAGCTCTCTTTGGGTCTGTATCCAATTGACGTATAAGGTGACGAGCTGTTGTAGTCCGAACGCTTTCATGTTGTCGTGGAATAGCACTTCCCGGCACAAGTCAAGCAGATCGGTGCATTCGGTATCGGATTCCATGAGGGAACGTACGTTCAATTTCAGTTTGTCCAGCACGCTCTCATTGATAATGCCGTGACTGTCTATCAGATCCCGGAAAAGTGCGTATTTTTCGATGGTTGCCAGTTGTTGTTCGGTGATGGTCAGATGACGGCTACCGGAGGAATTGGTTTGTATCTGGAACATAATTTTTATTTATTAGGTAGATAACATGCAAATATAACGTGATTTTTTTGAAAAGTTTACCGGCTGAGGAGGAATTTGAGAATGCCGGCCATCATTTTTTTGCGTTTGTCAGCCTGTTTCACGGATTCAAGCGGAAAGCCGAGAGCCATGCAGCGGTAATTTTTCCCGCCATAGGCCACGGCGGCACACTGGTTGCATCCTTCGTAGAGCATCGCGCAGAAAGCTCCGTCTTCAGCCGGTGACAGACAGTCAGCCCGGGTTACGGCGTAACGCTCTTCGTTGAGTTGCCGGAAAATGTCGAATTGCATGTTCATACCGTTCAGGCCGCTGACTGTTTCGGTGGCTACGGAGCCGACCGGTCGGTATTTCAGTATGCGGGCGGTGAACTGTTGTTCCTCGGCTGTCGTCATGTCGCTACCTATATAAGCACCGCTTACCAACAGGTTTCCGCGTAGGCGGGTATAATCTTCCAAGGCTCTTTGCAGGGCGGGGGGGAAGGTTTTGAAAGGACGGGTACTGTAGCCGTCGTAACGTTCCAGTCCCATCAGCAGATCTACAGCGTCGTAATCATTGAGATTAACGATCTGTTGCTCTACAGCGCCACGGCTGCATGAGGCAAACGAATACAGACCGGCAGCCTGTATGTCGCGGCCGTGTAGAGTGGTAAAGTCGAACGTGTTGCCGGCGATGAGCATGCCTTCAAGTTCCGTGCCGCTGTAACCCAGTCCGTTCTCTTCTTCACCTCCGTATCCGTCTTTGTTGAAGTACAATTGCCGGCCGCAGAATCCCGGTATGTGGCCGTAGGCAACGCCAGGGTCTGTCTGCATGTCGAAGCCCAGCAACGAATCGTTTTCGATCGGTTGCGGACCGGCTACGCGCTGAAATCCGTTTACGATGAGCACTTTGGCACGGTTTTGGGAAGATAGCATGGCACATAGTTCTTCACTGGGCATACTTTCTCCTCCATCGTTTACGGCTGTGATTCTGAAACTGTAAAGCAGGTCGGCTTGTGCATTGAGGGTAAATACGGGATCTTTGCAGTAGGTCCCGTTATCGAAACCTCCGTTCCCCATACGGGTATAGACCACATAACCGTGGGGAAGTGCTTTCGGTTCCAACGGATCTCGTTGTGGGGCCCAGGTTAGCGTGACGGTACCGCTTTCAGGGTTGATTTGTGCGGCGCTGTTGACGACGGGTAGCGGTTGCACCGTGAACGAACGGTCGTTATGTTGCACGGCTGTGTATTTAAGGATGGCTTTGTATATGGCCCGGGCCATTGTGAATTTGAAATAAGGGTCGTGGCCGAGTTTCAGGTCGGCAAAATTCTGATGCGAGAGCATTTCCAGAATCATGGACGGTATTTGCGGTTCGCGTGTTTCACTGTAATTGCGGTCGAACATCTGCCGGCGGTTCCATCGTCCGAAGGTATATTTCAGATCGTTTTCCACTTGGGTGAGTACCATATCGCACAAGTCGCGGGAAGCCAGTCGCGAAAGTCCGGCTGCTAATTGTCCGTCGTAAAACCGGGTGGTGTAGATACCGAGAGAGCCGATCAGAGAGTTATCTTTTCGGTATCCGGCATCGCTGTGCAGAGCCACAGACAATTCCAGCGGTACGTGCAGACCGCTGTCGGCCGGCAGGTAGGCTGATCCGCTGGCCAGATAGTTCGTCATGTACGACCGTGTGTTTATATCGTCGCCGTAGTCGCTTAGCCCGCTTTTGCATCCATAGATAGTATAAGGCATACCGGCCCATTGTGCGCTGTAACGGGCACCTTCCAGAAAGCGCGGCAGACCGCTGACATGCGGTGTTGTCAATGAATCCCCCCGGGCTATGTTGCCCATTCCTCCTCCGAAGCGTACGGCATCCGCTGTCACCACGCCCCGATAATTGCTCCGGTTGGTCAGTGTGACACAATTTTGTTTGTTGCACCCTTTCTCAAAGTCGAAAGTGCCCAAATAAACCCACGTCCCGCCTCCCATTTGCTGGTTCACCCGGAAGCGGGTGGTGATGCCTCGGTGGCGAACGGTATATTGCGCGTCGCTTACACTGGTGGGAGTAGTAACGTAGGAAACATATACGGCATAACGCCCGTCGGTCGGTATGTCCGGGGTCCATGTCAGTGTGGATGCTTGGGCTTTTCCGGGTTGTGCATTGACGCATCGCGCGGTGCCTTGAACGAATGGATTTTCGTTGTCGAGGTATGTTTTCTGCCGATGGGCAAATCCGGTTCCTCCGTCACTCCACGCATATTTTCCGTTGGTTTCGGTGTATTGTCCCCCGCTTTGCGGGGTATCGTTGTCTACGATGACTTCATTTTTCTGCCAGTCGCGTTCGCGTGGGGTGAACACACAGGCTCCGGCGTTTTCAAGCATCGGAAGTAGATAAGGTACAACGATGGTTTGCGTGAAGAGGTCTTCGGCGGTGCAATACAGGCGCGGGCGTTGCCAGCTCCATTCGTTTTTGGCTTGTCTGTAGTAGCGTCCGTGGCTGGCCCACACCGAAAGATGGCGACCTTGCAAACCGGCGGTAATAGTATAAGGACGGGAAAGAGGAGTTACCCACGGATTGCCTTTGTGCGTGATGTCTCCCCAGGTTCGTTTGCTGTCCGGTTTGTCGTTCCAAGCGTTGGGAATCAATTCTTCAATGGGAGTATCCATGCCGTAGATTGTAATTCGCCAGGAATTGTAAGGGGTGGGCAACAGACGTTTTACGGTTTTATAGATCTCAGCCGTGTTGTCACGTGTAAAAGCTTGGGCGCCGAATAGCTCGTTGGTATAGATGTGGATTTCCCGTTTGGAGGCGTCGGCTTTTATCTTTTCTATTTTGCAGCGTTCTCCGGCGGTAGTATATGAAGTCGTATAATTGCGAAAGTAGGAAGTCAGTCGGTTTCTGACCGTCTTTTCAACATTTTGGGCTTGTGCTGAAAAAGAAAATCCCGGCAGGAAAAGACCTGCCAGGAGAAAAAATAGTAAGAAGTACTTGTTCATTTTAACCCGGTTTTAAAGCGTTCGGGATGTTTCCCGCAGAAGTCTTTGAAATAGGTTTTAATTTCTTTCATC
>CAJUDC010000091.1 GCA_910584955.1 uncultured Paraprevotella sp. | reverse complement strand
TTTGTGCAGGGTGACCTGTTCCAGCCTCATGTCGGGACCGATAAAGTGTTTGAACTCGTCGGGCGATATTTCTCCAAGTCCTTTGAAACGGGTGATTTCGGGATCGGGGCCCAGTGCTTCAATGGCTGCGAGGCGTTCCTCGTCGCTGTAACAGTACTCCGTGATAAAGTCGGAGGGGCCTGTCGTTTGCTTCTTCTCTTTGCCTTCGGCACCGCTAGCTTCGGTCCGCTTTTCTTCAAGTTGCTTGAGACGGGCCTTGTTGATTTTGCTCTTGCGGTTCCGAACACGGAACAAGGGAGTCTGTAGAATGTATACGTGCCCCTTTTTAATCAGATCGGGGAAGAATTGCAGGAAGAATGTGATCATGAGCAAACGGATGTGCATACCGTCCACATCGGCGTCCGTGGCCACAATGACTTTGTTATAGCGTAACCCCTCAAGTCCGTCCTCGATGTTCAGGGCGGCTTGCAGCAGGTTGAATTCTTCGTTTTCGTAGACCACCTTTTTGGTCAGTCCGAAACAGTTGAGCGGTTTACCGCGCAGGCTGAACACGGCTTGCGTGTTCACGTTACGGCTTTTGGTAATGGAGCCGGACGCCGAGTCGCCTTCGGTGATGAAAATAGAGCTCTCTTCCTGCCATTCCCCTTTCGGATCGTTCAGATGGATGCGGCAGTCACGCAGTTTCCGGTTGTGCAGATTGGCTTTTTTGGAGCGCTCGCGGGCGAGCTTGGCCACGCCGGCGATGGCTTTCCGTTCTTTCTCGCTTTCTACGATCTTTTGCAGGAGAACTTCTGCGATGTCGGTGTTTTTATGAAGAAAGTTATCTACCTGTTCTTTGACAAAGTCACCTACAAATTTATCGATGCTGATGCCGCCGTCCGGGATGGTCGTAAGCGAACCCAGTTTGATTTTAGTCTGACTTTCGAACATGGGTTCCTCGATGTTTACGGCAATGGCGGCTACCAGTCCGTTGCGGATGTCGCCGTAATCGAAGTTTTTGCCGGAAAATTCTTTGATGGTCTCGGCGATGTGCTTTTTGAATGCGCTTTGGTGTGTGCCGCCTTGCGTGGTGTGCTGTCCGTTCACGAAGGAGTAATATTCTTCTCCGTACTGTCCCGTGTGTGTGAATGCTATCTCAATGTCGTCTCCTTTCAGGTGGATGATAGGATACAGCCCGTCGTTGGTCATATTGTCGTTGAGCAGGTCCACGAGTCCGTTCCGAGAATGGATGCGGCGACCGTTGAACATAATGGTAAGTCCGGTGTTCAGATACGTATAGTTTCGCAGCATCGTTTCGATGAATTCGTTTCGGAACGAGTAATGTTTGAATAGTGTGTCGTCCGGTTCAAAGTAGATGTATGTTCCGGCTTCGTCCTGGGTAGCTTCGGTGGTGTCTCCGGTCAGCACTCCTTTTTCGAAGGTAGCTTTGCGTACTTGTCCGTCGCGGAAGCTCCGTACCTCGAAGTGCACGCTCAGTGCGTTTACGGCTTTAATGCCCACTCCGTTCAGCCCCACGCTTTTCTTAAACGCTTTGGAGTCGTATTTACCGCCGGTGTTGAGCATGCTTACGGCTTCGATGAGTTTTCCTTGCGGAATGCCCCGTCCGTAGTCGCGGACGCTGACACGCAGATTGTCTTCTACCGTGATTTCAATGCGTTTCCCGGCATTCATCTTGAACTCGTCAATACTATTGTCTATCACTTCCTTGAGCAGCACATAGATGCCGTCCTCAGCATGCGAACCGTCACCCAACTTACCGATATACATGCCGGGGCGCGTGCGCACATGTTCCATATCGGACAGGTGGCGTATATTCTCGTCGGTATATTCGACCGGTGCTTCAGCAAGGAAGTTTAATTCTTCGGACATGTTTTTCTGCTTTTTATCAATGGAATGTCAGGAGGTAACGAACGAAGTTACATTAGGATGTTCCGATATGTGGGAATCCGATATGCCGGAATTTGTTTTCCGACCGACGGTTTGCGTTCCGTGACCGATGACTCTCTTTCTTGCAAAAATAACATATTTCCGGGATTGTCTCAAACTTTTTTTGTTTTTTAATTTATGTATAGGGAAAATGCTTTTGCTGTCGTACCGGGACTAAATACAGGTAACGAAAGTCGGTGCATATCGGGAGATGGCTCCCGATATGCACCGACTTATGTGTGGCTGTCTGTTTAATACCGAATTTACTTCACGCGGTAACGAACTTCTTCAGTACGGAATTTTTTAGTCACCACTTTTTCCTTCTTCACACCCTTGCCGGTGGTGACGGTGATGACTACACGGTTTCTGTCGTTTTCGCTGAACGGTTGCACTGTGTCTCCTTTGGCATCGCTAGTGATGATGGATGCGTCTACGCCCGATTCAATCAGTGCTTTCACGGTTTTTTCGGCCCGCTGCTTGGAGTATTTCATGTTTATACGCGGGTTTCCTGTACCCTTGTCGGCATAGCCTACGATAGAAATCTTGCAGTTCTCATGGCTTTTAACAAATTTGACGATCTCTTCAATTTTTGTCTTGGGATCCGGCTCCGATTTGCGTATTTCATAATAAATATTGCTTTCCAGTTTTTCTTCGACGGGTACGTCTTTATAAGTTACGTCGTCATACCATACTGTATCAATGCGTGTAGCCCATTCTTCGACGGGTACGGGAATGATTTCGGCCGGTTTCTTCTTGAATCCGAATTTATAGGCCAGTCCCAGTTGGGCTGTTGCCTGCCAGTCGTCTTTGTTGTTGCTCTTCGAATTGTAGCGGTCTGAAAGGTTGTTGGCGGCGATTTCCAGATTGACGCCCCAATGTTTGCTCAGTTTCACATCGAACTGTACGCCGACACGGGCATTGTGCGACAGGCGGTTGTCTTTCCATGCCAGCGGTGCGCTGATGTTTTGGGTAGTAAGCAATGCTTGCAGGTCGTCGTTGTCCCATGCGTAGTTCAAGCCGATACCGCCGAGTAATATAATATTGAACACGTGGTCGTCCTTTCTGGAGAACAGATTGGTCAGGTTCAACAGCACGTCCGCACTGGTCGTGATATAATTGTAGTCGTATTCTTTTTCAAAACCTTTGAAACCGCCCCGGTTCATCCAGCCGTTCACATGCAGGCGCGCTCCCACAACCGGTGTGAAGTAGCTACCGAAAGAAACGGAAGCCGTGGGCGTAATCAGTTTGCCGAAGTCGTAATTCGTAAACGTGTTCTGTACGCCTCCTTGCAATCCGATGAACATGTAAGGATAAGGTTTGTAGTCTTTATCGTTTGATGCTTCCTGGGCGAAAGCGCTTGTTGCGGTTCCCCATAGCAGGGCGGCAACCGCACAGAATTTTGTAAAATGCTTCATATAACTGATTTTTTAATGTTAAATGTTTGTAAATTGAACAAAAATAGCCCTTATAATGGTTTTATCCAAATTTTTCTGTTCTTTTTTCCGTTTTAATCGTTAAATCTGTTTATTTCCTAAGCTTAGGAGCAGCATTGTACGGAAAAAAGAGCTACCTTTGCTATTCTTATCGAACCTAAAAAGGAATGTAATGACCCTGACTATAAAAAAAGTATCCGATTCCCGGGATTTGAAGGCCTTCATACGTTTTAATTATCAATTATATAAAGATTGCCCCTATGCGGTGCCCGATTTTTACGAAGATCTGAAGGACACGTTCAACCCCTCGAAGAATGCGGCCTTTGAGTTTTGTGAGGCGGATTATTTTCTGGCCTATCGGGACGGCAAGGTCGTGGGGCGTGTGGCCGCTATTATAAACCATAAGGCAAACGAGACATGGAAGGTGCGTAATGTACGGTTCGGGTGGATTGATTTTATCGACGACCGTGAAGTGAGCAGGCTCTTGCTCAAGACGGTGGAACAGTGGGGCAGAGAAAAAGGAATGGACCGTATCGTGGGACCGCTGGGCTTTACGGATATGGACCCCGAAGGGATGCTCACGGGAGGCTTTGATCAGCTCAGTACCATGTCGACGACTTATAATTACCCGTATTATGCCGGGCACATGGAAAGTTTGGGTTACGAAAAGGAAGTGGATTGGGTGGAACGGAAGATAACCGTACCCGACGCTACCCACACGGCGCATTCCGATAAATACTTCAGGGTGGCCGAGATGAGTGCCAAACGTTATAATCTGCATGTACGGAAGTTCACTAGCGTAAAGGAAATCCGCCGCAGCAACTACGGGTTGCGGATTTTTGATGTGGTGAATAAGGCTTATGCACCGCTATACGGTTATTCCGAGATGAACGAACGTCAGATCAACCAATATATAAATACGTATCTGCCTTTTATCGATTTGCGTCTGCTCACCGTCGTTGAGGATCAGGACGGGCAGCCGGTGGCTATGGGGGTGGGCATGCCCTCGCTCTCCCGGGCGTTGCAGAAAGCCCGGGGAAAGTTGTTCCCGTTCGGGTGGGTGCATCTGCTGAAGGCCATGTATTGGAAACATTCCGACATTGTGGACCTGTTGCTGGTGGCGGTGCTTCCCGAATATCAGAATAAAGGGGTGAATGCAATGCTTTTTGCCGACCTTATTCCCATTTGTCAGCAGATGGGTTTCAAGTTTGGGGAGACGCATCCCCAGTTGGAGACCAATGAGAAGAGCCAGGGGCAATGGGCTTACCTGGATGCCGAGGTTCATAAGCACCGTCGGTGCTGGCAGAAAGCGCTCTGACAGACCGGGCGGCAGCCGGCGGCTTACGACGGCTTGCTGCAACGTATCAGTATATGCTTGCCATCGGCAGTTGTGGTGGCAAACAAATAAATGTCGCCTCCGTCCGTCAGACGGAGGCGTTTGCGTAGATCGGCTGCCGAGGCCGGGAAGTTCCGTACCGTCAGGTTGGCTTTGGACAGATTCTTCAGTAAATCCCTGCTTTCTTTTTTCCCGAATCCCGATGCGGCCTCTATCCGAAACATGCGTCCTGGGAAATCGGTAAGGAGCCGGTCGGACGTGTACAGATGACTGTTCGGATGCAGTTTCTCCAGGCCGAACCGGACGGCTGTGATGCGTTGGGCTTGTGCTTTCAGCAGCGAGGCGTTGGGTTCGTATAAATATTTCTTCAGCGCTGTCGTATAGGTACACGAGGTGGCAGCTTCTTCTTCCAGGGTAAATACGAACGGGAGGGCTGTGCTTTTGTCCGTCAGATTGACGCAATGTATGGAGGGAACAGAGCCGGACGGGGTTTGTGGCATCACAAGCAACAGTTCTTTGCATTCGCCCGCCACGCTTACAACATGCACCTGACTGATGCCAGGCAGACGTTGCAGGGCCAGACCGATGTCCAGCATGGGCGACAGTTTGATCAACGTGAAACGTCCTTTCTCCCGTAAAAGCGGTTGCAGGATTTCCAGATTGGGCTCGCAGTCGGCGATGGCCACGGTCTTGCGTCCGCTTCCGTCGCGCCGGGCCGGATCCATGAACAGAAGATCGGCCGCCGGCAGGGTGGGCAGATATTCCGTTGCGTCGCTGTTGATGATTTCGGCTCTCTGCAAACCCAGACAGTCGAGGTTGTGTCGGGCAATCCGGCACAGATGAGGCAGGCGTTCTACGTAGACGGCCCGGTTGAACAAGGGGGCCAGATAACTGAAATCTACTCCGAAACCGCCGGTCAGGTCGGCGAACGTACCCTGAAGGAGAGCCGTGTCTGCCGCTTTTCCGAACAATCGTTTCACTATTTCTTGTTTGTAACGGGCTGTGGCTTCCGACGAGCATTGTTCCATCGAAAGCCGGGGCGGGAAGATCATGCCCGGACATGCCGCCCATCCGGGCAACTTCCGGCGGGCCAGTTGTCGTCCTTCGATCTGTTGCAGGGCCGCCGTCAGGTTGACAGCCGGATCGGGGACGGGTTGCAAAGCCAGGCGGCGCACGTCGTCGTCGGCATGGCGTTCGGCAAAGGCTAGGGTGGCTTCGTTCAGCATCGTCGGTCAGGGTATGGGTTTATAGTGTGCCTTGGCTTCGGCACGGCTGATGAAATTAAAATGCCACCATTCCGTATTGAGCGGGCGGAATCCGGCTTGTCGCATGACGCTGCGCAACAGTTCGCGGTTGCGTTTGGCCTCTGCGGTCAGCACTCCCTTTCGGACCCATTCTTCTTCGCGGGTGATATGTGCGTAGGTGCCCAGATAGTCGATGACGGTACCCATCGGCAGCGTGTCGCCCTGTGCGTCGCATAGGGTGAGATCCACTGCCATACCGTAGTTGTGCAGTCCGCCTCCGTTTTTGGGGTTGCTCACATAGACGGCTTTCGGGGTGCCGGCCACTACGTTCCACATCCGTTGCTGAATGTGCATGGGGCGGGCTGCGTCGTACACTTTCAGGCTCAGGTCCGGGTGGGATTGTTTCAGAATCCGTTGTGCCTTGGCCAGCGCCTTGGCGGCTTTGGGGTGCAGATAGGCTTCGCGCAGGTCGGTGTAGAGAATCTTTCCGGTGAAGTTGTCGGCTCGCGCATACATCAGGCTCACCTGTATGTCGGGGGCTATGCTTTGTATGTTCGTGAACCCTGCTTTCTCCATTTTCCGTGCCGTTTCGCTTTGCGTTTGTGCCGGAAGGTTCAGGGTGGCGAAGCATAAGATAATGACCGGTAGTATCTTCATTATGGTTGGGGTTTGCGTGGGTATAGGGAGAAAGGCTTCCTGCGGCGGTCGTCTTTTCGGATTACTTTATGCCGGCAGCCTTCAATATCGTTTCGCCCCAGATGCGGCCCAGCACTTCGGCACCGCGCCGGTTGGGGTGCAGGTAGAATGTACCGGCATGGCCGTTTTCCGGTGTGAAATATTCTTGGTGGTGTTCGCGAAACAGGGAGAACGCTTTCGGGTCACCGTCCCATACCCGGCCGGGGTGGGTGTCTGCATACTCTTTCACCAGCCGTTCGATCATGGGAAAATAGCTTTGCAGCCGGTCCAGGCCCGCTTGCAGATACATGGCTCCGTTGAAGGTGGTGGGGCTGTACCACAACGGATATTGGAGCACCACTTTGCAACCGGGGTAGGTTTTCAACAGTTCGTCAACGATCACCTTGAGATTGGTATAATACTGCTGGGGCAGTACCGGAGCGCCGGTCGTGCGGGTGCTGGCGCTGTCGTTTGTGCCCAGCGAGATGCTGAAAATCATCAGCCCCGGCTGTGAGGCGAATCCGTTGGCGGCGCTTATCACCCGAGGAAACAACTTATCGGCTACCGGCAGAAAATCGACGGTGGTGGAGCCGCTTACTCCGCAGTTGCTGAAGTCGACATGGAGAGCCGGACACCGGGCGCCCAGATACGCTGCCGCTGTGGCGGGCGGTGCTTCGGCAGCCGGATGGGCAAGCAGGGCCCCTTGGGTGATGCTGTTGCCTACAAACACGATGTGAAGACTGTCCGTTGGAACGGCCCGACTGGAACAGATGACAGTAAGGACAAGAGATAAAAACAATGAAAAACGTTTCATGGCGCAAATATAGGGAATAAAAACGGAAAACTTGCGGTTCCACCGCTGTTATTTGCCGGTTAGAGGACTGCGACTTTACATCATGGCATGATCGCTACACGTCACGGTTTGGTTTGTTCGTTTCATGACGTGATGTATGCAAACGACGGTTTGAACCGGGTTTGTGGAGCGCCTGTCTGCTTGTTTGTAACGGCCTCCCCGAAAATATGCTACAGGCGTCCTCCGATAAGTATCTTCAGAAAACCCGGTGTGAATCGTTTCATCAGGCCGAAAAGCAACAGGCAGAAGATAAGCCCGAGAACGGGGGAGGCCAGGTAGGCCAGCAACGTACCCACTATTCCTTGCCGGGCGCAGAACAGTGAGCCGGCAACGGTCATTCCCATTCCCAGAAAGGAGAAGCGGGCTATCCTCATGCCGTGCAGCGCATATACGAAGAAGCAGGTTTGTGAAAGCCGGGGGCGTACGGCGATTTTTCCCTTTTCCAGCAGCCGGGCTGCCAGATTGATGGCGCTGATCATTCCCGTCAGGCAAAACAGATTGTTCAGTATCGGTGTTATATGCTTGTGCTCCACTGTCAGGCAGGCTATGAGGAAAATGAATGTCAGTCCTCCGATGAGCTTTCTGAAAGGATGGAATGTCTCGACGATATTTTTCCGGTTCAGGCTGAGCCAGGCTCCGAAAGTGAAAAAGAAGATACCGGTGACACCCAGGCCGGGAGTTGTCCATAGTTTCAGAATATAGGCCACCCCCAACAGGCCGATCAAATAGCATGATCCCCATTTAATAGCCCGATAGACGAGAGGCGACAGCAACGATATGACAATCAGGTCCCGCAGAAACCAGAACGGCAGGATGATGGGCCCTGACATCCATGTGCGGGATCCCAGCAGATTGGTGCTACCTATGTCCCATATCGAGCTGGTCCAGAAATAGGATACGATTTTCCCGAAACTGCCGTATTGGTTCATGAAGGCTTCCAGCAGTTCCTGCGGTTGTCCTTGTGTAAAGTATTTGAAAGCATCGTGGGAGATGGTCAACAACAGACAAAGCAGGTTCCATGTCAGGTAAGGGACGAGCAGGCTCCTCACTCTTTTGGCTATCTTAGTCCGATATACGGTCCGGTTCCACGTTTCTGTTTTATAAAAGAAGAAATATCCGCTGACGAAAAAGAAGAAAGGAACGGTCATGAGGCCGATAAGCGTTCCCGTTCTGCCCAGCAGGGTGTAGAAATCGCATAAAGTCAGGTGCATGAAGTCGATGTCCGGTATGGGAGTGGCAAAAGGGCTCAGTTGCGGATTGACATGTACGACGAGTACGAAGAATGTCAGTGGAAATCGCAGCCAGTCGATCACCTGTGATTGGAGTTCCGCTTGCGTGCGGGGCATAGGCAGTTTGTCTGCCCATGAGGAGAAGTCTTTAGTCATTTGTTTTTGTGCACGTCGCCGTCGGAACAAGTCCGCCTGCGCTATATTCTATAAGATAAAAGTCTATTGCAAATGAAGCGAATATTTGATAAGGAAACAAGTTTTTGCTGATTATCTTTTACATTTTAACATTTCCGGCGGCAGAAATGTGTTTTTTCTCACCCTGCGAGGAACGGGGTGGGCGAAATGCGGATGTTTGATGAATAAAAAAAGTTTGCTTCCCGACGCAGGAAGCAAACTTTTTCATGTTCTGTCTGCCAGGCTGATAAGAAGCTCCGCAGACCGGAACGAACCCAATAGGGATTATACCTTCAGGAAAATTCTGTTTTTATACATGACGGCCAATATCAGGTAGATCACCGCTGCATTGGACACTGTGATAAGTACGGGGTAGTAGTCTCCCAGATAAGGTGCCAGACCGTAGAAGAGCGATTGCCCGATACAGTGGAAGCGTATGCAGCATGCGAGCATATAGGCCACGATGGAGTTCATGCCGTACACTTTGAGCCAGCCGATATGTTTTCTGTATCCCCGGCAGTCGATCAGGTAATAGAAGATACCCATCAGCAACCAGCAGTAGCCGCTGCTGACAAGCACCATGGATCCGGTCCATAAGCGTTTGATGACCGGATGCTCCAGTCCCCATATCCATCCGAGAGCTGTCATGACGGCACCTCCGGCCATCAGTAGATGGAATTTGCGCAGGGGGGTGATGTCTTTCGATTTTAACAAGTGCCCCGCAAAAACACCGGTCAGAGTGGTGACGCCAAAGGTGAGGGTGCTCCATATCCACGTGTAATGATAGCCCGGAGCGAATACCACGGTGCCGTTGTCCGTCCATGCTCCGTCGCGGAAGCGTCCCAGGCAGATGCGGTCGAGCCATTCCGCAAAATTCCCCTCAGGGGTGTAGATACCGTTGCCGTAACCGTTGCATCCGATAAATTCCATTCCGCACCAATAGATAGCCAGCAGACCGACGGCCACAGCGACTTGTGCCTTGAAACGAGTGTGCAGGAACAGGAGGACGGCTATCAGATAACCTGCCGCAATGGCTTGGAGGGTGTTGCTGTAAAGATAGAATCGGTCGGGATTCAGCCCCAGCAGGTTGCCTTGGCACATCATGCCGAATATCCATAGCAGAACGACTCTTTTGGCAATACGTCGGTATATGCCTGAGGGGATAGAAGTCTGCTTGTAGCGCGAGAAAGCAAAGGGGATGGTCACACCGGCCATGAACATGAACAAGGGCATGACAAGGTCCCACGGTGAGAAGCCTTCCCATTCGGCATGGGTGAAAGCCCACATGAGTTTGTCCATCCAAGGGGCGTCTGTAGCATGGTTTAGAGCGTGAATCACCTCTTCCAGTCCTACCAGGCAGAAAAGGTCGAATCCCCTGAGGGCATCGAGCGATTCCAAGCGGGGAGCAGCAGTGTTTTGCGGTTTCATACGATTAAATAAAAGGGTTATAAATTGGTTCTTTCTGGTCGTGACGGGCAGAAGTTACCGGCGTCCGGTGTCGTTTTTCAGCCTTTATCCGGTATTGTCATGTGCAAATATACGTCTTTCCATGTAACAGACAAGGAAGAATAGGTAGGAAAAGTGCGTAGCAGTGTCGGGTTGGGTATATATTCCGATGCAGGAACCCATAAAAAAAGCCGTAATCAATATTTGATTACGGCCTGAATTTCTGAAATTTTTCTTTGTGGACCAGCCTGGGCTTGAACCAGGGACCTCCAGATTATGAGTCTGTTGCT
>CAJUDC010000090.1 GCA_910584955.1 uncultured Paraprevotella sp. | reverse complement strand
CCACTGTCCTGAAACTCCGCCGTCACCACCGTCATCTCACGCTGCCGCAAGGGACGGTAATGCTTCAGAAAATTATTCGTAGAGTCCACCGTATCAAGCTCTATCAGCTCGAAAGCGGGCGAATTGTCTAAACAAAAAAAAGTATCCATACGCTTATCCTTTTAAAATGAACCGGGCCGGCGGCTTACCACAACGGAGGATAGAAAGCATGTTCTATATGCTCCAGACTGCCGTCTTCCGTTCCGTCACCCGTCACGGCTATCACATCGAAACGCACCGGGGCGTCTATCCCGTATTGACGCAGATAAGCATCCGTAGCCGCTACGATACGACGGATTTTCATCGGTGTAACGGCCTCTTCAGGACTTCCGAAGTCGGCGTTCTTCCGCGTCTTCACCTCCACAATCACCAGGCGTCCCTCTTTCTCGGCAACGATGTCCAGCTCTTTCCGTCCGCACCGCCAGTTCCGATGACGAATGGTGTAGCCCTGCGCCTCCAGATAGTCGGCGGCCCGTTGCTCCCCTTTCCGACCGGTGTCGTTGTGTGATGCCATACTCCCTGTTCCGTTTTACCCACAAAAATACGGATTTTTACGGGGCAAACCTCAGAAATATACTATTTTTGCAAAGATTTATCAAGAAGAAAGCATGGAAGAAGATGCAAGATATATGAAAATGGCGCTCGCCGAAGCGGAGCGTGCCTTTCGGAAAGATGAGATTCCGGTGGGGGCGGTGGTGGTTTGCCGCAACACGGTGATAGCCCGTGCGCATAACCTGACAGAGACCTTGACGGACGTAACGGCACATGCCGAAATGCAGGCTCTCACGGCGGCATCCAATGCACTGGGGGGCAAATACCTGTCGGAATGTACGCTGTATGTCACGGTAGAGCCTTGTGTCATGTGCGCGGGCGCTATCGGATGGTCGCAACTGGGCCGTCTGGTGTACGGCGCCCCCGACGAGAAACGCGGTTACCGACGATTGGCCCCGGAAGCATTGCATCCCCGTACCGCAGTCACCACCGGAGTTTTAGCTGAAGAGTCTATGGATCTCATGAAGCGGTTCTTTGCCCGCAAACGCTGAGAGAACCGGCAAAACCGTGCCCGATTAAAGATAAAGAAGGTGCCGGTCAGTCTTTTATTTCTTCATAATCCACGTATTCCCCTTCGTTGTCATCAAAAATCTTGCTTTTAGAAGAGGAGGACTGGTTTTTCCCCGTGTCGGAAGAGCGGGAACCGGCATCCGAAGCATACGTCTGCCGGTCCTGTGTCCGGCTATCGGTACCGAAAGGATTCATCCCCCGTGTAAAACCGAATAAAGCCTTAACAATATTGCTCACGGCCACCAGCACCGCAAGAATTAACGCTATAAAGAATACAAAAATACATCCGAGTGGTCCCATAGACAAAAACTTGTTTTTAAAGAAAAACAGGCAAGGATCGTGCCACAAAACGTCAGCCTTTCTTAAGGGAGACTAAAGAAAGTAAAACGTACCACATCACGATGCCCGAGAAACAGCTATAGCCCAGCAAAAACGGCATAGGCAAGCAGCCCAACAGGAACACGTACTTTACTTTGTTGTCTTTCCACGACAGGTTTTTAAACTTCAGTGCAAAAAGGGGAAGTTCGGCCACGAGCAACAAGCAAAACAACAGCATCACCAGAAAAAGCAATGCCGCATTGAACTTCTCGGAAAGCAGAAAACTGTATTGCCCCACGATGAGCGAACTCCAAAAGAGCGCGTTAGCCGGCGTGGGCAGTCCGATAAATGAGGAAGTCTGCCGCTCGTCAAGATTGAACTTGGCCAGCCGCAAGGCGGAGAAAGCCGCCATCAGAAAAGCCGTATAAGGAACAAAACGCTGCAAAGGGATGAGGAAAGCGGGATAAGCCACCTCCGTGAATAGATGAAACAACATGGCAGAAGGCGCCACACCGAACGTCACCACATCGGCCAATGAATCCAGTTCCTTGCCTATGGGGGAGGACACCCCCAAAAGCCGGGCACTCATCCCGTCGAAAAAGTCGAATACGGCACCGGCAAGAATCATGAGCACGGCCCAACCGTAGTTGCCGTGGAAAGCAGCTCCCGTCGCCATGCAACCGCATATCAGGTTGCAGCAGGTGATGCTGTTCGGAATATGTTTAGTCAAGGAATTTGCCATGACATCTTTCTCATTTATTTAGGCCAACCGTGCGAGGATGGTCTCGTTACCTGTTGTCTTCTGCCCCATCTTCACACAGATTTCCGTCCCCAAAGGCAGATACACATCTACACGCGAACCGAACTTGATGAAGCCCATGTGCTCGTCGATATAGCATTCTTCTCCTTCATGGGCATACGTAACGATGCGGCGGGCCATCGCGCCGGCTATCTGCCGAGCCATAATGTCTACCCCTTCCGGCGTTTCAATCACCACTGTGGAGCGCTCGTTTTCGATACTGGCTTTAGGCAACCAAGCCTTGTGAAAGTTACCGTTATGATGACGTACCAGCTTGATCGTTCCGTCTACCGGAATCCAGTTGGCATGCACATTTACCAAACTCATAAAGATGGACACCATGATACGCTTGTCGTGAAAGTACTCATTTTCTTCCACTTCCTCAATGACTACAATCCTACCATCGGCAGGAGCTACTACGACTTTCTCCGTATCCCCCTCAAACAACCGTATCGGGCAGCGGAAGAAATTTACAACAATCAAATAAACGATCACGCAGGCGGCAGCCATTACATACAGAGCCAGCCCTCCCCCGAAAGCACAAAAAAGGATTGCATTCAGCAACAACAGAGCCGCTCCTCCCCATACCAGCGTATGCGTACCTTCACGATGCAACCTTATTTTCTTCAGTTTCTTGAGTCTTCTTCCCATGAAGCGTATTCAATCTTTTGATTGACAAAGATACGCATATTTTAACAACAGGCAAAATTATCGAATAGACTTTTGATGCGGAAAAGCGGAAAAGGAGGATTTTACAGTCCGTATCCGAAAAAACAAGCGTCCTGCATTGCCTATTTGCCCAAAGAGCCGTAACTTTAAACCGAAAAATCAATTCCCAACCCATACACACGATTATGCAGGATTTCGTACACCTTCACGTACATACCCAGTACTCCATCCTGGACGGGCAGGCCAGTGTCCCCCGCCTGGTAGATAAGGCCATCAAGGACGGGATGCGCGGTATGGCCATCACCGACCACGGAAACATGATGGGCATCAAGGAGTTCTTTAATTACACAACGAAAAAGAACAGCGGAACCAATGCTGACATCAAACGATGGAAAAAGCGCATAAGCTTGCTCGAAAACGGTGAGGACGCCGCTTTGGCAGAGTGGAACGACGAACAGAAACGCCTGGAGGCCGAAACTCAAGAGAAACGAAAAAAAGCACTGGCCAACGGGGAACCCATACCGGAAGATGCTATCGAACGGGCACCGGAGGCACCACCGGCCTTTCCGCCGATAGAAGAGCAGTTGGATACGGCCCGCAAAGAGTTGGAGGCCGCACGCAAACGTCTGTTCAAACCCATTTTCGGCTGCGAGATGTATGTGGCCTCGGGACGACTTACCGACCGCGACAAGAACGACAACCGCCGTTACCACTTGGTCGTACTGGCCAAGAACGAAACAGGTTACCATAATCTCGTAAAACTGGTATCGAAGGCCTGGACCGACGGATTCTATACCCGACCGCGTACGGACCGGGTCGAATTACAGGCCCATAGCGAAGGACTTATCGTCTGCTCGGCCTGTATAGCGGGCGAAGTACCCAACAAGATATTGAAAGGCGATCTGGCCGGCGCCGAAGAAGCGCTGCTGTGGTATAAAAGCGTATTCGGTGAGGATTATTACCTGGAACTCCAACGCCACGAAGTAAAAGACCCGAACCAACGAGCCAATCGGGAAACGTTCCCGTTGCAACAGCGGGCCAATGCCCAGCTCATCGAACTGGCACGCAAGCACAACGTAAAGCTCGTATGTACAAACGACTGCCACTTTGTGGATCAGGAGAATGCCGAGGCACATGACCGTTTGATCTGCCTGAGCACCAACCGCGACCTGGACGATCCCAAACGTATGCTCTATTCCAAACAGGAATGGTTCAAGACCCGCGCGGAAATGAACGAGGTATTTGCCGACGTTCCCGAGGCACTGGCCAATACGTGTGCCATATGCGATCAAGTGGAGTTCTACAGTATCGACCATGCCCCCATCATGCCCAACTTCTCCATCCCCGAAGAATTCGGAACCGAGGAGAGCTACCGGACCAAATACACTACGGAGGAACTGTTTGAGGAGTTTACACGCGACGAAAACGGCAACGAAGTGATGAGCCGCAAAGAAGCCGAAAGCAAAATACAAAAACTGGGCGGTGTGGATAAACTGTACCGGCTGAAACTGGAAGCCGACTACCTGGGAAAACTGGCATATGCCGGCGCTAAAAACATGTATGGCGACCCGTTGCCCGAACATGTGCGGGAACGGATCAACTTCGAACTGCACGTCATGAAAACGATGGGATTCCCAGGCTACTTCCTTATCGTGCAGGATTATATCAATGCCGCCCGCCACGAACTGAATGTATCCGTGGGACCGGGACGTGGTTCCGCCGCCGGATCCGCCGTTGCCTACTGCTTGGGAATTACGAAGATAGACCCGATACAATACGACTTGCTGTTCGAGCGTTTCCTGAATCCCGACCGCATCTCGCTGCCTGATATCGACGTGGACTTCGACGATGACGGGCGCGGCAAAGTCCTGAGCTGGGTGACCCAGAAATACGGCGAAGAGAAAGTGGCGCATATCATTACGTACGGAACCATGGCCACCAAGCTGGCCATCAAGGATGTGGCCCGTGTACAGAAATTGCCGCTGGACATATCAAACGGCCTGTGCAAACTGATACCCGACAAACTTCCCGACGACGAGAACGGGAAGTCCCGCAAGATGAACCTACCCAATGCCATCGCCTGCATCCCAGAATTACAGGAAGCCGAAGCCTCGCCCAACCCCGTATTGCGCGACACCCTGCGCTACGCCCGTATGCTGGAAGGCAACGTACGCAACACCGGCGTGCATGCCTGCGGTGTCATCATCTGCCGGGACGATGTATCGGACTGGGTGCCGGTAAGCACTGCCGAGGACAAAGAAACCGGCGAGAAGCTCCGCTGTACCCAATACGAAGGCTCGGTCATCGAAGACACGGGGCTCATCAAGATGGACTTTCTCGGGCTGAAGACCTTATCCATCATCAAGGAATGCCAGGCCAACATACGCGACAGCCTAGGCATTGAAGTGGATGTAGACTTGCTTGACATCTGCGACCCGGCCACCTACAAGCTCTATTGCGACGGTCACACCATCGGCACCTTCCAGTTCGAATCCGCCGGCATGCAGAAATACCTGCGCGAGTTGCAGCCCTCCACCTTCGAAGATCTCATCGCCATGAATGCGCTCTACCGCCCGGGACCGATGGATTACATTCCCGATTTCATCGACCGCAAACAAGGACGAAAACCGGTGGAATATGACATCCCCTGCATGGAGAAATACCTGAAAGACACCTACGGAATCACCGTCTATCAGGAGCAGGTGATGCTTTTGTCCAGACAACTGGCCAACTTTACGCGCGGCGAAAGTGACACGTTACGTAAAGCCATGGGTAAAAAGCTGATAGAAAAGCTGAACCACATGTACCCCAAATTTATTGAAGGCGGAAAGAAAAACGGGCACGACCCGAAAATCCTGGAAAAGATCTGGAGCGACTGGAAAAAATTCGCCTCCTATGCCTTCAACAAAAGCCACGCCACCTGCTATTCGTGGGTGGCCTATCAGACCGCCTATCTCAAAGCGAATTTCCCGGCCGAATACATGGCAGCCGTGATGAGCCGAAGTTTGGCCAACATCACCGACATCACCAAGCTGATGAGCGAATGCAAGGCGCTGGGCATCGACACGCTGGGACCGGACGTCAACAAGAGCCGCCGGAAATTCAGTGTAGACGAACTGGGAAACGTTCGGTTCGGTCTGGGAGCCATCAAAGGGCTGGGCGAATCGGCTGTAGACGCCATCGTGGAAGCCCGGGAGGAAGGAGGCCCCTTCAAAGGCATCTTCGACTTCGTACAGCGTGTTTCCATCAGCGCCTGCAAACGCAGCGGTCTGGAAAGCCTGGTTCTTTCGGGGGCCTTCGACTGTTTCACCGAAATCACCCGCGAACAGTTCTACGCCAAGAACGTGAAAGGCGAGACCTTTCTCGAACTGTTGGCGCGCTACGGTTCCCGCTATCAGACAGACAAAGACACGGCACAAAATTCCCTTTTCGGAGGCTTCGACATGGTAGAGATCGCCACCCCCGAAATACCGCCGGCCGCTCCCTGGAGCGCTTTGGAACGCCTGAACAAGGAGCGCGACCTAGTGGGCATCTACCTGTCGGCCCATCCGTTGGACGAATTTTCCGTCATCCTGCAACACGTATGCAATGTCCGCATGACCGATCTGAACGACCTGACACCGCTTGCCAACACCGACCTGACGCTGGGAGGCATCGTCACCGCCATGCGCAAAGGCGTATCAAAAGCCGGAAAGCCCTACGGTATCGTCACGCTGGAGGACTACAGCGGCTCTTTCGAGATAGCCCTGTTCGGCCAGGACTGGCCCACCTGGAGCTCTTACATGGAAGTGGGGAGCACGCTGTTCATCACCGCCCGCTGCCAGCCCCGTCAATGGGATCCCAGCCGGCTGGAATTCAAAATCGGGAAAATAGAATATCTGGCCGACGTAAAAGACAAACTGATAGAAAGCCTTACTATCACGATGGCGCTCGATGCACTGGACGGCGACACGCTACTCTCCCTCACCTCATTGCTGAAAAGCAGTCCGGGGCATACGAATTTATATTTTCAGGTATATGACGCCGAAGAGAAGATGCACCTGACCCTGCAATCGCGCACGGCGAAGATTTCCGTTAAAAAGGAATTAATTTCTTATATCGAGAGCAAACCCGAGTTGTCCTACAAAATAAATTAGTATATTTGCGGCGCAACATAAAAAAACAGAACAGAAATGGCATTAGCAATTACAGATTCGAATTTCGAAGAACTGGTGGCTTCCGGGAAGCCCCTCGTAATAGACTTTTGGGCTACCTGGTGCGGCCCTTGCAAGAAAATCGGGCCGGACATCGAGGCCCTTGCCGAGGCCTATGAAGGACAGGCCGTCATCGGGAAATGCGATGTGGAGGAGAACGACGACCTGGCGTCCCGTTTCGGCATCCGCAATGTACCCACCGTATTGTTTCTCAAGGACGGACAGGTGGTGGACAAGCAAGTAGGCGCCGCAGCCAAGTCGGTGTTCGAGGACAAATTGAAAGCCATTCTCTAAATCCGATCATCATGGACAGTCTGGAACAGGAACTCCTGCAGGATGCCGAGGACGATGCCCGCACCGTGGCCTTCATCCGAAACTATTTACCGCAAGAGTTGAAAGAACGCTTCAGCGACGATGAACTCTACTATTTCCTGGACGTGATCGTGGACTATTATGCCACCAGCGGCATACTTGACGCCACACCGGACAAAGACGGCTACATCAACATCGACCAGGACCGCATCGTAGATTATGTAGTGAAACAGGCCCGCAAAGACAAAATGGGAGAATACGACCCGGAAGAGATTCTGTGGGTGGTACAAGGCGAGATGGAATACGGCGAAAGCCTGGAAGAATGAGCACCGACGGACTGTCGTCCGAGCATGGCGCATGAACGGGATGCCGGATATCTTCGCCGGTAAAGCCGGAAACATATAAAAAAGGTCTACACCTAATTCAAAAAAGGTGTAGACCTTTTTGTTTTTTGATGTACACCCTTTTCCGAAAAGGTGTACACCTTATCAGATCCTTTTCAGGGAAAAGAACAAAAATCTCCGGCATACAGCCGATACACCACGCGCCCCACCGAACGACAGTTTCCCCACCCGAGCACAAAAAAAGCCGCAGAAGAACGGATTCTCCTGCGGCCTATAAAAACGAACTGCGGAAGCAATCTTATTTCTTAGCCACGTTCCACGGTTTGATCTGCTTGAAGAAATCGTTACCTTTATTGTCTACCAAGATGAAAGCCGGGAAGTTTTCTACCCGGATTTTCCAGATAGCCTCCATACCCAGCTCGGGATATTCCATACATTCGATGCTCTTGATATTGTTTTGGGCCAGAATAGCCGCCGGACCGCCGATAGAACCCAGGTAGAAGCCGCCGTGCTTCTTGCAGGCATCGGTCACCTGTTGCGAGCGGTTGCCCTTGGCCAACATAATCATGCTGCCCCCGTGACTTTGGAACAAATCCACATAAGGATCCATACGTCCGGCTGTGGTGGGCCCCATCGAACCGCAAGCCATACCTTCCGGTGTCTTGGCCGGACCGGCATAATAGATAGGATGATCCTTGATGTATTGCGGCAGTTCCTCGCCCCTATCCAGACGTTCTTTCAGTTTGGCATGGGCAATGTCGCGGCCCACGATGATGGTACCGTTCAGGCTCAGGCGTGTGGCAACCGGATATTTGTCCAGTTCCTTCAATATGTCGGCCATCGGCTGGTCAAGGTTGATCGTAACCACTTCGCCCTCGCCTCCCTGGCGCAGTTCTTCGGGAATCAGACTACCCGGATTATCGTCGAGCTTTTCAATCCAGATACCGTCGGCATTGATCTTACACTTGATATTACGGTCGGCCGAACAGCTGACGCCCAGACCGACAGGACAGGAAGCACCGTGTCTCGGCAAGCGGATGATACGGACATCATGAGCCAGGTACTTGCCGCCGAACTGAGCCCCCAGACCGATACGCTGTGCCTCGGCCAGCACTTCTTTTTCCAGTTCCACGTCGCGGAAAGCGCGCCCGGTGGCATCGCCCGTAGTGGGCAGGTTGTCGTAGTAGTGCGTCGAAGCCAACTTCACTGTCAGCAGGTTTTTCTCGGCTGATGTGCCGCCGATCACAAAAGCGATGTGATAAGGCGGGCAGGCAGCGGTGCCGAGGCCCTTCATTTTCTCTATCATAAAGGGGACAAGCGTGGCCGGATTCAGGATCGCTTTGGTTTCCTGATAGAGGTATGTCTTGTTGGCCGATCCGCCTCCCTTGGTCACGCACAAGAAGCGATACTCCATGCCCTCCGTAGCCTCTATGTCTATCTGGGCCGGCAGGTTGCATTTGGTGTTCACCTCCTCATACATCGAAAGCGGCGCGTTCTGGCTGTATCGGAGATTTTCTTCGGTGTACGTCTTGTATACCCCCAGCGAGAGAGCCTCTTCGTCGCAGAAGCCCGTCCACACCTGCTGGCCTTTCTCGCCGTGGATGATAGCGGTACCGGTGTCCTGACAGAAGGGAAGGACACCCTTGGAAGCCACTTCCGCATTGCGCAGGAAAGTCAGTGCCACGTATTTGTCGTTGTCGCTGGCTTCAGGGTCGGTCAGGATTTTGGCCACCTGCTCGTTGTGGCTGCGGCGCAGCATGAAAGACACATCTCGGAAAGCGGCATTCGCCATAGCGGTAAGCCCTTCGGGGGCAATCTTCAGCATCGGTTTGCCTTCGAACTCGCCCACGGAGACGTGGTCTTTCGTAAGCAGATAATACTGTGTGTCGTCTGTTCCTGTCTGGAACATAGGCGCATACTTGAACTCGGGTGTATTAGCCATAATCGTTAATGTTTATAGGTTGTGAATAGATTACTTACAAGGGAAGAAGGCCTCATTCCACACTTCCGTCGGCATCGTAGCGCTGAAACAGGAAGTCGTTGTAGGGATACTTCTGCACATGCAGTTCCCTGACCTTGTTGTACAACAGCGCTTTCAGCTCCTCGATGTTGGTCTTCTGCCGGGCAGAAATAAAGATACAGTTGTCGTTCAGACGGGCCATCCACGTTTTCATCAAATCGGTCAGGGGAATGTTTTCGCGCGACATCGGCGTCAAGTCGTCCTCTTCCTTGGGAACCCATGTATAAGCGTCTACCTTGTTGAAAATAATCATCGACGGTTTGTCGCTGCATTGCAGGTCGGAGAGTGTTTTCTCCACCACCTGTATCTGGTCTTCAAAATCGGGATGAGAAATGTCTACTACATGAAGGAGCAGATCGGCCTCGCGGACCTCGTCGAGCGTGCTTTTGAACGAATCGACCAGATCGGTAGGCAACTTGCGGATAAAGCCTACGGTATCGGACAACAGAAAGGGAAGATTGTCTACAATCACCTTGCGCACGGTGGTGTCCAGCGTGGCAAAGAGTTTGTTTTCGGCAAACACCTCGCTCTTGGATAGCAGATTCATCAGTGTGCTTTTGCCCACATTGGTATAGCCCACCAGAGCCACACGTATCATACGCCCCCGGTTGCTGCGTTGCGTCGTCTTCTGACGGTCGATTTCGGCCAGCCGCTGCTTCAACAGCGACATACGGTTCAGAATGATACGGCGGTCCATCTCCAGCTGCGTCTCGCCTGGTCCGCGAAGTCCCACGGAACCTTTTCCGCCACCCGACCCGGATCCGCCTCCCTGGCGCTCCAGGTGCGTCCACAATCGTTGCAGCCGGGGCAACATATAACGGTACTGCGCCAACTCGACCTGCGTCTTGGCATTCGAAGTCTGCGCCCGCATGGCGAAAATATCAAGGATAAGCGAAGTGCGGTCCAGGATCTTGACCTTCAGTTCCTGTTCGATATTCCGAATTTGTTTGGCCGACAGTTCATCATCAAAGATGACCATACCGATTTCACGCTCGGCTTCCTCCTCGGCTTCGATATATTGACGGATCTCCTGCAACTTGCCTTTCCCCACATACGTAACGGAGCTGGGGCCGGCCATTTTTTGGGTAAAGCGCCTCACCGTCCGTGCCCCGGCCGTATGGGCCAGGAATTCCAGTTCATCCAGGTATTCGTTCGTCTTACGCTCGTTTTGTTCCTGGGTGATCAATCCCACCAGGACAGCGGTTTCGGCTTGTGCCTCGGATATTACAAATTCTTTCATCAATAAACATATTCCTTATGAAAGAACAAAAATAAGCAATACATCGTACA
>CAJUDC010000089.1 GCA_910584955.1 uncultured Paraprevotella sp. | reverse complement strand
TATCTATTGGTTCAGCAATTTGGAAATGACGAATATAGAGTGGGAGAATACGTTTTCCTTCTCCATTAACAAGTATCTTTCCGCCAAACTGTTTGCTTATCCTAAGATCGATGACAGTTCCAAGAACTATAAAAGCGAGGATATGGAGAAGTACTTTATGTTTAAAGAATGGTTCAGTTTAGGTATGAACTACTCTTTCTGAAAAGAAAATATACTCTAAACGCAGCGGGAAATAGAAAGATTTTTTTCTATTTCCCGCTGCGTTGTTTTAGTCTGTGATCCGGCAAGAAGCGTTTATCCGGTATATGTAATCCAGGATTTCTTCACGACCGGCTTTGGTTTCCGACGAACTGATGAAGCAGGGAGGTAGTTCCTCCCATAGTTCTTGCAGGTGATTTTTATAATGACTGAGATTCTTTTGAAGCTGGCTACGGCTTAGTTTGTCGATCTTGGTAAAAACGATGCTGAAAGGGACTTCGTTTTCGCCCAGCCACTCTATAAATTCCATATCAATTTTTTGCGGAGCATGTCGTGAATCAATCAGTAGAAACAAATTGGTCATTTGCCGGCGTTTCAAGATGTAGCTTGAGATCATCTGTGTCAGTTTCTCCTGTTCTTTTTTACTTCGTTTGGCGAAACCGTATCCGGGTAAGTCCACCAGAAACCATTCTTTATTGATAAGAAAATGATTGATGAGTAAGGTCTTTCCCGGTGTGGCTGAGGTCTTGGCCAGTTTGTTATGGCGTGTAAGCATATTGATAAGACTGGACTTGCCCACGTTGGAGCGCCCTATAAATGCGTATTCCGGGAAGGATGTGTCGGGACATTTGTCAACAACAGCGTTGCTGATGACGTATTCTGCACTTTTGATTTCCATGGGATAATTTTATTTTTGAGCGCAAATATACGTTTTTTTGCCGGGGAAACACCTTTATAAAGGGGAGAATCGTTAACTTTGCACATGTATGACAAAGAAAACAATGCTGATAGCTGATAGCGGTTCTACAAAAACAGCCTGGATGTGGGTTGAGGAAGGAATGTCCGATAGGGTTTGCCAGACGTCGGGGATAAATCCGATCTTACAGACGAAAGAGGAGATAACGGCTGTAGTTGAAGAAGAACTGTTGCCGGCTTTCAGAGAGAGGGGGAAGGACATTGCGTCGGTTGACAAGGTCTTTTTCTATGGAGCCGGTTGCCTGCCTTCCCATTGTCTGGTGGTGGAGGCGATTCTACAATGGTGTTTCCCCGAGGCTATGATTCAGGTTCATTCCGATCTTTTGGGAGCGGCTCGTGCCTTGTGCATACGAGAAGAGGGCATCGCTTGTATTCTGGGTACGGGTTCTAATTCCTGTTTGTTTGATGGAGAACAGATTGTGAAGAATGTTTCTCCTTTAGGTTTTATTCTGGGTGATGAAGGGAGTGGAGCGGTATTGGGGCGTTCTTTGGTGGGGGATCTGTTAAAAGGTTGCCTGCCTTCGGCTCTGAAGGAGGAGTTTCTTTGTACCTATCATCTCACTCCCGAGGAGATCATCGCAGGTGTATACCGTCGGCCTATGCCCAGTCGTTTTCTGGCTTCTTTTGCTCCTTTTTTAAATACACACCGTACTCATCCGGGGGTACATCGGCTGCTGGTTGACAATTTTCGTTCTTTTTTTCAAAGAAACGTGGCGGCATACGAGCGTCATGACCTTCCGGTACATTTTGTGGGGAGTATTGCTTCTGTCTTTTCCAACGAGTTGCGCGAGGCGGCCCGTCAGGAGAGTTTTGTGTTGGGGCATATAGAGCGTTCACCTTTGCGGCGCATGGCGGAATATCATCGTGTGCATTCATCTGCCTGTTAATAATAGGTAGGTTGAATGTGTCAATTAGAGCATTAAAAACAAGAAATTAAAGGGTTTTTCATGCTTTTTAGGTAAAAAGTTCAAAAACATGCTATAAAGCATAAACATTTGTTTGTTTACATTAAAAAATGCCCGTATCTTTGTAGCGTTATCCTGAAAACAATCTTTTTACCTTAAACAAAACTAATACCTAAAAAAACTAGAAATAAAGGTCGCTGTGAAGCGACCTTTATTTATTTACGTGTAGATCCCTGAAAATCCCATTGGAAATGCCGTCTTTTTGCGACATAGAATAAACTAAAACGTGGTGCGCATGCCGTTGATTCGTGGTGCGCATGCCGTTGATTCGTGGTGCGCACACCGTTCTAATACTTTTATATTTCTGGGAATTAATTATTTATATGGATTGTTTGCCTGGTTTGGGAATGTTCATTCGGGCGGGCTTGTTCGGTGGAGAGCCGGTCGGCAGTAGGCGGGATTCGCCAGGGTATGAAATAAAAAAATCCCCAAAAATGTTTTTTCAGAACAGAGGGATACGTTATCTTTGTGTGCGGACACGGAACTGTGCCGGAGCGGACGGAGATTGCGAGGCATAGCCGCCGGATTTCGATACAACGAAAAACATCAATTACCATACAGATGAAAAAAGGGTTATTATGGGGAGCGGCCGCGTTGTGGGCTGCTTCGGTCAATGCGCAGACCGGTAAGGAATTACCGTTCCAGCAATGGGCGTTAACGCCGCCGATGGGTTGGAACTCGTGGGATTGTTACGGTCCGACCGTAGTGGAGGACGAGGTGAAGGCAAACGCCGACTATATGGCCGAGAAACTGGCGGCCTACGGATGGGAGTATGTGGTGGTGGACATCCGCTGGTTTGTGGAAAACGACAAGGCCGGCGGGTATAATCAGACCAATCCTATTTATGTATATGACGAGTACGGGCGCTATACGCCGGCACTGAACCGTTTCCCCTCGGCAGCCGGAGGAGTCGGATTTAAAGCGTTGGCCGACTATGTGCACAACAAAGGACTGAAGTTTGGCATTCATCTGATGCGCGGCCTGCCCAAGGTGGCCGCCGAGAAGAAATTGCCCGTGAAAGGTACCGACGGCATCACTTGCGACATGATAGCCAGCAACGATTCGGCCTGCACGTGGCTGCGTGATAACTATAAAGTGGACTATTCCAAGCCGGGCGCACAGGAATATTATAATTCTTGCTTCGAGTTGTATGCTTCGTGGGGAGTGGATTTCGTGAAGATCGACGACTTGTCGCGGCCTTACCATACGGCGGAAATAGGGATGATACGCAAGGCCATCGACGCTTGCGGGCGGCCCATTGTGTTGAGCCTATCGCCGGGCGAGACACCGGTGGAGAAGATGGACCACGTGAAGGGGCATGCCAACATGTGGCGGACGGTGGATGACTTCTGGGACAATTGGAGCCAGCTGAACTATCAGTTTCAGGTCTGTGCCAAATGGGCGCCGTACATCGCGCCGGGTACTTGGCCCGACGCCGACATGTTGCCGTTGGGTAAAATCAGTATTCGCGGCGAACGGGGGCAGGAGCGATGGACTAACTTTACCCGCGACGAGCAGTATACGATGATGAATCTGTGGACTATTTTCAAGTCGCCCCTGATGTTTGGAGGCGATTTGCCGCAGAATGATGCGGCAACGGATTCGTTGCTGACGAACCGTGACGTGCTGTATATGCATCACTATTCTGCCGGTAACCGGCAGTTGAGCCGCATGGACAATGCTATTGTGTGGGCAGCCGACGACCCGGCTTGCGGCGACAAGTTTGTGGCGTTGTTTAATGTAGGCGGTTCTTCTTTCGTGAACACCCGCAACGCGCTGTATCGCAGCGGTACGATTTCTTATCTGACCACGGGGCACGCTACCGAGGTGGCGGTGGATATTCCGGAGGGTAGCCGGCAATTGGCTTTGGTGGTTACCGATGGCGGCGACGGTTACGACTGCGACCATGCCGACTGGATAAATCCCGTGGTGGTGATGGCCGATGGTACCGAACTACGACTGACGGAACGGAAATATCTGCGCGGTACGTGCGGATGGGGCAGTATCGGCGTAAACAAGAATATAGAAGGAGGGCGTCTTTCCATCAACGGCACTGCATACGATAACGGTTTTGCCGTACACGCCAATTCCATCCTGCTGTTCGACCTGCCCGAGGGCGCCGTGCGGTTCACGGCCTATGCCGGTATCGACAATACGGGCAGCAACCAGGGCAGTAAGTCGTCGGTGGAATTTATGGTTTTCAACGAGGATCCCACGCTGCGCGAGGAAACCACTGACACCTGGAACGGAGGAAACGTTACGATAAAGGTAGATCCGGGCAAACAGGTCGCTTGCAGCGGGTTCATCGGACGGGCTTCCCGGCAGCAGACCGTGCTGGAGGCCGACATCCGCCATGCGGAAACGCTGTATCTGGTGGTTACGAATGGTGGCGACGGTTTGTCGTACGACCATGCCGACTGGGCCAATCCCGTACTGGTAGATGCCGCCGGAAACGAAACCTCGCTCACGGAAATTGCTTGGGAACCCGCGCCCGTAAACGGATGGTCCACGCCCAAGCTGAACCGTAACAACGACGGAAACACCATGATGATGGGCGGCGTGGCCTACGACAAAGGTTTTGGGGTGAATGCCCCCTCCATGCTGACGTTTAAGTTGCCCGCCGGGCACGAGTATGTGGCCTTTCGCTCGACGGTAGGCTACGACGACGACGTGAAGAACGCACCGTCGGGCGCTACGATGGAGTTCCGGGTGTTCACCGAAAATCCCGCTCCCGATGCCTCCGCACCCGTTGCGCTCGACCTGACGGCATTGGGCTTCGCGCCCGACCAGGAATGCCGGGTGACGGAAATGTGGAAAGGCACTGAGATGGGCACGTTCAAGAATGCGGATTTCGCACCGGTGCTCCGCGAACACGCCAGCGGGTTATACCGTGTTTCGGCGGTGGAGCGCGCAGCCGGTGCCACGGTCAGTCTGTCGGCGGATGGCGGTGAAAAGGTGGCGGGCGAACCGTTTGAACTGAAAATCTCCGTGTCCGGCGGTGCGTCCGAGGGCGCCTATGTGCAGGTGCTTTGCGACGGTGCCGTTGTCGGTACGTTGCCGTTGGAGGCCGACGGAACGGCGGTTTATGTGTGTACGTTGTATGGTGGCGACCATGAACTGAAAGTTTTGTATAGCGGAACTACGGCGGTGGCCTCCGCCGCATCCGAGGGGCTGGCTGTAAAAGTGAACGGACAGTCGGAGGACCTGACGCGCTTGCAGCAGCGGTTACAGAATCTGATTGAGGAAGCGCGTGCCATTCAGCCGGAAACGGTGGTCGGCTCGGCCCGCACCCCGTTGGCTCAGGCGTTGGAAAAAGCCGCTTCGGTGGCGGACGTGCCGAGCAAAACCGAATTGGAAGCGGCTATTGCCGGTTTGCAGGAGGCCATGGATGCCGCCCGGCTCAGTATGGTGGACATGAGAGCGCTGCGGGAAGCGCTGACCGAGGCGGAGCGTTTCTTGGAAACGGTGGCGCCGGCGGCTTCCCGCGACAGACTGGCGGAGACGGTTGGTAACTGCCGCACCGTCTATGCCGGTGAGGCAACAACGGTGGCAGAGGTAGTGGAGGCTATCGGCCTGTTGAAGGAAAAAATTTCGGAAACAAAAAAAATGGCAGCACCTTTGCCGGGGTGCTGTTTCGATATGACGGAATTTCTCGTGAATCCGAGCTTTGAATCCAAGACAACCGGATGGAGCCTGACGAAGCAGACGAGCGGATGGGAATCTTTCGATACTTGGAACGACCGTCCGGCTGCCGACGGATTGAATTTCGTCAGTATAGCCTGCCAGCATATCACTTCGCTCGACTTACATCAGTCGGTGAGCGGCTTGCCGGCCGGCGTATATAGTTTGGAAGCGTCCTTGCGCAATACCGATGGAGCTGATTACCTGACCGACCAGCACGTGTATGCACAGGCCGGAGAAGAAACCTTCGTATCGGCTTGTCTGGCAGCGGTAGGCGGAGCCGGGAATAACGATTGGTTTACGCTTGCCGTGAGCGATATACAGTTGCCGGAAGGTGGAGAACTCCGTATCGGGGCTGCTTCCCAAGGGCAGGGTACGGGCACGAAGGGTTGGTTCCAGGCGGATGATTTTCGCCTTTATTATTGGGGACAGACCGCCGACGGTGTGCAAACTGCGAAGCGGGACGGAGAAAATGTGATCGTGACGGTGTGCGGTGGCGGAATCTGCATTGAAGCATCGTCGGCCTGTGTGTTGCCTATCTATACGACCAACGGTCTGCGGGTGCGTACGTTGGTATTGGAGGCCGGTAGGAAAAGGGTGGCTTTGTCTCGCGGATTGTATGTGATTAACGGCAACGTGTATAGGGTGAAAGAGTGAAATTGTGTTGCATAGCATATGAAACAAGGGTGGAAGTCTGTAAAATATGTTAAGAAACATATTTTTGAGCCTTCCCTCCCTTGCTATTTTAAAAACTCCTTGTATATTTGCACTGTGTTTTTCATAGTATTAGATTTAAGGTTAACAAAGGTTGGGCTTCAGCGGAAGCCCTTTTTTTATGTCCGTCGGTCAAGTCGATATTTCGGCGCCGACGGCTTGGCAGTTTTTTCGGACCAACGGGTAGGATATACGGTGCTCCCCGGCGGTATAATGCTGAAAAAAGTGCTCCCGAAGGAGCACTTTCACTTTAAAAAAAAACAGATGAAAACGACTTTCACAAGCCGTGGTTATAAGTTGCGGGCGTAGGCAGCCGGATGTGGTTGCCGGGTTCCGGTGGGGCATGCCTGCGGAGCGTGCGGACAGTTCTATATAATATAGTATGCGGTTTGACGTCCGACGGTTCGCAAGGCATTGTGGGGGGCAAACCTGTTGCCGCCAACCGGAGGACCCGGGCGTGGCAATAGGACGGGTGGTTTACCGATAACGGAACTGCATCGGAAGCGTGATGCGCGAGCGCACGGCCTTTCCCTTCATTTGGGCGGGCGTCCAGCGGGGCATCTGCTTGATTACGCGCAGTGCTTCGGTGTCGCAGGCCGGATGCAGGGGCGAGGACACTTCCATGTGGGTCAGGGAACCGTCTGTTTCCACTATGAACTGTATCACTATCTTGCCGGCTACCTTCTCTTTTAAGGCTTCTTCGGGAAACTTCAGGTTCTTTGTCAAAAATTCCATTTGCTTGATTTCTCCGCCTGGGAAGGAGGCCTTAACGTCCACCTTGTCCGGCTCGTAAACGGGTTGAGAGTCTGGGGCGGACTGTAGCCGTATGGCAGCGGTCCGGTCAGGGGAGGGTACTGCGTTCTCGGAATGTATCTGTGCACTATTGGCAGTGCCGGCTGCCAGCAGAAGGACAGCGGTGGCGATAAACTGGTTCTTTTTCATAGGCATGTTTTTTAAAAAAGGTTTGTAATAAATATAAATTTGCGGGTTCGCAGGGTAATGTCTGTGATTGGGGCCGACTGTCGGACCTTCGGGAGCAGGCACAGCACCCACCGGCCACGATGATTTCAGGGTTCATCCTGGCGGATAACGGGCCTTATGGCTGGCGGAAGAGGTGATGGGGAAGCTGTCGTCAGACTGCCGTTATCTTAATCGGGCGTAAACCAGATACCCGGTATCGTTGTCCCTTATGCCGTCGAGAGTCTGTTCCATGGATTTCCGTAGGCTTGCGTTCAGGGGTCGGGGCGTGACAGCACCCGGGACAGTACCTCGCGCATTTCCTGTGGGGTGTAGATGTAGGTGTAGTATCCGCTGTTGCACCGGCCTAAGAAGTTTGTTACCTCAGTGCCGCCCCAATAGTCGTTCGTCAGGGTGTATAGACCGCCTTGTTGGTTTTCCCTGTCGAGTCGGTTCAGCCAGAACAGGCTCACTGCCGTACCGGTGGTAACGGCCACCAGTCCCAGACACATGAGCAGGATAAGGTAGCGTTGCCGGCTCATTTTCAGTTGGTTCATTTCGTACAGAAGGGCCAGTTTCTCGAACTCTTCCTTTTTTCTTCGTTCGGTTTGCAGGTACAGCAGGTTGTCGAACCGTTTTTGTAACTGTCGTTCCGTCTGAAAGCGGGGTTCCCAGGCCATTTTCACCGGATTCATTTCGTAGAGCCGTTCCGCTGCCAGATAGTCCACATAAGGGTCGCCGCCGCTTTGGGCGATGCGGTAATAGTGAGCCGCCGAGTCCGGTTGATGGCTCAGGCGGTGCAGTTCGCCTTTTAGGTAATTATAGGAAGGCAGATCCACTCTGTTCATCCATTGGCGGTAGTTGCGCAGGGCCTGTAGCGCCTCTTGCTTGTGACCGCCGTTCAGCAACAGGCGGAGGATAAAATCGATGCGTTGCTTGCACCGTTGCGGGTCGGGGGTGTGTTGCATGGCCTTTTGCAGGGTGGCGATGGCCGTTGCGGTGTCGCCTTGTTGCAGGTACAGGGTAGCCTTCCATTCGTAATACTGATCCAATTGTTTTTCGGTGTGCCGTAGCCGTCCAAGGTAATGCACGGCTGAATCCGTCTGTTCGAGCCTCATTTTCAGGTCTATCTTGCATAACAGCCAATTGGCGTGCAGCACACTGTCTGCGCTCCACTCTGCTTCCAGACTGTTCAGCATACTGTCGCCTTTGTGTGTGTACCCGATGTTCATTAAAAGATGCAGGCGCAGTTCCTGGACCCGGTGGCGGAGGGGATGCCCCGGTGGGTAAGTCTCCATCCATTGCCGCGTCCGTCGGTCGATGTCAGGCTGGTGGCACAGATTGTACCGGTGGTTGCAATACAGATTCATGATATGATAGTTCTGCCGTAATGAGGCCGACAGATTGCCGGTGTCAATATGTGCCAGGTAGAGGCGACTGCTGTCCGGGTGACTGAGCAACAGATTCTCGGACTTTTTCAGCAGATACTCGTTTTCGTTGGTGCAGGCCGTCAGTCCGCCGAGGAGCGGCAGGAGGGCAAAAAGAGGGGAATGCGCATGATCGTATAAGATAGGTCAGCTATAAAAGTAGCTTTTTTGTACTTCTTCTACCAATAAACGAATAGACAAAATAAGTGTTCGGTGCGATCCATTCGATATGATTATCAAGTGAATATGAAAAGATCGTGATGGACATGTTGGCTCCGCTTCGCATTCGTCGGTTGTTTTTATCGGCATTCCGGCAGTTGTTGGTTCCATCCGTACAACCGGAACACATCGAGTAGAAAAAGCCTCTCCCCGCATCTTCCGATCGAAAGATGCGGGGAGAGGTTGAAAAGCAGTGTGGCCGTGCGGGGACGGTCACACCGATAAAAAGGAAAAACTTATTCCTGAATGCCGTGCAACTTCAAGCCCTGTACGTCGTTCCAATGACCGCGAGTAAAGTCGGGCACTTCAACGGGAGAGAAGTTATTGCTCATCGACAAATAACCCAGTTCGGCTACGCAACACCATTCTGCCAGGTCGTATACGTCCATGTCGAGAGGCAGACCGTTCTGGAGGCAGTACACCAGCCGATAATCCATAATGAAATCCATACCGCCGTGGCCGCCTACATGTTTGGCCTTCTCGCCCACTTCCTTATAAAGAGGATGTTGATATTGTTTTACCAATGCCTGATGAGCGGCGGGAGGAAGGAAACCGTGTGCGTTCAGATTCTCGTGATCGGGCAATCCTTCTACATTGGAAGCTTTGCCTTCCAGTGCATACCCCGGAGTGGGATATTTGTTGGCAAACCCGGTGGTACCCGTCAACTGATACAGACGGTTGTAGGGCTGCGGATTCATTACGTTGTGCTGAATTTCGATTACCTTGCCTTTTTCCGTACGGATCAGCGTTGTGGTCTGGTCGCCATTCTGGAAATCCGTGCAATCTTCTCCGGTCACCTGTTTTACGTAGGCCGGTCCGTGAACCGGTTTGGTATCCATAGCAACCAATGTTTTCATACGGTCGCCACGGTGGATGTCAAGCAACTGGCAGGCGGGGCCGAGGCCGTGTGTGGCATATACGTCGCCTCTGTGTGTGCGGTTGTATTCCATACGCCAACCCAGTTTGTCGTTGGCACCGTTTTTCCAATAGTAGGGCCAAAATTGTGTGAGGTCATGTATGTAAGCACCTTCCACATGCAGAATCTCACCGAATATGCCTTTCTGTGCCATGTTCAGCGTATTCATTTCAAATTCGTCGTAGCAGCAGTTCTCTAACTGTATACAGTGTTTGCGTGTACGTTCGGAGGTATTGATCAAATCCCAGCAATCTTTCAGGCTCATGGCCGAAGGCACTTCGATGGCAGCGTGTTTGCCGTGTTCCATGGCGTAGAGCGCCACGGGTACGTGGTGCATCCAGTCGGTAGCGATGTAAACGATGTCGATGTCGTTCCGTTCGCACAATTGTTTGTAACCTTCTTCTCCGCTGTATTCGGCGGCTTTGGGTAAGCCCGCTTTTTCCAAAGTCTTGTTGGCAGAGGCGGCTCTCGATGCTTCGTAATCACACAGTGCTACGATTTGTACGTTCAAGCCTACGTCTTTCATGTGTGTCCAACGCTCCACGGCACCCGGACCTCGCATTCCCAAGCCTACAAAACCGACACGGACGGTTTTCAAGGCCGGCGCCGTCAATTCCAAAGCGTGCTGCTGACCGACCGGACGCTGAGGAACTACGGTACGTATCACACCGTCTTTTCCTTTCTTCCATTTTGTGGTAAATTGGGAGTTCAGTCCTGTTTTTTCACCTTTCGGAGCGGCATACGTACTGTTTGCGGAACCGAAAGCCAAAAGAACGGCCAAGGCTCCTGCTAATAGGTAATTCATACTTTTCATTCGTCAGTAGAGTTAAATGATTGAGTTATTAAAGTTTGTTTATACTGCAAATATAAAATATACTTTTGAATTCGGCAACAGATTTTAAAGGAAATCAGTCTTTGGCGCCTTTCTTACCGAAATCGGCTTCGATTTTCAGCATGGCGGTAACCCATACGGTGAGTACACAGCAGGCCATTACCAGCAGGAAAAAATGGGAGTAGCCCAGCCGTTCCTGCAGTTCGCCGGCTATCATTCCCGGTAACATCATGGAAAGTGCCATCAGGCCTGTACAGAAAGCATAATGGGCTGTTTGTTTTTTTCCTCTGGAGTAATAGATCAGATAAAGCATGTAGGCTGTAAATCCGAAACCGTAGCCAAACTGTTCGGTGAAAAGGCACAGGCTGATTACGGGAATGCTTTGTGTCTGGCTCACACTGAGGTATACATATACCAGATCGGGCAGTGTAATGCTCCATACCATCGGCCAAAGCCATTTTTTCAGTCCGCCTACGGAGACGGCAATGCCGCCCAGGATGCCGCCCAGTGTCAGACCGAAAACTCCCATGGTGCCCTTTACCCATCCCACTTCCATGGTGGATAGTCCCAATCCGCCGGCACTTACGGGATCGATCAGGAACAAGTCGGTCATTTTTACCAGCAGGGCTTCGGGAAAAC
>CAJUDC010000088.1 GCA_910584955.1 uncultured Paraprevotella sp. | reverse complement strand
TCCGGGCGGAAACTACTGCCTGCGAACGGGAAAAGAAGACATCAAGCCACGGTTTGCAAAGACCGTGGCTTGATTTGTATATCCCCAACCGCAATCTGTAGAAACCACGTCTTGATTTACAGTAAACAGGAAGAACAACCGACAATATCCGGCCCACCGACATAAAAAGTTCCGCCTGCGAAAAATATTTTTCGCAGGCGGAATCGTATAACAATCATCCGGCAACAAACCGGACAAACGGCCAAATAAGCCTTGCTATTACACCATAAGCGCAGCCACCAAAGCCAGAATGGCGTAGAACTCCGGCAAAGCGGCATAAATCATGGTCTGCGTCTGCACGTCATGACCTTGTGAAAGGCCCATGATACCGTTGGCACAAACCTGTCCCTGGCGGATGCCGGAGAACAAACAGATCAGCCCCACACCCAGACCGATACCAAGCATCAACGGACCTTTGGTGGAGAAATCTACGTCGCTCTTCATTAGAAAAGCCACAAAGCCGTACAAGCCCTGTGTAGCGGGAAGAGCGGAGAGAATCATGTAGCTGGTAGACTTACCGGCATTTTTCTTCAAAGCCCCTTCAGCCGCATTGCCGGCAATAGTCGTTCCGTAGCAGCTGCCGATACCTGAAAGAGCCAGCATCAGGCCCAAACCGAGATAACCTAAAATTTCATTCATACTGTTTTAATTTTACTTTTTTGATTATTTGATTAATTTATTTGCTTGTTTTTCGTCGCACGGAAAGGGCGATAAGCCTCGCCGCTTCCTTCGTAACCGGAATTCTTGAAGTATTCCACAAAAGTCAGACGCAAGGGATGCACAAAAGCCCCCAAGCACGACATGGCAATGTTCAATCCGTGACCGAATACCAGAATGAGACCGCAATAGATCCACCCCTGTACGGGCTCGGAAGCACCGTCGCGCACCATCACCGCCAACATATTGAACACCCCGCCCAACATACCGCCGGCCAGGCCGAGCGCATACAGGCGGACATAGGAAAGCACGTCACCCAACAAACCCGTGGCCATGTTGTACGTATCCCACAATCCCGCACCGATGTTGACAAGCGGATTGCGGTGAATATCATTCAGCAGGAAGATACCGATAGCAGCCACACTGCCGATACCGATGAAACTCCAGTAAGAGACATCCTCGGAGATGAGCTTGAAAAACGAAAGTCCTCCCGTACAGATAAAACCTACCACCAGCAGCAACCAGGCCCACGCACTAAGCGACTCCTTAAAGCCGAAACGAACGGTGGAATTAATGGCTTTCACTGTCATGGCCAGACAGATATGGAACACACCGATAAGGAGTGCCAGCAGCATCTGTTTGTCGTAAGTCGTTCCGTCTATCTTACCCACAATCATAAACTGTTTGATGCTCTCGGGCAGATCCAGATCGAACAGGGAAACACCGAAAAACGTGCCCAGCACGGCACCGATCACCGTCGTACCCACTCCCAAGGTAATGACAAGGTTCATCATCCCCCTCATGGAAGCTCCCATCTTGGCTTTCAGATACAAGCCCAAGGCAATCAGCACCAGACCGTAACCGGCATCTCCCATACACAAACCGAAGAACAGCGTGAAGAAGGGAGCGATAAGCGGTGTCGGGTCGAATTCTCCGTAATCGGGCATACCGTACATGCCGGTCAACACCTCGTACATCCGCGTAAAAGCATTGTTGCGGAGCAGGATAGGCACCTTGTCACCTTTCACGGCATTCCGTATCTCATAGTAAACGTTTTCTTTTGCCAGGAAGGCCTTTACGGTCTCTTCTTTCGGTGCCGGAATCCATCCTTGCAGCACCATCACCTTATCGTCGGCCGCATGGGCGGTACCCAGCACTACATGGTCAAAATCTATGGACGAGAGCATAGACTGTTCCAACGCACGCAAATCGGGCAGATGATTCAAGGCCAAGTCTTTCAATTGTTGTTCGGCCTGCTGCAAACGGATGTGCCAGCCATCGACTTGCTGATACAGCGAAGACAAGGACATGTCGGGCAACGTCACCGGCTCGGCAGCCGGACTGACCTCTTCGCCCACCGGCGTGACTGTCACAAAATACAGCCGGTCCTTTTCCTGTTCTATCACGGTCGCGTTATAACGTTCCACCCATTCCCGGTCAAATTCTTTCCGGCTGCATGTGAAGAAATTCATCACATAACCGATACCGGCCAGACGTTTCACCGATTCGGGGGCGAAATCACCCCACGGACGCAAGACGGCCTCTTCTTTGCCCAGACGCTCCAGAGCAAGGGTTGCGGCGCGCTGCTCCTCTAGCCCTTCGTCCGCCTGCCGCACATAGGCTTCGGCTCCATCGGACACACCGATGCGCAGGGTTTCCGGGGCCAGGGCCGACAGCCGTTCGATGACTTCGGTCACATGCTCCCTCTGCCTGCGCTTCTCGTCCAGTTCCGACGAAGGAGCGATACCGCCCTCCTGCGTAGGTTGTACGTGAAGCACCCCCAACTCCTGAAGCTGTTTCAGGAAAGCTTCGTATTCCTTATGATACACAAGGAAAGTCAACTTCTTCATTTTGGTAATCATGCCTCAGCCTCCTTTCTTTTCTCCTGTATGGTCTTCAAAATCTTTTGTGACGACTTTGACAAGTTTTCTTCATCTTCCATAAAGCGCTTTATCTTGCGCAACGCATCCTGATAACCCGGAATCTGCACCTTCTCGAACAGATTGACTTTCTGCGTGGTCTTCTTACGGGTATGCTCCAGCAAAGCCAACTTGGCCAGCACAAACTCGCGTTCAATCGCCGTCTTGGCCAACCCGCGCAACAGGGCAATACCGTCGTAGTACCACTTGGGGCTGTTGAACAGGCTGAACGGACGCACGGAAAGCTCCACATTCTCCAACATCGGTACGCGCACACCGGCTATCTTCTTCACGCCGAGCTGCACGTCCTTCACCCCAACGATGGAGGGATCGAATTCATTCCACAAGGCAAACATAGCTTCGTAGGCCTGCACCCGACTTTCCAGTTCCTGCTCCAGATCGGCGGCTTCCGTCTTGCATTTCTTTACCTCCATGCGCAAGGCACTCTCCTTGTTTTTAATAATGGGGAGCGTGCGTTCTCGCATCTTGAGCTGTTTCTCCAGCTGCTGCAACGACGTCTTATTGTATTGAAACTTTATTGCCATCGTAATCTCACTTTATGATTTCTTCCAGAACTCGTCAATCAGTTCCTTCTTAATATTCACTTCCTCGGGCTTGAAATACTTACCGAACAGCCCCCATGTCACATCAAGCATCTCGGTCGTGTTCAGGTTCACGTCGATAGCCAGCAGTTTATCCGCATAATCTTTGGCAAAAGCCAGCGTGCGGTCGTCATAATCGGTCAGATCGAAACCGTTCTCCATCTTCGTCCGGGCATTGGCGGCATCGGAATACAGACGGACGGCGGCATTCATCACCTGCGGATGGTCCTTGCGCGTCTTCTTTCCGGCCACAAGCTGTTTCAGACGGGAGAGCGAACGGAACGGATCGACGATAACCTTACCGATATCGCTGTCGCGACGCAGGAACAGCTGTCCCTCCGTAATGTATCCCGTATTGTCGGGTACGGCATGGGTGATGTCACCGCCGCTCAACGTGGTCACGGCGATAATGGTGATGGAACCTCCCGCCGGGAACTGCACGGCCTTCTCGTAAATCTTGGCCAGATCGGAGTAGAGCGATCCGGGCATCGAATCCTTCGACGGGATCTGATCCATACGGTTGGACACGATAGCCAGCGAATCGGCATACGAAGTCATGTCCGTCAGCAGCACCAGCACTTTCTCGTTCTTCTCCACAGCAAAATACTCGGCGGCGGCCAATGCCATATCCGGCACCAGCAGACGCTCTACAGCGGGGTCTTCGGTAGTGTTCATGAAGCTCACGATGCGGTCCAAAGCACCTGCATTGGAGAACACGTTCTTGAAATACAGGTAATCATCGTTGGTCATACCCATACCGCCCAGAATGATCTTGTCGGTCTGTGCACGCAGGGCCACCATGGCCATCACCTGGTTGAACGGTTGGTCGGGATCGGCAAAGAACGGTATCTTCTGCCCGGACACCAATGTATTGTTCAAGTCAATACCGGCAATACCGGTAGCAATCAGTTCGGACGGTTGCTTGCGGCGAACGGGGTTTACGGAAGGACCTCCGATCTCCACCTCTTTGCCTTCCACTTCCGGTCCGCCGTCGATCGGTCGCCCGTAGGCATTGAAAAAACGCCCGGCCAGTTGCTCACTCACTTTCAATGTAGGCGCACTGCCCAGGAACACGACCTCGGCATCGGTGGGGATACCGCCGGTGCCTTCGAACACCTGCAACGTCACCTCGTCTCCGGCGATCTTCACCACCTGGGCCAGCTTGCCGTTAACGGTTGCCAGCTCTTCGGCGCCCACTCCCGTCGCACGCAGCGAACAAGTGGCCTTGGTTATCTGGCTGATTTTCGTATATATCTTTTGAAATGCTTTTGTAGCCATAATCATCTGTCTTGTTAATTAGCTTTCTTTTCTTCGAGCATGGCCCGGATCTGCCGCTTGTAATCTTCGAATTTCTCGCTTCGGAATTCGGCATAATTCATCTGCTTGCACAAATTAATCAGCTTCTTGAAATAGTCCATCACATCCAGGAAGTTGTCAAAAGCAAAGTCGGTGTTACAAATCTCTACCACCAGATTCAGAATGTCTTCCTGCCGCTCCAACGGAGTGACGGCGTCGATCTCGTCGAAAGCATCCTGCTGGAGAATCACAAAATCGATCACCTCCGATTTCCAGAACACCTCGTGGTAATCCACCGGCACACCGTCGTCACCCAGAATATTAATCTGCTCGGCAATTTCCTTTCCTCGCAACAAACGCGTCTTCAGATCGTTCACCTTGGCCGTCCATTCTCCGTTGATACGTTGGGTAATGTACGCCTCAAATTCGGGATATTCTATATACTTGGAATAGGAATCTATAGGATTCACAGCCGGATAACGCTTCTTGTCGGCACGTTCCTGCTCAAGAGCATAAAAACAACGGGCCACCTTTTTGGTATTTTCCGTAACGGGTTCTTTCAAGTTACCACCGGCCGGCGACACCGTTCCGATGAACGTAATAGAACCAACCTCGCCGTTGTTCAGATAAACATAACCGGCACGCCCGTAGAAATTGGAGATAATGGCCGACAAGTCCATCGGGAAAGCATCGGGACCGGGCAGTTCCTCCATACGGTTGGACATCTCACGCAACGCCTGCGCCCAACGCGAAGTAGAGTCTGCCATGAGCAACACGCGCAATCCCATCGAGCGGTAATACTCCGCCAGGGTCATGGCCGTATATACGGATGCTTCGCGGGCAGCCACCGGCATATTGGAGGTGTTGGCAATGATAATGGTACGCTCCATCAACTTACGGCCGGTATGCGGATCCACCAGTTCGGGGAACTCCGTAAAGATTTCCACTACTTCGTTGGCACGCTCGCCGCAGGCGGCAATGATCACGATATCCGCTTCGGCCTGCTTGGATATGGCGTGCTGCAACACGGTTTTTCCCGTACCGAACGGGCCGGGGATGAAGCCCGTACCGCCTTCTACAATCGGATTCATCGTATCAATGGTGCGCACACCGGTCTCCAGCAATTTGAAAGGCCGGGGTTTCTCCCGATAATTGTCCATAGCAATCTTCACGGGCCATTTTTGCACCATTGTCACTTCCCGTTCCGTTCCCTTCTCGTCGGTCAGCACGGCTATAACTTCTTCACACTGATAGTCGCCCTCGGGACGGATGGATTTTATTGTAGCCGTACCCTCCATAGCTATGGGCGCCATGATCTTCAAAGGTTGGTGGTTCTCTTCCACTTCGCCCAGCCAAGCCGAAGCCCCTACTGTATCACCGGGCTTTACAATGGGCTTGAAGTGCCACTTCCGGTCTTTATCCAACGGATAGGTATATTGTCCCCGTTTCAGGAATACGCCTTCCATCTTGTCGAGGTCGTTTTGCAGGCCGTCGTAATTTTTCGACAGCATACCGGGACCCAATGTCACTTCAAGCATGTGTCCGGTAAACTCGGCCACTGCTCCTACTTTCATGCCTCGGGTGCTTTCGAACACCTGCACATAGGCATTTTGTCCCACCACTTTAATCACCTCGGCCATCAGGCGGTCGCCGCCCGTGGTGATGTAGCAGATTTCATTCTGTGCCACCGGTCCGTCCACCTGAATGGTTACGATATTGGATATTACACCAATAACAGTTCCTTTTGTTGCCATATATCTTGAGTTGTTTCTTTTATGATTTGTATTCGGCAGGCACCTCTACCTCCTCTTTCAGGCTGTCGATAAGCCGGCGGAATATAGCCCCTCCCTTTTCCTTGTCCATGACGCTCCAACGTTCGATGATATCGAGTTTCAACAGGAAGGCAAACACCTTTTCCACCGAGAAATAATGAAAAAACGTTTCCTCTTCCAGCCAGTTCCATTTCAGCATATCCAATTTTTTCTCTTTTTCCACGGGATCGGTCACCTCGCTGATACGCACCAGTTCGTCATAATAATCCCACTCCGCCGCAAGTCCGAAATCACGGGCTGCGGACGTGCGCAGGGCTTCCGTCACTTCGTTCTCGCCCACCAGATAGGAGGCAGCCGAGAATCCGAACCGCCGCGCCGTCAGCGCAATCAGGATATTATTAAGATTCAGATTGAAAGTGAACCAACGTTCAAAAAATTCATTGCCGCATTGCAGCGCATACGCATAATAAAAAGCTGCCAGCACGTCCTCCGACAAACGGGTCTCCTGCTCTTCGGCTTCCGGTCCTACGGTCTTGTCCAGAAAACGCCATATATAAACCGGTATCTCCGGGCTTCTGTCGCCTCCTTTACGCACGGCATCCACGGCTTCCGACAATGCTTCCCGTGTCAGGCACCCCCGTTCGTCAAAATCTTCCGTCTCGGCATCAGCCAACAGTCTCAACAGGTTGCGGTTGTCAAACTGCCGGTAGAAGAGTTCCACCAAACGCCGATCATCCGCCGACAACTGGGGCAGACAATCGTTTTTGAAATCCGCTACCGTAAAATGCAGTTTGGCATCATCGGGAGCAATATCGGGCAATCCCGCCACCAAACAATAATAATTCTTCATACCGGCATCGGGTTTAAAACAACATCTCCCGAAGCTGGGGTCTAAGGAACTCTTTCAGATAGTTTTCAAATTCCTCCGTTCCAAAATTTACCTTGTAAGAGCCGTCGGCCGGTGCGATGCTGAACAACGTATCCTTTCCGTTCACCTTATTTATAGTAACTCCCTTGTCCAAAAGAGCCTTGGCATGTGTCGCAAAATAAGCTTTCAGCGCATCGGCATTCTCTGCAGAGATAACCACCGGCTCACCACCGGCCCACTTGCCGGCCAGTTCCACCAAGAACTTACCCAAAAAGTCATTATCCGACGTGAGTTTGCCTACCGCCTCCGACGTGAGTTTGTTGCCTATCACCGTCGTCACTTCCGACTTCAAGGCATTCAGTGCCTGAGCGGCGTACATTTTCAGTTCCGACTTGGTATGAGCATCCAGTTCGGCAGCCTCTTTCCGGGCCTCGCTTTCTATGACAGCAGCCTGACGGCGGGCTTCCTCTACTATCTGTTCGGCCTGGCGGCGAGCCTCCTCGATCAACTGTTGCGCCTCGGCTTGTCCTTTCTCCACGCCTTCACGGTAAATCTTCTCTGTAAGTGCTTGAATCTTTTCCATTATTCCTTATATAATTTCTTTTCTTTATCATTTGTTTTTCAGTTCAATAAGGAACCGGCAAAAGATCTCAAAGGCAAATTGCTTCTTTTTATTACAAAAAGTATCTCCGGTCGTCCGCGCCGTTTCCGGCATAAATGTAGGAAATATTTTTGTCAGGTAGAGCAGCTTAACGCACTTTTTTCAAAAAAAATAAGAGAGTATCACAGAAATAAAACCTTTATTCCAAGGTAAATTCCCGTCCTATCGCTGCAATTTATTCCCACCTACATACATGAAAAAGATTTTTAATGCGTATTTTTGCCCTAAAAACAGACCATGATTTATCCTCTTTCCCTCTTTCGTGCGGGATTGCTTTCAACCATTTCCCGCTACCGGCAGACCATCATTGCCGCCCTATTCGGACTATTCACCCTGTGGCCGAACGTGCCATTGCGTGCTTATGATCCGCCCACAATGGGCTGGAGTTCGTGGAACACTTACCGGGTGAACATCAGCGACACACTGATATGCAAGCAAGCCGATGCCATGAAAGCAAGCGGACTGCAAGCCGCCGGATACCGGTATGTGAACATTGACGACGGTTTCTTCGGCGGACGAGACGCCTCGGGACGGCTCATTACCCATCCCGAACGTTTCCCGAAAGGCTTAAAAGGAGTGGTGGACTATCTTCACTCTTTAGGCTTCAAGGCGGGAATCTACTCGGACGCCGGGCGGAACACCTGCGGTTCTTACTGGGACCGTGACCGACTGGGCAAAGGCGTGGGACTGTACGGACACGACGAACAGGATGCAGCCTACTACTTCAAGGAACTGGGATTCGACTTCATCAAAGTGGATTTCTGCGGTGGTGATCCCGGACAAAATACCGATAAACTGGACTTGGATGAACGGGAACGTTACACTGCCATCCGAAAAGCCATCGACAAAGCGGGCCGGGCGGAAGTACGCATGAATGTATGCCGGTGGGCCTTCCCGGGCACATGGGTACATGACGTCGCCTCATCGTGGCGCATTTCGCCCGACATCAACGCCAGCTGGGGCTCGGTGAAAAGTATCATCCGGCGCAACCTCTACCTCTCGGCCTATGCGGGAGAAGGACGGTATAACGACATGGATATGCTGGAAATCGGACGCGGACTGAGCGAAGCGGAAGAACAGACGCATTTCGGGATGTGGTGCATGATGAGTTCGCCGCTTCTGATCGGATGCGATTTGACCGCCATCCCCGAAAAATCACTCCGTCTGCTGCTGAACCCCGAACTGATCGCCATCAACCAAGATGCACTGGGCCTGCAAGCACGCGTGTATCGGCAGGAACAGGGGGTAGTACTACTAGCCAAGGATATACGGGAAGCGGAAGGCCGCACACGGGCCGTAGCTTTATACAACCCTACCGACGAAGACCGCCTTTTTTCTTTCTGTGGAACAGACATCGGACTGGAAGGTTCTTTGAACGTGCGTGATGCCCTGGCCCGACGCGACGTGCCCGAAATAAAAGACGGACAGCAACGGTACATCTTAAAAATACCGGCCCACAGCGTACGCATCTTCCGAATGGAAGGGGAACGGCGGATGGAAACCACACGCTATGAAGCCGAATGGGCCTGGCTGAACCGTTATCAGGAATTATGGAATACGGGAGAACAAATCGGCTACATGGAAGAAGCCGGCCTGTCGGGAGGAGCCGGAGTGAGCCGACTAGGCAAGGAAGCCGACAACTGGATGGAATGGCGCGACGTGTATAGCCCGAAAGGCGGGAAATACACCCTCACGCTGCACTACATTTGTGCCGAAGACCGCGACATCACCGTCACTGTAAACGGAAAAAAATCCCAGAAGCTCAAAAGCTTGAACAGCGGTTCGGATAAACAGACTGCCCGGAAGGAAATCACCATACGGCTGAAACAAGGCTACAACACCATCCGGCTGGGGAACGACAAAGGATGGGCGCCCGACATCGACTGCATTACCCTAAACATGTATTAAAATCTGTGTAAACCGTGGCAGTCTGAAAAGTTTGCGCTACTTTTGCATGCTCAACAATCTGTTACAAACCTATCACCGACATGAGTTTAACCGGTATAATCAAACCCGTCTTCTACCCCCGACAAAAAAAACTGGAGAAGTACGACAAACAGGCCGAAGCGCTGCAAATGCAGACGTTGCATCGCCTGATAGAAAAAGGACGCGTCACCGAATGGGGACGCAACCATCATTTTGACCGTATCACAAACTATACGCAATTTGCCGCCTCATCGCCGGTGAATACATACGAAGAACTCAAAAACTTTATCGACCGGATGCGCCAAGGTGAACGCGACGTGTTGTGGCCGGGCCGGGTACAATGGTACGCCAAATCGTCGGGTACCACCAACGACAAAAGCAAGTTCATCCCCGTGAGCTCCGACGGACTGCACGATACGCACTATGCCGGTGGCACCGATGCCGTGGTGCTCTACCTGCGGAACAATCCGCACAGCCGCCTGTTCGACGGGAAGGCACTTATCCTGGGCGGGAGCCACGCCCCCAACTATAACCTGCCAGGCAGCCTGGTGGGCGACCTGAGCGCCATTTTGATCGAAAACATCAACCCGCTGGTAAACCTGGTACGTGTACCGAAAAAAAGTACGGCTTTACTGTCGGATTTCGAGGTGAAGCGCGACCGGATCGCCCGTGAATCCATCGGAAAGAATGTAACGAACCTGAGCGGCGTACCGTCGTGGATGCTTTCGGTGCTGACCCGCGTAATGGAACTTACAGGCAAGACACACCTGGAAGAAGTATGGCCCAATCTGGAAGTATTTTTTCATGGCGGCGTAGCGTTCACCCCTTACCGCGAACAGTACAGGCAGTTGATTACCAGTCCGAACATGCACTATATGGAGACATACAACGCCAGCGAGGGCTTCTTCGGTCTGCAAAACGATCCGACGGATCCCGCCATGCTGCTGATGATCGACTACGGCGTGTTCTACGAGTTTATGCCCATGGACGAACTGGAGAGCGAACACCCGCAAGTGGTGCCGCTGTGGGGCGTGGAGACGGGCCGAAACTATGCCATGCTGATCACTACCAGCAGCGGTTTGTGGCGTTATATGATAGGCGACACGGTGAAGTTCACTTCCGTACAGCCTTACAAGTTCATCATTACGGGCCGCACCAAGTTCTTTATCAATGCCTTCGGCGAAGAACTTATTGTAGACAACGCCGAAAAAGGACTGGCACGAGCCTGTGAGGCCACAGGTGCACAAGTATTGGAATACACAGCTGCCCCCGTCTTTATGGATGCGCAGGGTAAATGCCGCCATCAGTGGCTGGTGGAATTTGCCGTTCCGCCTGCCTCGACAGACACATTCGCCGCTTTGCTTGATAAGGCCTTGCAGGAAATCAATTCCGACTACGAAGCCAAACGTTACAAAGACATCACCCTGCAACCGCTGGAAATGGTAACCGCCCGCAAAGGGCTGTTCAACGACTGGCTGAAAGCCAAAGGAAAACTGGGAGGACAGCACAAGGTGCCCCGTTTGAGTAACCAGCGCCAGCATATCGAGGGACTGTTGCAAATGAATCAC
>CAJUDC010000087.1 GCA_910584955.1 uncultured Paraprevotella sp. | reverse complement strand
CATAATTTCATTGTCTGCCGCCACCTTGCCCGTCAGCTTTACGTAATTGCGATCATTCACCGCTTTGCGGTTACCGTAGAGCACATCCACGCCGCCCGACACAAAATCCATCGTGCCGTTGGTGCGGGTACCCACATTCCATTGTCCGCTTCCGTCGGCCCGGGGGCGTTCGTTGGTATTGGCTGTCGCTCCATAGGCCGAAATACGGTGTTTTTCGTCAAAACGGTTGGCAAACAACCGCCCCATATACATGTCTTCCGTACCGTATCCGGCCGCGACATTGGCCAGCCAGGCGTTCAGGTATTTCGCCTTCAGCGTCACATCGAGCACCTGTTCACGCTGTCCGTCGTCGAACCGGGTGATACGGTTTTTCTCATCCTCCTTTTCATAGGCTTTCACGTCCTTCACCATGTAAGCCGGCAAGTTCTCCAGTGCTTTCGAGGCGTCGTTTCCGAAAAAATCTTCACCGTTGATGAGGATGCGGCTCACCGGCTTGCCGTTTACCTTTACACTGTTCCCCTCGATTTCTATGCCGGGAATCTTCTTAAACAAGTCTTTCAGCAGATCGGTTTCGCCGGGCTTGAAAGCATCGGCATTGTAAACGATGGTGTCGCCCTTGGTGATGATCATCAGCTGCTGCACCGCCACCTGCGTCTCTTTCAGACGAACGACATCCGCCACCAATCGGAAACGCCCCAGCGGCATACTGTCTGTCTGAAGGGACGGAGCGACCATACGCCACTGCCCTACATAACCCAGGAACGACACATTCAACAGGTACTTCCGGCCCGGCGCCACCTTGCATACAAACTTTCCATCCTTTCCGGCAGCAACGCCGGTCACCAACGTGCTGTCTGTCAGAAAGACACGTACGGCAGCCCCCTCAAGCGGCTCGGCCGTCAAAGAATCACACACTTGTCCCGAGACCGACACTGACTGTGCCCGGCACGACAGCCCCGCCATAAACAGCAAAAACAACCATACACACTGAGTTTTCATAGCTTCTTCTTATAAAACAGTTTGAACATAAGACGAGAAGAAACCGAAAAAGGACAAAGGCAAAATGTTAAAGAATACAAAAAGCCCCTTGCATCCTATCTAAGCAAAGATGTGCAAGGGGGCTTCTGTATAAAAGAGATTCAATTCCAAGGCGGAACCACTTGTCCGGGCGGATAGATGCCCACCAGGTTCAAATGGAAAGCCAGGGTCGAGCCGGCCGGTATGGCCCCGTTGGCGGTAGTACCGTAGCCCAATTGCTGCGGTATGTACACCCAGGCGTTATCACCGACGTGCATGTACTGCAACGCTGTGGAGAACCCTGCTACCGTAGCCGAAACGACCATGAGTTGCGGTGATGCCGTAGCGGGATTGAACGTGCCGTAGTACGTCTGTGTAAACGTGGTGAATGCCAGCGAATCTTTCCCGTTGACCGTCAGGTGCGTCGGCATCAGAAAGCCTCTGAAATTCACGCGGACGGAATCGGTGGAACGCGGCGACACGGTGCCTTCGCCCCGTTGCAGAAAATGAATGCAGACGGAATCCATGAGCGAGCCGTATTGCTGCTGCGATTTCAGCAGACTTTTATACATGCGCCAGTCGCAATGCGCCTCCCAGTCGTCGCCCCATTGTGCACGGGCCTCCGCAATGGCCGTACGGGCCGAATCGGCTATGGTAAGGAACCACTGCGTATTGCGTACCTCCCAAGAAGCAGCCAGTTCGTCGGCCTCATCATCGTCGCTACAGGCCGCCAACTGAAAAGCAAGAGGCAGAGCAAGCAGTAATAACCAGAAATTCTTTCTCATTATAGTTCGTCCCGGCGTTTGAGTTACATAATCTTTTTCAGCAGCGATGTAATAGAGACCTGATCCTCGATCAGCGCACGCAGCTCGCTGATATGCACCCGCTTCTGCTCCATCGTATCACGATAGCGCAAGGTCACGGTATTGTCTTTCAATGTGTCGTAGTCCACCGTCACGCAGAAAGGAGTACCCACGGCATCCTGACGACGGTAACGTTTTCCGATGGAGTCCTTCTCATCGAATTTGCAATTGAAGTGGAAACGCAGATCGTTGATGATCTCGTGTGCCTTTTCAGGCAGTCCGTCTTTCTTCACCAACGGCATGACAGCCAATTTTACGGGAGCCAGTGCGGCAGGCAGTTTCAGTACAACACGGCTTTCTCCGTTCTCCAGCGTCTCCTCGTAATAGCTATGGCACATGATGGAGAGGAACATACGGTCCACACCGATGGACGTCTCAATCACATACGGCGTATAGCTCTCGTTGGTCTCGGGATCGAAATACTCGATTTTCTTGCCGGAGAATTTGGCATGCTGGCTCAAATCAAAGTTGGTGCGGCTGTGAATACCCTCCACTTCCTTGAAGCCGAAAGGCATACGGAACTCCACATCACTGGCGGCATTGGCATAGTGGGCCAGCTTCTCATGGTCGTGGAAACGATAGTTTTCCGCTCCGAAGCCCAACGCCTGGTGCCAGTTCATACGCGTCTTCTTCCAGGTCTCGAACCACTCCAGTTCCGTACCGGGCTTTACGAAGAACTGCATCTCCATCTGTTCGAACTCACGCATACGGAAGATGAACTGACGGGCAACGATCTCATTACGGAAGGCCTTACCGATCTGTGCAATACCGAACGGCAGTTTCATACGACCGGTCTTCTGCACATTCAGGTAGTTCACGAAAATACCTTGTGCCGTCTCCGGGCGCAAATAGATGGTGGACGTTCCTTCGGCCGTTGAGCCTACCTCGGTCTTGAACATGAGGTTGAACTGCCGCACGTCCGTCCAGTTGTGCGTGCCGCTGATGGGGCAAACGATCTCTTCGTCCAGGATGATCTGCTTCAGTTCCGCCAGATCGCCCGCATTCATCGCATCGCTGTAGCGCTGGTGGAGGGCGTCGCGCTTACGGGCATTTTCCAATACGCGCGGATTGGTCTCACGGAACTTGGCCTCATCGAAGGTGTCGCCGAATTTCTTGGCCGCCTTTGCCACCTCCTTGCTTATCTTGTCCTCGTATTTGGCTATCTGGTCTTCAATCAAAACGTCGGCACGGTAGCGTTTCTTGCTGTCCCGGTTGTCAATCAACGGATCGTTGAACGCATCCACGTGTCCGCTGGCTTTCCATGTAGTGGGGTGCATAAAGATCGCCGCATCGATGCCCACGATATTCTCGTGCAACAGCACCATACTCTGCCACCAGTACTGCTTAATGTTGTTTTTCAGTTCCACCCCGTTCTGACCGTAGTCGTACACAGCGCCCAATCCGTCGTAGATGTCGCTGGAAGGGAATACGAAGCCATATTCCTTGCAGTGCGACACGATCTTCTTGAATACATCCTCTTGTGCCATAAATCTTATTTCGTAATAATTGATAAATCTTTTGCAAAGTAAGACATTTTTTTCCATTTAATTGTTATTTTTGCGTTAAAATAGCATAGATTGTCTGGAAAGGGAAAAACGATATGAGTGAGGAAAAAAGAAACGAAAGTATCACGCATCATCTGAGCGGAATGTACCAGAACTGGTTCCTGGATTATGCCTCGTATGTGATTCTGGAGCGCGCCGTCCCACACATCAACGACGGGTTCAAACCGGTACAGCGACGCATCCTGCATTCCATGAAGCGCATGGATGACGGACGTTACAACAAGGTGGCGAACATCGTGGGGCACACCATGCAATTCCATCCCCACGGCGACGCCTCCATCGGGGACGCACTGGTGCAGTTGGGGCAGAAGGAACTGCTTATCGACTGCCAGGGCAACTGGGGCAATATCCTGACGGGCGACTCGGCGGCGGCTCCGCGATACATCGAAGCGCGGTTGTCGAAATTCGCACTCGACGTGGTGTTCAATCCCAAGACCACCGCCTGGAAATTATCATACGACGGGCGCAACAAAGAGCCGATTACCCTGCCGGTGAAATTTCCGCTCCTGCTCACACAAGGCGTGGAAGGTATCGCCGTCGGACTGTCGTCGAAAATCCTCCCTCATAACCTGAACGAGATTTGCGATGCCGCCGTCAGTTATCTGCACGGCGAGCCGTTCCAACTGTATCCCGATTTCCTCACCGGCGGAAGCATTGACGTAAGCCGGTACAACGACGGGGGCCGGGGCGGCGTTGTCCGGGTGCGCGCCAAAATCAACAAACTCGACAACAAAACGCTGGCCATTACCGAAATACCTTACGGAAAGACCACCAGCTCACTCATCGAATCCATACTGAAGGCCATCGAGAAAGGCAAGATAAAGGTGCGCAAGGTGGAGGACAACACGGCAGCCAACGTAGAAATCCTGGTTCATCTGACACCGGGCGTAAGTTCCGACAAGACGTTGGATGCCTTGTATGCCTTTACAGACTGCGAAGTAAGCATCTCGCCCAATTGTTGCGTAATTGATGAACAGAAGCCTTGTTTCCTGACCGTGAGCGAAGTGCTTAAACGCTCGGTGGACAACACACTGGGGCTGTTGCGGCAAGAACTGCTCATCCGCAAGGGGGAATTGCAGGAAAGCCTGCATTTCGCCTCCCTTGAGAAGATTTTCATCGAAGAACGTATCTACAAAGACCGGCAATTTGAACAGGCGCCCACCATGGACAAGGCTTGCGAACACATCGACGAGCGCCTGACCCCGTTCTACCCGCAGCTGATCCGCGAAGTGACGAAGGAGGACATTTTACGGCTGATGGAAATCAAAATGGCACGCATCCTCAAGTTCAACAAAGACAAAGCCGACGAGGCCATCGCCCGCATGAAGGACGAAATTGCCCGGATCGACCGGGATTTGTCCAACATGACGGAGGTGACATGCAACTGGTTCCGTATGCTGAAAGAGCGCTACGGCGACCGTTATCCACGCCACACGGAACTGCGCAATTTCGACACCATCGTGGCTACAAAAGTGGCTGAAGCCAACGAGAAACTGTACATCAACAGAGAAGAAGGATTCATCGGCACCTCGCTGAAAAAAGACGAGTTCGTATCCAATTGCTCGGACATCGACGACGTGATTCTTTTCTATAAGGACGGTACGTACAAGATCATCAGAAACAGCGAAAAGATCTTTGTAGGCGAAACGGAGAAAAGCCGGAAAGAGAAGAAAAAGGCCGAGATCATCCATATCGCCATATTTAAGAAAAACGACAAACGCACCATCTACAATGCCGTTTACCGCGATGGAAAGGGAGGAAATTACTACATAAAACGTTTCAACGTGACTTCCATGACACGCGACCGGGAGTATGATCTCACGATGGGCAAACCGGGATCGAAAGTGGTTTACTTCACCGCCAACCCAAACGGCGAGGCCGAAACCATCAAAGTGACATTGAAACCGAATCCGAGAATCAAGAGGGTGTTCTTCGACAAAGATTTCAGCGACATCGCCATCAAAGGCCGACAAAGCATGGGCAATCTGCTGTCGAAAAACGAAATTCACCGCATCGGTCTCAAATCGCGCGGCGGTTCCACGCTAGGCGGACGCAAAGTATGGTTCGACCACGACGTGAACCGCCTGAACTACGATGAACGCGGCGATTTTCTGGGTGAGTTCATGAGCGACGACCTGATCCTGGTCGTTCTGGACAACGGCGAGTTCTACACCACCAATTTCGACGTAAACAATCACTATGAGCAGAACATCCTGCGTATCGAGAAATTCGATGCCGCCAAGGTGTGGTGTGCCGTGCTTTACGACGCCGACCAGCAACATTTTCCCTATATCAAGCGCTTTACGTTCGAAGCCGGCAGCAAACACCAGAGTTATATGGGCGAGAACAAAGACAGCCGTCTGATCTGTCTGACCGACACGCCCTACCCGCGCCTGCAAGTCACGTTCGGCGGTAACGACGCTTTCCGTGACCCGCTTGAAGTGGATGCCGAAAGTTTTATCGGACTGAAGAGCTTCAAGGCGAAAGGGAAGCGCCTCACCACCTTGGAAATTGCCGGCGTGAAAGAACTGGAACCGACACGCCACCCGGAACCGGCTACCGCAGCAGACGAATCGGTCGCAGAGACAGAGCCGGAGAATCTGGACCCCGATGCAGGAAAGAGCGAGCAGGAAATTTTGGACGAAATGACCGGACAAATGAATCTTTTCCCCGATGAGTAAACCTTTCTTTCGCACTAAGCAACGCATTTTTTCCGTGTTGGCCTGCATCGCAACCAGCCTGGCCGGTTACGGGCAAGAGCCGGTCGAAGACGCCTTGCCTCCTCACCGCTACACCACACACGCCATGCTCTTCGGAGCCGGACGTACCCGGCAATTCGAGACCTACCTCTCGCCGCTGGAATATACCGGTCCGCAGATTTCTTTTCTACGCGAATCACTGCGAAAAACCCATTGGGCCGACGGACGCGTCACCACGCAAGGACTACTCCACGGTTATCTGGCCTATGCACAGAATCCGGCGGAAACCGCCGATGAAATCGGTGGAAACATAGGTTATGCCGCCGGTTGGCACTACAACTGGACGCCGGTGCGCGGCCTGCGTCTGATGGCAGGCGGACAATTGGGCGCACAGGTCGGTTTCTTATATAACACGCGAAACTCCAACAATCCGGCACAAGCCCGTGCCAGCGCGGAGCTGAGTGCATCGGTCGCCGTCATCTACAATTTCCATATCCGCCGGCAAGGCTTTTCCGCCCGGTATCAGGCAGACATCCCTGTAGTCGGGGCTATGTTCTCCCCTAATTACGGACAGTCTTACTATGAAATGTTCTCACAGGGGAACTACGACCACAACGTCTGTCTCACGCATCCGGGGAACGCCCCCTCGCTCCGCCAGTTACTGACACTGGACTTCCCGATAGGCGGTTTCACGTTCCGGGCAGGCTATTTGTGCGACATCCGCCAAAGCCGGGTGAACCGTCTGAAAAGCCACGCCTACAACCACACATTTCTCATCGGCTACGTCAAGCATTTCTGTTTTCTGAAACGCAAGGACCACCGCACCCACAACCTGATACCCTGACATGACCATGAAAAGAATCTATTCACTGCTCGCCCCTCTGGCAGCCGCCGTGCTGCTTTGTACCGGCTGTATCGGTGAGGACGACTATGCCGACACGCCGCAGGACAACCTGCGGGCGCTATGGACCATCATCAACGAGAAGTACTGTTTCCTGGATTATAAGGCACAGGCCATCGGACTGGACTGGGGCGCCGTCTATCCCAAGTATGCTTCGCGGCTCACGGCTGACATGAACAGCAGTCAGTTGTTCGAAGTGCTTTGCGACATGCTTTCCGAGCTACAGGACGGGCACGTCAACCTATACCATCCCGCCGATATGGGCCGGTACTGGGCCTGGTACGAGGACTTTCCCACAAATTTCAACGAAGATATACACAGAGAATATCTGGGAACAGATTACAAAATCGCAGCCGGACTGAAATACAAGATCCTGGACGATAACATCGGGTATATCTATTACGAAAGTTTTTCTTCGGGCATCGGCGAGGGGAATCTGGACGAGGTCATGTATTACCTTCGGGCTTGCAACGGCCTCATCCTGGACATCCGCAACAACGGCGGCGGCCAACTGACTTATGCCGAGAAGCTGGCACAGCGCTTTACCAACGAGCCCCGTCTGGTGGGGTTCATGGCCCATAAAACAGGCCCGGGGCACAACGACTTTTCGCGCCCGCAGCCGGAATTTCTGCATCCCTCGTCGGGGATCCGCTGGCAGAAGCGCACCATCGTGCTTACCAACCGCAAATGCTACAGTTCCGCCAACACATTCGTACGCAACGTGATGGAATGCCCTCTTGTCACCGTATTGGGCGACAAGACCGGCGGCGGCTCCGGCATGCCATTCTGTTCCGAGCTCCCCAACGGCTGGCTGGTACGCTTCTCGGCCTGTCCCATGTACGATGCCCGTATGCAACAGATAGAATTCGGTATTGAGCCGGACTGCTACGTCTCCCTCTCCGAAGAGGATATAAAACGGGGAAAGGACACCCTGATTGAAAGCGCCCGCCAGTTGCTGAAACAAAAACCTTGACCCACACCCGAAGAGGTTTTTGGAAAAACTGTTGCCGGATTCAATAAAAAGACTTACCTTTGTGGCCGAAGATCTGCGCCTGTGGTGAAATTGGTAGACACGCCAGACTTAGGATCTGGTGCTTTGCGGCGTGTAGGTTCGAGTCCTATCAGGCGCACGAGTTGACCCAAGAGGAATTTCCGCAAGGATTTTCCTCTTTTTCTTTTCTGTAACTCTCTGTAATTTTACGTATTATAGCAAGCCCTGCGTTTTCGGTTATGGTTCGATAATCGTCTTTTTCCTTATCCCAGTAAATTCCTTTGGGAAACAGTAAATTTTGGAGCTTTTGAGCTGTCAAAAGGTCTGCTTGTCTCCACATACTGCCTAAATGACAGCACATTACCAAAACATCGTTGATTCTGTTTTCTTGGTTCGATAAATCTTTGTCATACTTTGAAAGTTCTAACGTTATTCGGTCTATATCTTTTTGTAAAGCCTCAATGGTCATAGAATATATTTCATCATCAATATCTCCCATGCCATAGCGAATTTTGCAGGATTTCAACTTGTTTTCCTTTTCGCTTTTCTGTTTCTTCAACATATTAACATTCTGCATCTGCTCACTCTGATTCTCACTCATTAACTTGGAGATTATGTCACGGAGTATATTAACGAGTGGTTGAGGTATATCGTAGCGTGATAAAAGTTCCTCATACTTACCATAGAGCTTCTTTGCAGAAACATTAGTTTTACACCCCTTACAGTTACATTTATAATAATCTATATTCTTTTTCTTAACTGTGTATGCTGTTAGTGGTGTGTTGTCGTGAGGACATAACACATGGCGTTTAAGTGGAAACTGAGGTGTTTCTTTCCTATGCTTATACACCCCAGTCCTTCCACTAAGAATCTCCTGAACTTTCAGAAAGTCAGTGTAACTCACAATAGCAGGTTGGTTGCCATCTATCATTTCATAGTTAAGCATCTTATGCTTGATTTTACCTGCGTAAAATACGTTAGTGAGAATCTTATGAAGTTTCTGTTTTGTCAGTACAAGGCCGTAAGGTTTGAGTTTTTCAATAATCTGAAAATTAGCCAAGCCTTGCAATTTCCATTGAAATGCTTTTCGTATCAGTTTCCCTTCATTATTAATTGTATAAGTTCTATTTCTGCTTTTCCCTTCCTTATCATAACCTAATGGAACGGCACCTGTGTAGACTCCACTCTTTAAGCAATTGATACGTCCTTCTGTGAACTTATCAGTACGATTCTCATTATCCCATTCTGCCAAGAGTAATTTCTGTCCAAGCATCAATCGGCCATTCTTATCGTTAGTAGTTAGACCACTTGAGGCTTCAATAATCACTACACCGCATTTTAACAGCTCATTAAACATAGTAATACCTTGCCCTGCACATCGGGAATATCGGTCTATTTCGTTAACAATAACGTATTTAATAGACCTATCCCTTTTGAGTGTCTTTTTCATCTCTTTAATCATAGCACCAGGAGCTTTTGCAGATTCGTGAGTTCCTCCAAAATATCCAACTATCTCATACCCATTCTTTTTAGCAAATTCAATACATTTTTCCTTTTGAGTATCAAGGCTTCCTCCATTTTCTTCTTGATATTGTGTTGATACCCTTGTCCAAATTACACACTTATCCATATATAGTTAACATTTTAATTATTACTTTCGATTGCTATCTCTGCCAATGACTTAAATAAATTAATCACTGCTTGTAAATCCTCATCGCTGAGGCTGTATGTCTTGAGTAACTGCTTTTCATATTCAGACATTTAATTAAGTTATATGAACCCGCTCTAAGACGGTTATTCGCTTTTCAGCCTATTGTCAGCTATGATGGGCAGACAACTCTTTGACGGCAGGATATGCTTAGAACCTAACTATTCCAAATATACTCCTTACTGACCAAAGTACAAAATCAGGAATAGTAGATGTTTTATTATAACAATCAAAATGAAAATCGCTGGAGGCTTTTACATCTTCAGCGACTTTACAGTTATATAGAAGGATAGTGATACTTATTTATGTGTATTAATAAATTTCATCGGCCATAGAGCATCTTGTCTTTTGCTTCGTATACCTTTGAACGTTGCTCTTTATATTCTCGCACCAACTGTGAATCTCCTAATTGTTCTGCTAATCGAATTTGTTCGTTCTTGATATCAATGAGTTCATTAATGGCATCGTTCAAATCATATTGAGCTTGCGGATTTGATAAGATCCCTTGTCTCTGTGCTTGTTGCTGTCTGCGATATAACGCTTCTATCCTTGGCATCATTCTTTTCCCCTTTTCGCCCAGTTCATGAAGCTGATTCATAATTTGAGCTTCTTGGGTCATATTTACTGAGCTGGAATTATAGTCAGTTTGATTCACGACCCCATCTTTATAGTAAACTAGATCTCGTTCTACATCTCGTAAAGTTTGTTCTGATTTATCGATTTCATATTTATCAGCCCATGCTTTGATTACTATTTTTCCATCGATATAATCATATTCTACCCAGTTAGAACAATTCCCATTTGAGTCCATTTTAGATACTTTCCCCTCACGAAATTTATATCTAATTATACCTCTATCTTCAGGACACTGATGCACCCAAATGCCTTCTATCCATTTGGGTAAATTAGAAACCCTATCAAGTCGAGCTTGTTCTTCTTGTTCTTTCTTGAGTCGCTCTGCTTCTGCTTTTGCCTCGCGAATAGAGTCTTGTTTCTGCTGTTCAATCAACGCAGAATTGTCCTGTTGGGTAGAACTTCCTCCACTTCCATTACAGGAAGCAATTACCATAGATATTATGGTAATTACTACTATCTTTATAGCTTTGTCCATACCTTAATTCTGTTTATAGTAGGTGCGTGATTTCAGCAAACATCGTTTGTCATAATCACGCGCCCTATTGTATTTAGTCTATTGGGAGAGTTATTGTTCCGTTGACAGTGAAAGATGCTGTTCCCATCATATCTTCAAACTTTGCATTATTGAATGAGATAGTTACATTCTTGCTGTCTTTTGCTGTGACTTTTACAGAGGTCTGAGAAGTAGGCATTCCAATGATGGCTTCGTCAGCATCCCAAGTGAGTGAGAAGATTTCATCAGTCAGCGAAGATCCTTTAACAATTTCGTCCCAACCATAGATTGAAAAGTTGAGTTCGTTATCATCGTTGTAAACAAGGCAACTATAAACGTCCCCATTCACATTTGCCATTGTGTGAGTGAATACGTACTTTTTGCCATCAATGGTGAGTTCCATTTTCCCAGTTGAAGGATCATTGGGTTCATCGTCATCGCCACAACTGGTAAGGGCAAATG
>CAJUDC010000086.1 GCA_910584955.1 uncultured Paraprevotella sp. | reverse complement strand
TGCAACAGCGATATTTCGCACATCTTGGTAGCGTATTCCGCCGTCAGGATGCGTTGCTTGCCGGAATGGCTTCAACTCTCCCCAAAAACATTTCCTATATAATGTTTATCAGTTAGTTTCGTTGTTTTTTGGGTTTCACAAACAGGCGATACGTCAGGTGCAGCATGGCATAGGCGGGCTGAGTGTTGTACCACGTCTCCACACGCCCCGTGCCCGTAACGTAGCTTCTCACGTTCGATACCTGACGAAGCAGGTCCACCCCCGTACCTTTGAGGATCCAATGTTTCCCTTTGCCCAAGGCGCGCGAAAGGCTGGCGTTCCACATCAGCACGTTGTCGTTCATCGAAGCATCCATGTAGCCCCGGCGGCTGTACATCGTGATGTCGGTATCGAAATCCAGCTTGCCCGGCAGCTCGGTCGTGAAGCTCAGGCCGTAGGAAAAGTCCGTGGTGCTGATCGTTGTGAAGTTGGCCCGGTCGCTGGTAATATGGCTCCAACCGGCATCAGCCTTTCCATACAAGCGCGTACGCCTGTCGAAACGGTATGTCAGATTCAATCCGCCCCGCAAATAACTGCGGGCCGTGATCAGTTTACCGTCATCAGAAGTGGTACCGTCAAAGATATAATCCACACTGTTGCCATAACTGAACAAAGTAGAGGCTTCGAACGACAACCTGCCGCGATTGTCGATGCGTTGGCCGAAATTTCCGCTTAGAGAGGTGCTCCAGTCTCCCGTGATGTTGCGCGGCTGGAACAGCGAGCGCCCCGTCTCGCGATCATACCACTGCGCCATCGTCACCCGATTCTTGTAACGTTCATATGAAGCCCGCACCGAATAGTTGCGCTGATAGGCTGTCGTGGTGCGGCGGAAAGAAGCGTCCAAGTTGTGCTCGCGACTGTTCTTCAGCCGGGCGTTTCCCAACGAGACGGACATCGGGTCGCTGTCGTCGCGCACGTCAAGCAGGTGGAGCAGGTTAGGGATGCGTTCGTCGCTCCGGTACGTAATGCGCAGGTCTTTCATGATGGTGATGTACAGCTGGGGACTGAAAAGCAGGTCGCGCCGCGTCAGGTTGCGGGGCGTGAGGTTGCGGTAGTCATCGATGCAGTTGCGGGCGAAGTCGAAGGGCAGGGTTAATCTAATTTCCGTATGATGATGAGATTGGCCCTTCTTTCGCAAAGTTATTTGGCTTTTCCACTCCATCGTATGCTTCTGGCAATCTTCCGTAGTGGCATACGAATTATCTAAATCGATTACGCGCTGTCGTTCATCGCCCACTGCGGACAACAGCTTTTCAAAGTCACTCCAATGCTCCACATCTGCTCCCGGCGTTTCCCAATCGTCCAGCCGATCCAACCGATAGAGCGAGCGCTCGCCGGACTTGTGCGAGAGGTCGAAATTATAGCCCAAATCATGTTGGATCGTAAAATTCGTTGCTGAAACGGAAAATAAATGATCCCATATTCTCGTTTCCAAGCCAACGCCGAACCGATAGTCGGATACCGGCAACTTCGAATACTGATCCTGCGCATACCCTTCGGTTCCCTCCTGCGTCTTGCCATAATCCACCGCATCGTGCAAGAAGCAAATTTCGTCTTTACGATGGAAACTACCGCCAAAGCCGATCCGGCTCCGCTTGCCTCGAAAAGGTTCACGGAAATCGGCCCAGCCATTGCCCTTTACATTCCAATCCTCATACTCTCCCAAATTCATTTGTTGCCGACGATTGACAAGTGTCTCCAACAGACGCTCGCTACCCAACCCGCTAAACAAGCTGTCAAGCGAAGCGCACCGATAAGCCTCGACAGGGTTGACCGAGAACGAACCCAACTGACTGAGCGAGCGATTGTTCGCCCGTGTATAATCAGCCGTCACATGGTTCAGCACAAAATGGACATTCTTTCCCGGATAGGAGAAATCATGGCCCCAATTATACGAAGTGCGCTCGTTGTGCGACGTGCTCCGTCTGCGCGTATAAACGTCGCCGCTCTCCAGAAACGTCTGGGTGATTCCCTCCGAACGCTGGTCGGTGGTAACATGAGTTCCGGTAAAATCCATGTGATAATTCATTTGCGTCTTCCTCCATGTCAAATCCCAGTTAAGCCCTCCCATTTGCGAAGTAACTTCTCCCGTTTCCGGTCTCATCGGCTTCCTCCATTCGCCTTTGCTCCATACTCTGATCACTGATGTTGTTCACATTGCCAAAGATAGCCAAGCTGGAATAGTCGGTATAACGCATTGCAAACAGGCGTCCCATGTACAAGCCCTTGCCCGAACGGTCTGTCTCTATGCCGCCCGCCGCCTCGTAGTTCGTAATCCAACCTTGCGCGTATTCCCGTTTCAGTTTCACGTCCATCACCAGCGGATCCGTGGTACGGGCTACGGAATCCTCGCGGAACAGGTACGCCGATTCCGGCGTCTTTCGATACACCTGCACCTTGTTCACCGTATAGGCCGGAAGGTTGTCCAAGGCGATTTTCGGATCTCCTTTAAAAAAGTCACGACCGTTCACCAGCAGACTACTCACAAACTCGCCGTTCACCGTGATGCGTCCATATTCGTCTAGCTTCACGCCGGGGAGGTTACGAATCAGCGCGTCGAGCATGGAACCTTCGGACAAACGGAAAGCCGAAGCGTTGTATTCTATGGTGTCTCCCTTGTTCACCATCAATATTTTGGAGGCCTGAACAGTTACTTCCTGTAATTGCTTGGCTTCCTTATACAGCAAAACGTCAAACTTCACACAATGTACCGGTTTTCCATATACCTTTTTGGGTATCGTCAGTTCAGTTATACACGGCTCATAACCCACCTGTTCTATCTTCACTAAATATTTTGATCGTCGAGGCGCCCAATGTTCAAAAACATACCCCCAAAAATTTCCATTGACAATAAGTGTATCCGGTTCTACCTTCAAAAGAAGCGTGCTATCTTGTCCATCCATAATCGACATGTAACCAGCAACATAGTTAGAACTTATCCGTTCACGTGTAAAAGCATCGAACAACTCGGGACAAAGGCGGATGGAATCTTTATAAAGTGCTCCCCCTGAAATCCAATTATAAGTTTGAGCAACACTTTCTATGTGAAATAAAAGTGCCAATAATAAGAGAACCGATTTGTTCATATAAGAAAATATTAAGTTAAGAACTAAACAAGGCCCATACATGCGTACACAAAAATTATATAGGGGATAACCCAACACAGTGACTTGGCAGTGCGCATCGGGATTTCCCAAAAACAATCGTAAGGCGAACGGGCTAATTTATTTTGCACAACATAGCTGACAGACTGTTCCGAGATTTGAGTAACGACACCCAAATCGTCCGAAATCTGTGCAATAAAAGGAGGAGAGATATCTACCAAGCGTCCTTTATCTGACAGGCGTAAGCCTTCGCTGGGGATTCCATACGTACCCAACATTCGTGAAAGTCCGAACAACGAATACTTATGAGGTGTCTCGTCAAACAGACGATTGGCAAAAGACTTTGTGTAAGGAATCCGCAAAGACTTCAACAAACAGATAAAAAGATTTTCTTCCATAGTTAAAAGGGGACTTAGACTTGACTCTATGAACCAAGATTTTTATTGAACACACCCCTTCACAACGAAAGACATATCAGTTAAACGACAATTATTCATCACAGCATAGATTCTAAGTTATTTAAGCAAATAAAGACAATCCCGCCACATTATGCAAATATTTCCGTGAATAATTTTAAAACAGAACTATAGTTCAATAAAAAGAAGCACTGTTCGCGCAAACATATTCGTTGGCATCATCAGAAAAAGAGAATTTCTATCAAGAAGTAGTATATCATTCAGTAAAGCCCTTATACAGGACAGTCGGAGAAACAGGCAAAGCCATGTTTCTCCGACTGTTCAAAAAATCCGCAAAGACACCCTCAGAGCACCTCCGCCTCATGGGATTGTTTTACATCGCAACCTAACGCAAATACAGCATGACGTTTCCGCTCAGTTGCAACAGCGATATTTCGCACATCTTGGTAGCGTATTCCGCCGTCAGGATGCGTTCCTCGGCATCCAGCAGGCTCTTCTGTGCCTCGCGCATCTCAAAACCCGACAAATCGCCCAGCAGATAACGCTCGGAGGCAATCTCATGATTCTCCACGGCAGCAGTCAGATTCTGGCGTTCCAGCTGAAGCATCTGCACGTTGTTCTGGTAAGCCTGCCATAAATTATTGATGTCGGCCCGCAACGACAATTCCAACTCGTCGCGCCGCAAACGGGCATTTTCGATGTCCAGCCGGGCATTTTTACGTTCGGAGGCGCGCTTCCCGTCGAACAGGTTAAAACCGACGGTGACGCCCGCATTCAGCCCCCAGTTCTCTCTCCTCCGCGTGACCGAACGACCGTATCGGTTCAGCCCGTAATCGTAGCCTCCGTTCAACTTCACATAGGGGTAGTTGCGCGCAAGCACTTTCTTCAAATCCATCCGGGCCAGCCGTTCGTCCTGGTCTGCTTTCAACAAATCGGCATTCACGGCCAACGTGGAGTTCCACAACACATCAAAATCAAGCGTAGCCGTCACATTGATGGTACTATCTACAATGGGAAGCAATTCGTTCACATCATCATTGGCCATCAGCTCATTAAGCCGAATACGGGAGGTAGCCAACGCTTCCTGCTGCTTCATATAAGCCGCACTGTCGGCATTAAAATCCACCTTGGCCTGCTGATAATCGAGACGAGAGAAATCACCGATGTGATAGCGTTCCTCGACAATGCGCATGCGCTCCTTGGAGAGTTTTACGGCATAACGGAAATTCTTCAAACGTATCTTCTGCTGAATAAAGTTGTAATACTCCGCCGCCAAACCGGCTACAAAATCTTCCATAGCGATACGCGTCTGCAACTCACCCTGCTGCTTCAACAACTGAAGTTGCCGGTAATTGGTCCAAAGGCTGAAGCCGTCGAAAACGGTCCAGTTCAACCGTACACCGGCACTTGCATTTTGGTCAAAGGCATTTCGCACCGTTTCCGTAGCGCCGGTACTGCGCGCCACGGTTTTCGTTGTTCCCCAATCGGTTCCGTACGAACCGGTCAAATCCAGCGTAGGCAACAGGCCGGCATTTCCCGGAGTGGCTTCGTTATCACTTTTCTCTTGCTCGTTCTTCACCACCCGGATGGAATAATTCTGTTCCAATCCCAGCCGAAGACATTCTTTCAACGTGGAAGGACGGGACGGAAAAGAATCCGTTTGCGCCTGCACGCATACGGCCCACCCTCCTAACATCATCACACTCAATATCAGTCGCATCATACATTCTTTTTATTTCTGTCGGTAGATATATAACTGTATATGGCCGGTACCACAAACATCGTAAGTACGGTAGACACCAGCATACCGCCTACAACGGCCACTCCCATCGCTATACGTTGGTTGCATCCCTCCCCCGAAGCAAATGCCAACGGCAGAAGTCCGAGAATGGTAGAAGCACTCGTCATCAAAATAGGCCGCAGACGTTGCAGGGAGGCTCCGTGGATGGCCTCTGTCAAATCCTCGCCGGCCTCCTGTTTCTGGTTGGCAAACTCTACAATAAGGATTCCGTTCTTGGCCACCAGACCAATAAGCATAATGATACCGATCTGGCTGAATATGTTCATGGTAATTCCTCCGAAATACATAAAGACCAACGCACCGGCAATAGCCAACGGCACCGTGAGCATAATCACCAACGGGTCTTTAAAACTCTCGAACTGAGCGGCCAAAATCAAATAGATGAGCACCAATGCCAACACAAACGCGAACATCAGGCTGGAGGAACTCTCACGGTATTCTTTAGAATCACCGGCCAACGACGTACGGAACGAATCATCCAACACGTCTTTGGCTATACGGTCCATCTCGTCAAGCCCCTGCCCGATCGTCTTTCCCTTGGCCAATCCGGCGGACACCGTAGCCGAAACAAAACGATTATACCGGTAAAGCTTAGGAGGCGCCACACTGTTTTCCAGATCTATCAGGTTGTCCATCTGCACCATTTTCCCGTCATCACTCCGCAGATAGATGGAACGCAGATTAGCCGGTTTATTACGCTGCTGGCGGTTTATCTCGCCCAGAATCTCATATTGCTTGCCGTTCATGTAGAAATACCCCATACGCTGTCCGCTCAGACCGTATTGCAACGTCTGCGCGATGTCGCGCGTGCTGACCCCCATCACACTTGCCTTGTCACGATTGATGTGGATGCGGGCTTCGGGTTTGCTGAACTTCAAATCAACATCCGCCATCTGGAAAGTGGGGTTTTCATACACACGAGCCATGAATTGGGGAAGGACTTCCTGCAACTTCTCCAAATTGGTGGCCTGAAGCACATACTGCACAGGCATGCTTCCCCGACGACCGCCGAAGGAGCTTTGCTGCTGCACGAAAGCGCGGGCCTTCGTGCGACCGGTCACGGCTTTGGTGATCTTTTCGGCTACTTCCATCTGTGTGTAATCGCGGTCTTTCATATCTTTCAAAGTGATGCGGATGTTTCCACTTCCACTCGATACACGAGCCGTCACGGCCTCAGCATCCGGTGCAATGGAATCCACCACCCGATTAATGTCTTCCGTATAATCGCGGATAAATTCGTAGGTAACTCCTTCCGCTCCACGCGTATTGATCGTAATCTGCGAACGGTCCTCCAACGGAGCCATTTCCGCCGGGATCTCTTTCCACAAGTAAGCAATCAATCCGAATGTCACCAATACGAAAGGAAGCATCCATACACGATGGCGCAGGACAGCACTCAACATCCGGCTGTAAGTGCGGTTCAGTCCTTCAAAGAAAGGCTCCGTTTTGCGATAGAAGATGTTCTTTTCCTTTTGTCGTACCAATAGTTTCGTGGCCAGCATTGGCGTAAAAGTGAGCGCCGCAAATGAGGAAATAATTACCGACCCCGAAATTACGATGCTGAATTCACGGAACAGACGTCCCGTCGTTCCCTCCATAAAAACGATGGGGAAAAACACGGCAACCAACGTTACGGTGGTGGAAATAACGGCAAAGAATATCTCCTTCGCGCCGTCGATTCCGGCAGCCCGTGGTGACATCCCGCGTTCTATCCTTATATATATATTCTCCGTCATTACAATGGCATCGTCAACAACCAATCCTACTGCCAACACAATGGCCAACATCGTAAGCACATTCACAGAGAATCCCGCCAGATACATCACAAAAAACGAACCGATCAAGGATACGGGAATAACAATACACGGAACAAGAGTCACACGCCAGTCGCGCAAAAACAGGAAGATAATAATGATAACCAGTACAAAAGCCACATACACGGTCTCCTTTACTTCGTTGATGGAGGCCCGGATGAACTTGGTGTTATCGAAGCCATAAGAATAATGCACATCAGACGGCAAATCCTTTTTCATCTGCTCCATACGCTGATATACGGCATCGGCAATATCAATATGGTTGGCTCCTGGCTGAGGTATCACCACGACGCCCACCATCGGCACACCGTTCATCTTCATATAGCTTTTAATGTCCGCCGCACCAAGCTCCGCACGACCGATGTCACTGAAACGCACAATCTGATTGCCCTGACGACGGATAATCAAATCGTTGAACATCCGGGCCGTGTGCATCAATCCCATCGTGCGAATGGTGAGTTCGATGGTGTTTCCTTCGATACTTCCTGAAGGAAGTTCCACATTTTCACGATCCACGGCATTCTTTACATCCACAGGCGTTATGCCGTAACCGGCCATCTTGATAGGATCCAGCCACAAACGCATCGAGTATTTCTTCTCCCCCCAAATACTTACACTACTCACATCGGAAATGGTTTGCAGCTGCTCTTTCACCGTCAGATCGGCAATCTCGCTAAGTTCCAGCAAAGAGCGTTTTTCGCTTTGCAGGGCAACCATCAATATAGGCACGGCATCCGCATCGGCTTTCGATACGGTAGGAGGATCACAGTCGCGAGGTAAAAAGCGCTGGGCGCGGGAAACTTTGTCGCGCACATCGTTGGCCGCCGTCTCCAAATCTACGGAAAGTTCAAATTCTACGGTAATACGGCATTGTCCCTGCTGGCTCACACTGGACAAAGAACGTATGCCGGGAATGCCGTTGATGTTCTGTTCCAAAGGCTCGGTAATCTGATTCTCGATCACATCGGCGTTAGCTCCTGCATAGGAACAGGTAACCGATATGATCGGATTGTCTACGGAAGGATATTCACGCACCCCCAAATAAACGTAACCGATGCACCCCATCAATAAAATGATCAGTGTCAACACGGTAGCCAGCACAGGGCGGCGTATGCTAAGTTCGGAAATATTCATATAAAATACCGGTTATTAATTATCGATATGGTCCAGAACAACCGGCAAATCGGTACGCAGCTGGAGTGTACCGGATACGATCAGCGTATCACCGGCTTGCAAGCCTTTCAACACCTGCACCTGCTTTTCCGTACGAATACCCGTCGTTATCTCTACCGGAAATGCCCGACCGGACTTATACAAAAACACCTTGTCTTTTCCCATTTCCGGCACAATCGCTTCGGCCGGGACGGCTAAAGCATCGTCCACCGTCTCTTTCATCAACCGGATACTGGCATAACGTCCGGGAAGCAGACGCCCGCCGGGATTGGCATATTGAGCACGGACCGTTAACGTATGCGTACCTATATCAATGGCAGACTCCTTGGCATACACCTTAGCCGTATGATCTTTCAAGGATCCGTCCAAGGTAAAAAACAAATTCGTGCCTGGATTCACCTGTGCGGCATAACGCTCGGGGACGGAAAATTCCACTTTCAACGGAACAATCTTCGTGAGTTTGCTAACCGGTGTTGACGGAGTAGCATAAGCCCCCACACTTATCTGACGCAAACCGATAACGCCGTCGAAAGGCGCCCTTAATTCGGTTAAATCGATCTGAGCCTTGATAATATCAATATCCGCTTTCAAGGTTTCCAGTTCCGTCTTCACCCGCTCGTAGGCTTCTTTACTCACAGCATCACGCTCCAATAACGCGTTCTGCCGATACACACGATCCTGAGCCAGTTTCAACTGGGCGGTAAGGCGCTTGAGCTGGGCCTGCAACTGCCGGTCGTTTACCTTAGCCAGCAATTGGCCTTTACTCACTTGCGTTCCTTCTTTAAAATGGATGCCGATCACCTGTCCCGAGGTCTCAAAAGAAAGATTCACCTCTTCGTCAGGCAACAGCAAGCCTGTCACCAGGATCTCATCTGTAAGCTTCTTCTTTTTCAGCACTACAGCATTCACGTTCAACACCTTGTTACTTTTCCCTTTGCCTTTTGCCTGAATTTTTTCAGCAGCAACCAATTCATCACTACGCTTCGGCAAATGCGAATACCCCCCCCAACCGACAAGGCCGCACACCATAACTGCCACAAGCACCCATCTTGTTCTTTTCTTCATATAAAATTATAATAAGATTCGTTACACGACCGCCTCTTCCCGAGACTTTCCCCTTTAGACTATCAGCCCTTATATAAGTTTAATGCAAAAATAATTAAAAAAGGTAATCATATACTATTTTACCCTAAAATACATGGAACAAGCAGAGGCTCTCAAATAGCAATTACATAAACGGATGACGCCTTGGAACGATCTGTTTTATCGATCATTCCAAGGCGTCATGGCCTATTCGTTCCGGGAAACTGCTTTCTACAGGTTTACCAATCTTATTGTTTGTCACCTCACGGTAGCTTTACCCTTTCTTTTCTTCCTGTAACTTTTGTTAGCGTAACTGTTCCCTGCTCACCAATGGCCACATTCGGGTATTTAGGCTCTATCAATATCGTACCGTCCACAGCTGCAACTCCCCATTGACAACAATTCTTTTCTACGGCACAATATTTACCAACCGGAGGCCTGATATTTCGATAGATAGGGGGTATAGTAATGCGCTCGCCCACTTTCAATCCCCATTTCGTTCCAACCCGAAACGGCACGGCACACCGAAATAGATCCAGCAACTTCAGTTGCTGTTCTTTCTGTTGCGTTTGCTCCGAGATGCAGTTTTCCGTAACCTGTTTTTTCAGTTGAACCAATTTTTCCCGGAGCTTACTATTATCGGTAATAGAAGTATCACAACCTATATATTTCTTCTGTTCCCCTCTCTCCACATGATAATACAGCCCTTTCTTATCCTTTACAACAATACTGCCGTCTGCCAGCCAACAACACATTCTGTAATAACTATCATGGTCATTTTCCAACAAACAGACATATCCGCACATCTTATCATATGGCTTACTGTTCTTATGGCAACTTGTAAGCGAGCCATCCGTATCGAATAAAATCAGATAGAAACCGCGATAAAAAAGATTGCCGGGAGTGATGTACGGACTGCTTATATACATCGTCCGAGTACGGCTGTAATATACATTATCCATTTTCAGAAGTTCTATATTGCCGTATCGCTTTATTTGCGGTTTCTTATTGTATATCATCCGGCTATGAAGATCCACATACAGTTCTTTTTCATCAGAAGTCTTGACTAGCAGAAAAGAATTTTTCATGAATTTCATAGACTGGCAACCGGGCCTCTCCCAAAGCGTCTCGCCGGACAAACTCAGCACTCCACAATTCTTATTCTGAAATCTCACGGCAGCCATATCATATTTGCAATCAAAAATCGTAATATACTTCGCTGCCGTTACTTTTTTCTTACCACGACATAGCCCCCACAAACCGCTTTCCTTATCCTGCCATGCTTTCAACTTCGATACATCTTGATAGGCAACAGGCAGCATTCTTTTTCGCTCCTCAATAGAGGCCAAAAGATGATTATGAGAAATAATCACTTCCAGTTCATTATCCGTGAACGGAGCCTCTACGGGCAAACACGCGATCCCGTTTTCGCCCTGTGTTTGCTCCGGTCGTATTCCACGTCCCGACATCTCCCCGTTGAACATGGCGTCCCAATCCCATTCCACTGTCGGCAGACCAAACACGCGATAAAGACCCACGTTGTCTATCAGTACACACGCCTCTTTACCATCCGATCTTCGCAATCCCCGCCCTACCTGCTGAAGGTATTTAGACAATGAAAGGGTTGGCCGCGCCATCTGCACAAACTCCACATCCGGGCAGTCAAATCCTTCGCTAAACACATCTACATTCACTAATACCTTTACCTTTCCGGTCTTAAAATCCTCTACCAACCGCTTACGCTCGGCTATCGGCGTCTTACTATCGATAGCAACAGTATTCATTCCTTGCAGACAGTAATATTCTGCTATCTTCCTTGCATGATCGATGCTGATAGCGTAGACAATACCTTTTTTATTATTCCTCAAATTCGCAGCCAATCCGTTTGCTCGAACCGATTTAATTGTTACGCG
>CAJUDC010000085.1 GCA_910584955.1 uncultured Paraprevotella sp. | reverse complement strand
GTTTACCCTCTTTGTAGTAAAAGTTACGATAATTACCCGAGGTGGCTATGGCTTTGTCGGTTATCTTAAGAATGGTTTGCAGGTCGTTGTTTAAACCGGTGGAGTCTTCTGTGGGCTTGTTGATGCCGACACTCCAACATTTTTGAGAAGGATTCGTTCCTGCTACGACAATTTCTCCTCCGATTTCGATCATGTAATTCTTGATTCCCTTTCTCCGGAACAGGCGTGCGACGAGATCGCTGCCGAATCCTTTGGCCACGGCGCTGCAATCCAGTATGGTTCGGGGATCTTTTTTTTGTATATGATTGTCAACGAGGTTCACGTTGTGGAAGCCAATAAAAGGGAGAAGACTGTCGATGGTGGCCGAATCGGGCAACAGGTCGTTCTTAAAGCCGAATCCCCACGCATTGACGAGAGGGGCTACAGTGATGTCGAAAGCGCCGTTTGTCTGCCGGCTGATGTCTTTGGCCAGAAGGAATACTTCGGTAAACAGTGTGTCGGGCCGTATCTCTTCGTTGCGATTGATACGGCTGATGACGGACTGCGGATTGAACATCGACAATGAACGGTCCACAGCCTCCAGTTCGCTCATGATTTCGTTGCGCAGACTGGAATCGCATTCGTAGGTGGCGTGGAAAAAAGTTCCGAATATGGCCCCTTCGTCTTTTTGGAAAGGCGTACTGCGGTTCGTGCGTATCGCATGGATGGTTCCTATTATCAGGAGGATTAAAAAAGGACCCTGCCAATAAAGTTTTTTCTTTTTGTCGATAATCATATGTATCAGGTTAAATGTTCTAGTAAGATGCGTGCGCCTATGATAATGAGTATACATCCGCCGATGGCTTCTGCCGGCAGGTGAAGTTTGCGTCCGGCGTTGATGCCGAGGTATAAACCGCATCCGGTAAAAAGAAAGGAAACGAGCGCTACGATTCCGGCGGGATGCAGAATGGTTATTCCGGCCTCTAGGACGAAGGCAAAGGATACGCCCACTGCCAGCGCATCGATACTGGTGGCTATGGCAAGGGTTAGTATGACTTTGTAATCAAGGGGATTGAAGGTACATTCTTTTTCTTTCTGTTTGTCTTCGCAAATCATGCGGAAACCCAAATAGGTCAGTAAGGAAAAAGCGATCCAATGGTCGATAGGCTCTAAAAAATGGCTGAAAAGAAAGGCACCGCTGTAGCCTGTCAGGAGCATGCCGCCCTGAAATATTCCGAATAAAAGAGCCATGGTCAGCATGGGACGCCATATGAATTGTCGGACAACGACACCACCGGCAAGACTGACGGCAAAGCAATCCATCGCCAATGCGACACCAAGCAGCCAGATATTTGTTGTTTCCATGAGAATGTCTATATCTCGAATATCAAGTTAAAAGTGCCTCCCAGGCAAGATGAATCGTTCTTTCCGAATCCCGGTATATACCACGGTTGACCGTAGGCGCTTGCCTTGTGTTTGAACCGGCTTTTGTAGCGGACCGACCAGCCCAGATGAAAAATTTTCCAGATGCGGGATTCCAGACCGAATACGATTTCTCCCCATTGGGCGTTGCCATTTAGCCCGTTCATGGCCAACGGGCGGCTGATACCCCATACAGGGTCACCGAAATGCGGGTCGCCGATGTCGTATGAGAAAGAGGTGAATCCATAGCGTACTCCCGCATACAGGCGGTTACCACTGCGTTTCCGTTTGGAAAAGTTATAATCCATTCCCAAGCGGAAGTAGGGAGCTTGTGTCTTGAAAGTATTGTCCGTTTCGTCGCCTGTGCGGTTGGCTGTTCCGTATCCGCATTCCACCACAGGGATGAATTTATCCTTTAAATATACCCGGCAGGCCACTTCCATTTGTGCATAGTCGGACCCCATCGCTTTCATGGCGAATCCTACCAGATCGGCAGAAACGGATACTCCGCAGAACACCGGTAGGGGCTGTTCCGTCCATTGGGAAATTTGCTGTTGCACTTGCTGTTCAGGGCTCTTTGGCGTCTCCTGTGCCATCCCGTTCAGCCACCAAACACTAATTGCCAGCGTGGAAAATAATCTTAAAGTTCTCGGAAGCATAATAGTTGACGTTGGGATTGACAAGGGTTACCGTGTCGATAAGACGATGGGTGGAACGTACTCCATGAATGTAATGAAACATGGCTGTAGGGCAGGCCGGTGATTCGTAATGTTCGTAATTGTATTTACTGATCCAGATGGTGTCGAAAGTGCTGCGGTTTTCTTTATCGGTAATTTTCAGCGCCAGTGTGTCCGTATCTGAAAAATAACTCATGGGCAACTCCATTTGTGCAGTGTTGTACATGCGGTTGATCAGGACGGAATCTGTTCCTGCTGCTGTAACCGTCAGTGTGTCAACGATGCGGACGGTTGTGGGCTCGCCGTTGTCCATCACATAGAATCCGTAAGTAGTATATACTGTATTGTTCAAAGGACATTCTACCGATTCGCATCCGGTTACGATGCTTAGCAGGCACAATGCCATTCCATACATCTTTCTTATTTTCTGTCTGGAGCATTTCATGTCAATTGCTTCTGGAACTGATTATAATTCTTTTTCAATCAGATAATTATTCCGCTCAGGAGCATTGCGGCTGATAAGTTCGCCCAAGAATCCCGCCACGAACAATTGAGTACCTAATAGCATTAGAGTAAGTGCCAAATAGAAATAGGGGGATTCCGTGACCAGCCGGTAGGGCATGGCATTGTTCATGTAATAAAGTTTCATTCCGCCCACGATAACTACAGATAGAAATCCTAGCATGAACATAATGGATCCCAGTAAACCGAAGACGTGCATGGGCTTAAGGCCGAAGCGGCTGAGAAACCAAAGGGTAATCAAGTCGAGATAGCCGTTTACAAAGCGGTCTAACCCGAATTTTGTATGACCGTATTTGCGGGCTTGATGATGCACCACCTTTTCACCGATCTTTCCAAAACCGGCATTCTTGGCCAGGTAGGGGATGTATCGATGCATTTCACCATACACCTCGATGTTCTTGACCACTTCCTTGCGGTAGGCTTTCAGCCCGCAGTTGAAGTCGTGCAGGTTATGGATTCCGCTTACCCGGCGCGCCGTAGCGTTAAACAGCTTGGTTGGGAGCGTTTTCGAAAGCGGGTCATAACGCTTTTGCTTGTATCCCGAAACCAGATCGTAGCCGTCTTCTTTTATCATACGGTACAATTCGGGTATTTCGTCGGGGGAATCTTGCAAGTCGGCGTCCATGGTAATGACGACCTCGCCCTGGGCCCGTTCAAATCCGCAGTACAGGGCCGGGCTTTTTCCATAGTTACGCCGGAATTTTACGCCTTTCACACAATCGGACTTTCGGCTCAGTTCTTCTATTACCTGCCAGGAGTTGTCCGTACTTCCGTCGTTAATAAAAATAATTTCGTATGTGAAATTATGGGTTTTCATCACCCGCTCGATCCAGGCGTACAATTCCGGGAGAGATTCTTCCTCATTATATAAAGGAACAATAACAGATATGTCCATGAGTGCTTATTTATTCAGATTGCGTTCAGTCTTTCGTCCGGTAATTCCGATCAGCGCAACCGGTACGGCCAACAAAAAACTTAAAGAAATATTATATATCATTAATTCGACGGTAATTTCAATCGGGGAAAGGCTGCTTATTAAGTCCAATGCCTGTTGCGTGACCTCTTCAGCATTTTCTCCCGGCATCATGGCTGTCATCAATTGTTTATACTCGGGTTGTCGGAGCAAATCGGTATAAATATTGACTAGTCTGCCGTTGTCGATGTAGCGGAAATAAACGAATTGTGAAGCAGCTGTGAGCAGTGAAGCATACAAGAAGATAAGCCATGCCATCCACCATGCCCGTAAGAAATTGAGGTGGCATACGTTGCGGCGGAAAGAGCGGAGCAACGTTCCGCAAAGGATCAAGGATAAAAGTCCTGTGAACAATCCCATGTTGGCCAATAGCGGTTGGCTTAATCCTCCCATGTAGCAGTAAAAAGAAGCTATCCACATGGCACCGATCCAAATCCCGCATCGGGCTGCATAATTTCGTGCCAGGCTATAACTGAATGTTTTCATACCTGATTCTATATTCTGTTCGTGACTGCAAAAATACGAAAAATAGCGGAATAAACGGGTATGAAACGAGAAAAAACATAACCTTCGGTAAGCGATTGTTTCTTAGATTACTTAGGAAAAAAAATAAAAATGTTCCCAGGAATATTTGCTAGGTACGGTGGTTTTGTCTATCTTTGCAGCCGAAAACGGGAAAGTCCTGCACGGCCAGCTCCCTTCGAATCCCCCAGGGCTTGATCGCAGCAAGGGTAGTTGGTTGTAGCGGCGCGATGTAGGTAGCTTTCCCACCCGCCTCTTTAGCTCAGTTGGCCAGAGCACGTGATTTGTAATCTCGGGGTCGTTGGTTCGAATCCGACAAGAGGCTCGACAATGAAGTGACGGAGGCGAAACTTATGAGTTTCGCCTCCGTTGTTTTTTTATTGTTGAGACAATGGTAAATGACAAACGTTACAATCCGGTAATTTATTCCCGCCTGAACACCCTCTGCGGGCAGAAAGATTGGGAAGGACTGGTACGCTATTTGCAACGTTTGTCTCATGCCGCCTTTCGAACGGCCGGCCTGATGCTGGGAGAACGTGTTCTGGTGGATGCTCCGGAGGATGATTATTGGGAAGCTTTTCTGCACCTGTTGCGGTTCGATGCCAAAGCCTTGCTGGGCACTTTGCTTAAGGCTGCTGTTATCCGGGTGGAACAAAAGCGGCTTTCTTTACGTCATCCCGGTTTTTCAAGGCTTACGGAAGAGTTGAATGCGACTACCGACCGGGAGCTGGATAAACATAAGATCCTGTTGAATCTGATACCGGTGTTGCCCTCGGACATAGAGATGGAATACCTTTTCAACGGGCTCCAAACGGTTGATCCCCGTAGGCGGGCTGCGTATTTGTTGCGGGGCAACTCGTTGATGTGTTACTTCATGTTGTTCCGTACCCTACGCTTCGAAGAACATGACAAGGATTATCTTGCCGATTGTTGCCGCTTTTTGATGAAAAAGGGGGACTCTCTTTCGTTTAATCTGGCCCGTATCGTGAAAAATTATTATGATCTGCCGCAAGTGAAGGGTACCTTCTCACTGCGTATCCGTCCTTATGAGATGGGACGTTTGGATACGTCGTTTGAGACGTTCTCCCGAGTGCTTTCCAGCATATAGGAAGGAGAGGATAGAGGCTGGGCTGAAGTCAAATAAAATAAGGTGTATACTTTCCATCAAAGAAAGATACACCTTATTTTATTAGGATGCGGGAACGATGGTGACGGGTGTTCGTTATTCTAAATCCACAACCGTGATGCCGGCTCCGCCGAATTGTACATGTTCGTCGTGGAAATCCTTCACGCCGGAAACTGTGCCCAGGTATTGACGCAGTAGGGTGCGAAGAATGCCGGTTCCGGTGCCGTGCAGAATGCGTACGCGTGAAAGGCCCAATAAGATGGCATCGTCGATGAAGTAAGTGACGGCATGGATGGCTTCGTCGCCTCTCATACCTCGTACGTCAATATCCTGACGGAATTGCAGTTTCTTTTCATATACGGTATCCTGCGTTTGTTTACTTACGTAGGTGATGCCTTTGGTTTCGGTCTTTTGAGGTGCTTCGGCGCGTTCGAGACGGTCGGCTTTTACATTGGTACGCATCATGCCGAAAGTTACAATCGCATTTTTCCCGTTGATTTCTTCTATGGTTCCTATGCTGGTTTGTCCTTTTATGCGTACGGTATCGCCGGTGGCTAGCGGAGCGTTGCGTAGAGCTGCCTCGCGGGCTTTTTCTCGTGCCTGTGCTTCGGATAGCCGGCTTTGCGCTTGTGCTTCTGCGTTTTTCTTGTCCTTCCGTTCCGCTTTCCGTTTCCGTCTTTCTTCCAGTTGTTGCATTTTGCGTGCGATGGCGTCCTCCCTGGCTTTTTCGTCTTCTGTTTGTTTCAGCCCGGTTCGGAAGTCCTCTAGCTCCTTGCGTGCGTTCCGTGTTTTTTCGCGTTCGGCCTGTGCTTCGCGTATGGTCTTGATGGTATGTTCTATTTTGGCGTTCGATTCGTTGAGCAGTTGTTCGGCTTGCGCTTTGGCTTGTGCCATAATCTCCTTGCGACTTTGGTGCAACTCCTCAATTTCGTTTTCGTAACGGGCTATGGTTTGCTCCATCTGCTTTTCACGCAGATGAATATTCTTACGTTTGTTTTCCCAATAGCGTTTGTCACGCACGATGTCCTGTAAGTATTTGTCGGCATGGATATATTCTTGTCCTACGAGATCGGCCGCATCAGCTATCACATCCTCGGGAATACCTATTTTACGTGCGATTTCCACGGCAAACGAACTGCCTGGATTCCCTGTCTGCAACTGGAACAATGCTTGCATATGCTGGCGGTCATAGAGCATGGCTCCATTGATCACCCCTTCGTGGTTTTCGGCAAAATGTTTCAAGTTCTGATAATGGGTGGTGATTACGCCGAAAGCCTGTTTTCGGTTGAAGCGCATCAGCACGGCTTCGGCTATGGCACCGCCGATCTGTGGCTCCGTGCCGCCGCCGAATTCATCTATCAGTAACAGGCTCCGCTCGTTGCAGTGCTTCATCATGTTTTTCATGTTGAGCAGGTGACCGGAGTATGTACTTAGATCGTCTTCAATGCTTTGTTCATCGCCTATGTCGATGAAAATATGGTCGAAGATACCGGTATGTGAATTTTCCCCCAGGGGAATAGGCAATCCGCATTGCAGCATGTATTGCAGCAGGCCGACAGTCTTCAGGCATACCGACTTGCCACCGGCGTTCGGGCCGGAGATGATAAGGATACGTTGACGGGTGTTCAGTTCAATGTCAAGCGGGACTACTTTTTTCCCTTGTTTGTGAAGTGAAATCTGTAATAGCGGATGAACGGCCAGTGTCCAGTCGATCAGCGGTTGGTCTTCCAGGTGTGGGAGGATGGCGTTCAGGTTTCTCCCGAAATGCGCTTTGGCCCGTATGAAATCTATCTCGGCCAGAAATTCATAGGAAAGCAGGATGTGGGGGATATGCGGACGAACCTGTGCGGCAAATTCCTGTAAGATACGGATGATCTCTCGTCGTTCTTCTCCTTCCAGTTCTCGCACCCGGTTATTGGCTTCCACGACTTCGGTCGGTTCGATAAAGACGGTTTTTCCCGTGGCCGATTCATCATGAACGATTCCTTTGATCTTTCTTTTCAAAGCGGGAGCAACCGGAATCACCAGACGACCGTCACGAAAAGTCGGGGTCACGTCTTTCTCCACAACACCGCTCTGTTGGGCGTTGCGCAGAATGGCATGAAGACTGCGTGAAATGCTGCTTTCCGTTGCGAACAGTTCCCGGCGGATACGCTGGAGATCGGCTGAAGCGGTGTCTTTTATCTTGCCGTATTTGTCTAGAATGGCGTCGATGCGGTGTGACAGCTGGGGAAACACGAAGACTTCGCCTGCCAGGCGTTTCAGGGCTGGATAGCGACCTTGATTGTCAGGGCGTGTATCCGATGGGACTGTGTCGCCGGTGATTTCTTCGGTTTCTTCGTTGTGATGTAGGAAGTGGACAATGGCATGAATCGTGTCGAGCGAGCGTTTCAGGTCGAACATTTCCGTTTCTTCCAGATACATGCCTTCCACCCGGATGCGCTTCAGCGCCGGGCGCACATCGTAGAAGTTCTCGTCGGGAAAATCTTCTTCCTCCTCCAATATGCGCATGAATTCCCGGGTCTGTTCGTGCAGTTCCCTGATGGTTCCGGCATCGGTCTGGAAAGTCATTTCGTCCACCCGCTCGGTTCCCAGTGTGCTGAGACACAGACCGGCGAGCAGGTGTCGAATATCATTGAATCCTATTTTTTGTTCAAAATTCTGCGGATAAATCATGGATGTCTCTTTTCTTCGAGGGTATGCTTCCTTTATAATGTCTTGGGCGGATACAGGGTGTCCCACCAGGTAGCATCTTCTTGCAGCCATTTGGCAAACCATGCGAAGATGGTATTTTGCCATTTTATGCGTTTGCCGTAATCCAGAATCTGATGGTCCTGCCCGTCCACGGTGACGAAAGCGGTCTCCCGTCCCAGCATTTTCAGGGCGGTGAACATCTGGATGCTTTCACCGATAGGTACGTTGGTGTCGACCGATCCGTGAAGAAACAGAATCGGGGTATGGATTTTGTCGGCGTTGAACAGTGGGCTGTGTCGGGTGTAAAGGTCGGGGTTATTCCATGGATAACTGTTGGCAGCGGCTATTTCGCTGTAGGAATAGCCCCAATAACCTTCGCCCCAGTAGCTGGTCACATTGCTGATACCGGCATGAGATACGGCAGCGGCAAACAGGTCGGTCTTCGTTTGCAGATATTGGGTCATGAATCCTCCGTAAGAGGCGCCGATACAGCCGATTTTCTTTTCGTTCACGTAGGGGTGTTCCTGGCAGAAGCGGCGGGTACCTTCAATAATGTCATCGGCTGTGTAGTCGCCCCAGGCATTTACGTGGCGGGCTGCGAATTCCTGTCCGAAACCGGTGGCCCCGCTGGGCTGTATGACGTAGACCACATAGCCCAGAGCGGCGTAAACATGATGGGGGTAGCGGCTCTCCAGATAGCGTGTCGTGGGCGAACAGCCGCCGTAATAGTTGACAATGAGCGGATAGGATTTGTTGGCGTCAAATCCGGGGGGCAGATAGAATCTTCCGTAGATGCTGTCGCCGCGTGTATTCTTGAAATTCCAGTCGTGGCATTCTCCTAACTGTATGTCGGCCATCTGCCGGGCATCCAGATCTTCAAGGAGGAGCGATTTGCCGTTTTTGGGGTGTACGGAATACAGGCGGTGGGCATTGGAGGCACTTTCTCCGAAATACACGAGAGCTGTCCCCGACAGTGCTTTGGAAAATCCGCCGATCACTTCTTCCCGGGTGTCGATGCGATTGATTTTTCCGGTCGACGGGTTCAGGGTGTAAAGGTCGATACGGTCGCGGTTTTCGGCTGTGAAATAGAACATTCCGTCCGACGTCCTCCGACCGATCTGTTTTACGCTCGGATGAAAATCCCGGGTCAGTGGAGTGACTTGCTTGGTAGAGGTGTCAAACATAAACAGCTCGTTTTCGTACATATTGGCTGTCTGTCCGGGTTTCACGGCCAGCCCGGCTCCGTCGAAAGATTCCGGCGAACCGCTGACCAGCAGTCGGCTCTCGTCCTTGCAGAAATAAGCGCCGTTGATGAATCCTGCTCGATGGAGCAACGTGTCTGCGCGGAGAGTTTCCACATTCAGCCGTAGGAGCGTCTTTAGAAAAAACGGACGTTGGGTGATGCGTGGCTCTTCTATCAGCAGCAAGAGGGTCCGGCCGTCGGCTGAGATGTCGGACACCCATGCGTTGTGGTGTCCGAAAGTAAGTTGCCGGGCGATGCCTGTCTTCAGGTCAAACAGGGAGTAATAGGGGCGGTTTCGCCAATTGGGCTGTCGGTCGTCCGGCTCCAGCACCTGGTAAATGTCTTTGTTTTCCTGAGGTCCTTGAGCGTAATGGGTAAAGAGCAGATAATCTTCCGATGGTGAGATGCGGAAATACCCCTCGGGAAGCCCGGAAGCCAGTACGGTCTCTTTACCGTCGGACGGATTGATGCAGACCAGTTCTCGCCCTTGCATGCCGAAACGGGTAACGTAATATTTCGGGCTTTGCGGCATCCATTCGAGGGGCTCGTGGGTGTCCGTCACCGTTCTTCCGTTGCTGAGTTCTGTTATTTTATATCGCCATTCTGTGGCTCCGCCATCGCGGATGGTATAATAGCGCGTCAGCAGATATCGACCGTCGGACGAGAGACCGACGGCGCTGAACCGCGTGCCGTTCATCATGTCTTTCAGGCTACAGGGGCGTTTGCGATCCGTTTCTTCGGTCAGGGGATGCAGGGCGTCTCCGTCAAAACAGGCTTTCAACTCGTATGTCGAATCCGGTTCCGATAAGTACTTTATGGCAAATTCATGACGTCCCGGTTCCAGGTTTACGGCTCCTTCCTGGGCTGCCTGTCCGTCGATAAAGAGTTGGCGATGGGCTGGTCCGCTGATGGTGAGAGTGGTTTTTACATATTGCGGAGCTTGTACGGAAAAGCCGGCCAGATGCAGGGCATGTTGTGCAACGGCCGGTTGGCGTCCTTGTGCAACGGACTTTCCGGTTTTGAGAGCCGAGAGCGGCACACTGCTTGATACGAGCAAACTTTGTTGATCGAATGTTTTTCCATCCACTCCCGTTGAATCGATAAGAAAAGGATGGCATACGGGATACGGGCCGGCATAACGGAACGTTTTAATATCGACGGGAACAGCCGGGCATAACGTGCTCCAGCAGAATGCTGCTCCCAAAATCCATGTTTTTTTCATATATCCAGTTTTATATTATAATGAGCGGTTAACCCAGCACTACATCCAATACCATCATGACAACAAAGCCGATGGCGAATCCCAGTGTTCCCATATCGGAATGTTTGCCTACGGACGTTTCGGGAATCAGTTCTTCAACAACCACATACAGCATGGCGCCAGCGGCAAAAGCCAGCAGGTAGGGGAGGATCGAAGCGATGAGCGAAGCTAGCAGAAGGGTGAATAATGCTCCTATAGGCTCTACGGCACCACTTAAAGAGCCGATGGTGAAAGAGCGCCATTTGCTGTTCCCCTCAGCCCGCATGGGCATGGAGATGATGGCTCCTTCCGGTATATTCTGGATGGCGATACCCATTGCTAGGGTTACGACGGCGGCTGAGGATATGGTATTAGCGGCCTCCAGCGCGCCGGCCAGTACCACGCCCACGGCCATACCTTCGGGAAGGTTATGTAGCGTGACGGCCAGCGTCAGCATTTTGGTGCGCGACAATCGGGTGTGCGGCCCTTCCGGTACCGTACTCTCCAGATGTATGTGGGGAGTTAGTTTGTCCATCAACAATAAAAAGCCCATTCCGCACAGAAAACCGACGGCGGCAGGCAGAAAAGCCCACGTACCTTTGTCAGCGCTCATTTCCATGCTTGGAATCAGCAGCGACCATACCGAAGCTGCCACCATCACACCTGATGCAAATCCCAGCAGGACTTTCTGTAGCAAATCAGGCAGTTTGTCCTTAAGCAGGAACACTCCTGCCGATCCCAGCACCGTTCCGCTAAGCGGAAGGAGCAGGGCCATATAGATTTCGTTCATTTGCAATGCTTTTATGAAATGCAAAGATACGGATTATCACCGTAAATTCCGAAAAAGAACGGGGAAAAATGGGGCGTCGCTCCGAATCGCTGTAGGGCGGAATGATACGGAAGATTCGGATCTTGTATTTCAAGGATCTCTATATAAATAATGTGAAACGGTTGTTTCCAAGTTTGTTTCTTGCAGAAAAAATGTGTGTCGTTGCAGTGGTAAATTTCGTATCGCGTTTTGAGTTGTACAAATCGTGCTTTGTTTTTTAGTGCTCGAAGTTTGTTTTTTGCAGCGCGGATTTTGTTTTTGAAAATTGCCGCTGGCGGTGTTGAGAAGTGTATTTGGTGTCTTAAAGTATCGTTCTTGGTGTTTGTGTATATTAATATAAATA
>CAJUDC010000084.1 GCA_910584955.1 uncultured Paraprevotella sp. | reverse complement strand
TCTATAAAAAGATTTTGTTCAAAGGAAATAACGAAAAAAGAACCTCATAAATAAACTTACTTGTCCCATACATATTATCGTATACTATCTGTGAAAGGACATCACCGTTTTTCTCAAAAGAAACAACAGTAATGATTAGGAATACCATCAAAAAGAAGTACCTAACAAGTTGTTCAGGATCACTCATTACCAGTCTTCTGAATAGCATCCTCTTACCTGATAATTATCATCAATATATATGCTGAGGACTTCATTGTTCCCGGCATATACATTGTTTGCACAAACACAATATAAATGAGAAATTCAGGCTTTCTTTCCTAACCTGCATTCCTTACATTCACACATATAAAAATCAACATTTAGCTTTATAGAGAGACACTACAGTGCATGTTTTATACAAACACTACACTTCCTAAGTTTTGGAGCTAACCCTAGAAGTTGATTCACGTTTATTTTCAATAATCCTCCCCTAAGCCAAAGCTACTTATTCCCAAATATCGCTTCCTCTATTACAATCTTTCACTTCTCCCTGCCAAACGCCTTTCTCATAATCCACAGAAACACTCTGTCGGGAAGGTTCATTAGAAGAAGATTGCAGTATACCGCCATCCGAAGTAAAGTCTATAGCAATCACCTTCGGTGTTACATATTTTTTCTTCATTACTAGTTTTTTATTGTAATTAAGGTATCAGATATTTACCGCCTTTGTACAAATATAACCCAGGCGAAAGGTGGAGAGAAGAGGAATGAAAATCACTTCCTTTTCCTACACGAATTCCCTGCATATTATAAATATTTTCATCAGAGGAACCGGTAGAAAAAATAGGATTATATATTACAGTCTCAATATCCTGCAACGGAAGGGTATACCCTTTCACGGAAGAAGAAAGCTCCGGGACATCATCTAAATTCAAATATGCACGGTTCGCTCCTAACGCAGAGCCTGGCGCACACAAACGGAATGTATTGTCCGATAGCACAAAATATCCCTCCAGACTTGCGTCCGTCCCATCATTTCCTGTATTTATCCCCGTAAAAGTACCTATCAGTCCATTACAGGAAGAAGGAGAACTCCCCTCTTCACCCGAATAAATCCAAGTCACCATTTCAGAAGACAAAGAACGAAATAAATAAGGTACACCTGCTACAATCGCAGACAGAGGTCCATCCAACACAATATCTACCGTGCGCCCCGACTCGTCCACATGCTTTCCTTTAACGGAATAAATCTCCACATCTCCCAAATCATCCCCCATAACATCGTAAGGCAAACATACAGTACCCAAACGATCGGGAACCACCGAACGGACATATCCCAAATAAGCCGGAACATCTGTTGCCGCATGATAGGCATAGGCGGTATTACCTTCATTTACCTTGGCATACAATTTGAATTTGGAAGCAGAATATAACAAACATCGGTAATTAGTCTCACCCGATAATTTCATATACCAACCTCCCTCCATCTTGTTCCATTTCGGCAAGGAAGAAAGAGAACTACTGGTACTGTATAAATTTAAAGCGGCTTTATCACTACCCGTTGATTTTATGGATAAATATTTTCCATCAGGAATACGAATTCTCCCGGTTGTAGCATCTACCGTCCAAAACAAACTACCATTATCAACTTGTCGCTGAGTTAATACTATTCGATTATCTGTTCTATACACACGCTCGCTGCCCATTGCATTAGATGTCAACGTATGGTTCATTGCATAGATTCCTTTAACAGATTCACATACAAGTACAGTCCCGACTGATGGAAGAGGAGTTAGAGCAATCCCTCGAATATCTTGAAGACTGCGAATAGCTAATGACGGAATATCTCCGTCGGGAAGCAAAATACCTGTAACGTTAAATAAAGACGGCCAATTATAATCATCTGAAACCACCCCAAAATAATCCATAAAAGAGACCTTATACCCATTATCTGAACTTATCAATCTATCCGCTCCAAACTGAGCCTTTTCCATTTTAACTAAACAGCCATAATAAGATTCTGGATTTGAAAGTATTTCCTCCCATTCTGAAATAACATCGATAGGTGCATTCCCCCCAGAAACAGACAGACCTCCACAAAAAGACGTATGTAATTCTAACAAACCATTGCTCAACGCAAAGTTGCCTACTATATAACCTTCTAACAAATCTCCTACATGATAGGAATCTGATACATTCTCAATGTACAAACCGCTACCAGCATCTTGAACGAAAAATCCATTCTTACAAACAGCCGTGACGACAGCCCCTGAAAGCAGTAATTTTATCCGCGCACCGGATTGCAAAGAACGCAAATCTTTTATAGCAGCTATTTCAGGCAAGTTTTCCAGATGATAAACTTCCTTTCTTATTTCACTACACATTGCCCCTTTATAAGCTACAGCAGAAACAGTCATGTCTTCCGAAACAGAAATAGGCGAAGTATAAAATGCAGACGATTGATCGGGAATGCTACCATCTAATGTATAATAGATGGCAGTATTTCTGGAAGAACAGGACAAAGACAATTCAAAAGCTTCATAATAAGTACCGGAAGGATGACTGAAGACTGGAGCAGCAACCGATGTAGGATCATCATCTTCAACCGATAATTGCAAATCATCAATTAAAATCATATCACTGCTTCTAGTCGTATTCTCAATCTTTAAAGAAAGATTTTCTGCAGACGGCAGCAATGTTTCTGCCGTCAAAAGTTGCCAAGACGAGGTGGGCACAGAGGAAAAAGAAACATTAGTCCATGTCTTTCCTTCATCAACACTATAATACACTCGAAGTACATCCTTACCTGTATCTATGCGAACATGAAAAGATAATTCCACAGCTTCATAAGCTTTCGTATCTATCCCACTTACAATAAATCGGTTATGACTCATTGAAGGGAAATAAAGATTAGCTTTTCCACTACTCCCGGAAAGAGAACAATTATAAACGGAAGATGTTCCTATCTTTGCCGTTCCACTATAATGATAGGCACTCTCTCTCCAATCTGTAAACTCCGATACTTGTAATGCAATATCATTTACATCCCCAAAGGTTTCGTAATATATTACTTTTGCATGTACGACATGGCAAAACAAAAAACTAATAGAGAAAATAATTATTTTCGCAACTTCTTTCGGTCTCATATATAAATAGATTTGGTTAATACCTTGTTAAAAGACCGGAACAAAAAAGTATGCGATCGCTACAAATGTAAACAAATTAATTCAGTTTGCAACATAATTTAAAGAATATTTTATAAAAACACAAATATATTTCACTTCAGACCAATAATAAGTACGATTCCGAAACTAATTTCAATATACATCTTCATATAATCCTAATCCTCGCACACTATTCTACTCTACACACAGGCCTTGTTAAACAAACAGCAGCCTATCAAAACCACCTTCATTTCTCTTTTCCCCTACACAATCCCGATAAAATATCATCATCACCTTTTCCCTGGCATTTCCCCCCGAACTGTGGAAAAAGAAAGCGAAAAAGCTCTATTTCGTCCCGGCGATCCCTTGCTTTTCCACCCTAAAACAACTGGGTAAAAGGGGCTCTCGTGCATAACTACCCTTACACGTACGCGTACGACCGCGCGCACGACAAAGGGTTTTATTTGCACCTGCAACGTGTGCAGGATACAAAACGAAAACAGGCCACCGATGACTGCCCCCATTCGGGGCCTCGGTATTCGGAAGAAACGGTCGGTAGGAGATAAAAAGGTAGTAATATCAGCCGAACACAATCTGATGTGACTCATGTCAAGTGGGGCGGTAAGTGGCGTATGCCGACTTTGGATGAAATAAAGGAATTATGTGATAAATGTACTTGGAAGTGGACTACTTATAAAGGTATAAAGGGCTATTTGGTCACCGGTCCCAACGGTAATTCCATTTTCTTGCCTGCGACGGGTATCCGCTGGGATGAGTATCTCCTCGATGAGGGCTCTTACGGTTACTACTGGTCGGGTACGCTCAGTTCGAGCAGCAAGGGGAGCATCGCCTGCGGTCTGGGCTTCCGTCCGAGTAGAGGTTATTGGGACAACTACGGCCGTGAGTGCGGTCATTTGGTTCGCCCCGTTGCAGAATAAGTTGCGGTGGGATTTGCCCCACCGCCTTTAATTATTCATAGTCACCAACGAAGATCGCCGCCCCCGGACTTCGGGAAGTCTGCCGTACGCATATCCGAAGAACGACCTTGTGGTCCCGTATCGGAAATTCCGTAACATTGACGGTCGCCATGAAGTCCTTGGACTCAAAGTAGGCATCGCCGGACAGTACCGGATTCATTCTCTCGTCAAGACTGATATATATCCGTGGCTGTTTGCGCTACTTCCGCTATTGAAAAATAATTCCAGTATCTGTGCCGTTGGCATGAAAGATTATATATTCGGGCATGTGGAGAAAAAGGATATAGAAGAAAGTTTCGCTCTTTATGCGGAACGCGTCCGTTGGATGGAGGAGCATGGAATAAGGCAATGGAACGTATGTCGGTAGTCATTACGGCATGCGACGTAACAAGGTGTTGCCGCAACTCTGTCCGACAGATTATTTCCGTTCCGTTTTATGAATGCTTGCGCAATACTCCGACGGTGTCATCCCAGTTTGTTTTTTGAACATCCGGCTCAAATGCTGGGGATATTCAAAGCCGAGTTTGTAAGCGACTTGTGCAATCCCCACTCCTGTTGCAAGCTCGTTTTTCACTCGTTGGACAATATATTGCCGGATATAGTTGCTTGCCGTATCACCGGTCGTTTTCTTGACCATATCACCAAAATAATTCGCCGACATACACAATTTGTCGGCGCAATACTGGACGGTCGGCAAACCCTCCGACAACTGCCGGTTCTCCTCGAAATAATCCCGCAGCAGCGTGTCGAACTTCATCAGCATATCCGAGTTCTCCAACTTGCGGGTAAGAAACTGACGGTTGTAGAACCGCTGGCAGAAATTCAGTACCAGACCGATATAATCCACGATAATGGCGTCCTGCACGGCATCGCGCGTCCGATAGATTTCATTCCGTATCTGCCGCATCAGCGAAACGAGCGTATCGTGTTCCTCGTCGGTCATGTGCAATGCTTCATTGATGCGGTAATCGAAAAAGGAGTAGCCCTTTATCGTCTTTTCCAAAAACGTACCGTGCAACAGGTCGGGATGAAAAAGCAATGCCCAGCCTGTCAGATTTACCCGTTCGCCGTTGTCTTCCTTGCCGCCTACCTGACCGGGAGCCACGCAGATGACCGTACCTTTCTTATAGTCGTACTTTCCGCAGCCATATTCCAAATCTATATCCGCCTCGTCATGAAAGAAAATACCATAGACACTGTAATTGTTCAGACTATGGCGCACGGGCGACACAGCCTCATAATCAACAATACAGATCAGCGGGTGCTGTTTCTCCTGTCCGAGATAGCGGCTGTAATCATTTGGATTTCTGACTTTCAGTATTTTGCTCATAAGGTCTATCGGTTTGCTATTCAACGACAAAGGTATTTATTTTTTGCCATTAAAACGTGATAACCGTTCATAAATCAGTAAAAACGGTACGAACTGTCCGTTTATCGTTACGCCCGATTTTAGAGTTCCCCATAATTTTGCATCATAAAAACAATCAAGAATGATGAACCGAATAACAGCTGTCCCCGAAGAAATCTATCAGGATGAAGTCGTCCTTTTCCTTGCCGACCGCTACCATACTACGCCCCGGAAAGTGCTGGGACGTTTTCTCGAACAAAACGGTCACGCACCCGAAGCGGAAACCGAACCGTTTCGGTTAGAAGAAAACGAAATGGCGATTCTGCGGGATATGCTCTCCGGCAATCATTCGTAACGATACACGGTTATGGACAGAAGAGACTTTTTGAAAACGGCATCGATGACAACTCTAATGGCTGCCGGTGAATGGACGGGCTTGTCGAAGGTCTTCGCACAAAACCCGTCACAGGTGAAAAATGAACGAATTTCCCGGAGCGGGACTTCGGACGGTATGGAATACCGGAATCTCGGAGGATTGGACGTGTCGGCTATCGGGCTGGGCTGCTTGCCGATGGTAGGCTATTACGGCGGAAAATACGACAAGCGGGAAATGGTTGCACTCATTCGTCGTGCCTACGACAAGGGTGTGACATTCTTCGATACGGCAGAGGTGTACGGTCCCTATACCAGCGAGGAATGGGTCGGCGAGGCACTCGCTCCGTTCCGCGACAAGGTCAAAATCGGCACGAAGTTCGGTTTCGGGGTAGAAGAAAAACAACCGACGGCCTTGAACAGCCGTCCCGACCATATACGCCGTGCGGTGGAAGGTTCGTTCCAACGCTTGCGCACCGACCATATCGACCTGCTCTACCAGCACCGTGTTGATCCGAATGTACCGATGGAAGAGGTAGCCGGTACGGTCAGGGATTTGATGCAGGAGGGAAAGGTGTTGCATTGGGGACTATCCGAGGCAAGCGCACGTTCCATCCGCCGTGCCCACGCCGTCTGTCCGTTGTCTGCCGTGCAGAGCGAGTATGCCATCTGGTGGCACGAACCGGAAACGAAGATATTTCCGACGCTCGAAGAACTCGGTATCGGGTTCGTTCCCTACTGCCCGTTGGGGCGTGCTTTCCTTACCGGAGTAATCGACGGGAACAGCCGTTTCAAGCAAGGCGACCGCAGGTGGAATCTGCCGCAGTTCACGCCCGAAGCCTTGAAACACAATATGCCGCTCGTGGCACTTGTCCGCAAATGGGCTGAACAAAAAGGATTGACACCGACCCAGTTCGCCCTCGTGTGGATGCTTTCGCGGAAGTCGTGGATTGTCCCGATACCCGGTACGACCAATCCCGACCACTTGGACGACCTGCTCGGTGCGGGAACCGTTCGCCTGTCGGCTTGGGAGTTGGAAACGTTCGACCGTGAATACGCACAAATTGACCTTATGGGACACCGTGCCGATCCGTTTACCGAAAGTCAAATCGATAAATAAAAATATACCGAATATGAAAAATATTTTATTGTTTACATGGATGCTGCTGACTGTAGTTTCGCTGTCAGCTTGCGGCGGCTCCGATGATGAGCCCGTAACTCCCGAACAACCGGAAACGCCCGTGCAGCCGGGCGACGGAGACGACAGCGACGAGGAACCGGATAAACCCACGCTCGGCAGCAACGGCAAATATTTGGTACTCTATTGCTCGCGCACGAGCAACACCGAGCGTGTAGCGCAGTCGATTCGGACCACGCTCGACTGCGACATATTGGAAGTAGAACCGCAGACGCCTTATGAGGATGACTACAATTCCATGCTCTCCCGTGCGCAGGAGGAGCTTGCAGCCATCCGGCAGGGCCATTTTCCGCCGATTAAAACGTCGGTCGAAAATTTCGACGCCTACGACATCGCATTTGTAGGCTATCCCATCTGGTACGGCAGCATGGCAACACCGATGCAGACATTCCTGCACGCTCACGCCTCGAAACTTGCCGGAAAACGAATCGCCTTGTTCGCCACCAGCGGCAGTAGCGGCATTTCCACTTCGGTCAGCGAGGCCCGCACTCTGTGCTCCGATGCAACGGTTATAGAACAGTCATTGTTATTGACCTCTTCGACCCTCTCCCAAATGACAACCCGCCTCCCGGCATGGCTCGAAGCAATCGGAGCAAACCGGAACGAACCGGAGGCGACCTCCCTGAAAGTGAACATCACAGCCGGCAACCGCACGATTACCGCCACGATGGAGGACAATGCCGCAGGCAGGGACTTCCTTTCCCGTCTGCCGTTGGAGGTTACACTGAACGACTACAACAACACGACCGAAAAAATCTTTTATCCCACGCCGGCACTGACAACCGAAGGTGTAACGCGCGGTTGCGCCCCTACACCCGGAGACATCACGATTTATGCGCCTTGGGGCAACGTGGCGATTTTCTGCAAGAACTGGTCGCACAGCAATGATTTGATAAGGATAGGCCGTATCGACGGAAATGGAATTGAAGCCCTGACTGTCGGCGGCGATATACGTGTAAAAATAGAAAAACAGTAAAATTATGAATGTCGAAGATTTCAAAGAATATGTAAAGACGAAGCAGGCTCTCAATACGGAAGAGGTACACCGCTTCATGGACGAGATGAGCGACGAGGCACGCCGCGTCACGTTCCGTTTGAACACGGCTTATCATACGCCCGATGAAGTGCGCGGACTGCTCTCCGAACTGTTCGGCTATCGGGTACCGCAATCGCTGCGTGTATTTCCACCCCTCTATGCGGATTTCGGGAAAAATATCGCGGTAGGCGAAAATGTATTCATCAATGCCTGTTGCCATTTTCAAGACCACGGTGGCGTGACGATAGGCGACGGATGCCAAATCGGACACAACGTAGTGTTTGCTACGCTCAACCACGGACTTTCCCCCGAAGAGCGCAGCCACACCTATCCCGCGCCCATCGTACTAGAAAAAAACGTGTGGGTCGGCTCGAACGCTACCATTCTGCAAGGCGTGACCATCGGCGACAACGCCGTCATTGCGGCAGGTGCTGTCGTAACGAAGGACGTAGCAGCGAATACGGTCGTCGGAGGTGTTCCGGCAAAATTCATCAAGTCAATCTAAAGAAATATGACAAGAATCGTATTAAGTGTACTACTTCTCTTTGTGCTGCTGTCATGCGGCACGACAGAGAGAAACAAAACAAACAGCCCCAATATCATGGAAACAGAAAAGAAGCATATCGGAAACCTGCTGGCTCTTTATCCGAAACCGATGACCGTTATCGGTGCGGAGGTCGAGGGTAAAGTGAACTGGCTCGTAGTGGGCCATACGGGCATCATCGGCCACGACCGCATCCTCGTGAGCATGAGCGACAAGCACCATACCAATCAAGGCATCCGCCAATCGAAGAAACTATCCATCAATCTCGTCAGCCGCGAAATGCTTCCGAAAGCAGACTATGTGGGTAGCGTCAGCGGTGCATCGGTCGATAAATCGGAAGTGTTCGGCTTCCATTGGGGCGAGAATGGCACACCCGTCATCGACGCTTCGCCACTGACGATGGAGTGCGACGTAGTGGATATTTACAAGACCGACGGGTTCGACAATTTCATTTGTTCGGTCGTCAATACCTATGCAGCACCGGAGGTACTTGATGCCGACGGTAAGCCCGACTACACACGCCTAAAACCCGTGCTATTCGATTTCACGACCTATTCCTATATCGCTACGGGCGAGGTAATCGGCAAGTGTCTTAATCTCGACAAGGCGCCGTCGATATGCGCCAAAGAACCGATGCAATCCGACGGTATCGTGCGGCTGTCGAAAATCGAGATTTTCCCGCAGTATCTTGACGAATATATGAAATACGCAGCGGAAGTCGGCGAAATCTCCCTGCGTACCGAACCGGGAGTGCTAACGATGTATGCGGTCAGCGAAAAGGAGAATCCCTGCAAGATAACCATTCTTGAAACATACGCAAGCCGTGAAGCCTACGAAAAGCATATCGCCTCGGAGCATTTCCAGAAATACAAGCAGGGAACGCTGCACATGGTCAAGTCCCTAATATTGTCCGACCAGACTCCGCTTAATCCGGCAAACAGAATCAATAACTTCATTCAATGAATCATGAACCGAATCATTTTAATTTCAGTATTCAGCATTTTAACATTACATATTATGGCACAGGAAAAGATAGTACAGACGGCAGGACGAGACCAGTTGAGCGAGTTCGCTCCGAAATTCGCGGAACTCAACGACGACGTCCTTTTCGGCGAAGTATGGAGCAGAAATGACTTGCTCGGTCTTCGTGACCGCAGCTTGGTGACGATTACCTCGCTCATCAGTCAAGGCATTACCGACAGCTCGCTGACATATCATCTCCAGTCGGCGAAGAAGAACGGCATCACCCGTACCGAAATCGCCGAAATCATTACGCACATCGGCTTTTACGCCGGCTGGCCGAAAGCTTGGGCTGCATTCCGTCTCGCCAAAGACGTATGGGCGGAAGACACCACCGGAGAGGACGCCAAAGCAGCGTTCCAGCGCGAAATGATTTTCCCCGTCGGCGAGCCGAATACGGCCTATGCCAAGTATTTCGTCGGCAACAGTTACCTTGCACGGATCTCGACCGGGCAGATTCCGTTCTCGAACGTGACGTTCGAGCCGCGCTGCCGCAACAATTGGCATATCCATAAAGCCACGAAAGGCGGCGGACAGATGCTTGTCGGTGTAGCCGGTCGCGGCTGGTATCAGGAGGAGGGCAAGCCCGCGCAGGAGATTCTGCCCGGCACGGTCATCCACATTCCGGCGAACGTAAAACATTGGCACGGTGCGGCAGCCGACAGTTGGTTCGCACACCTTGCCTTTGAGATTCCCGGCGAGAACGCCTCGAACGAATGGCTCGAACCCGTCACGGACGAGGAATACGATAAACTTCAGAAATAAAACGGATTTCCCATGTATAAATACTTATTGGTATTGTTGTCGGTCGTCGGTATGGCGACCGCAACTTTCGCACAACAAAAACAGAATATGAACAGCAAGCAATCGAATCATAAAGTCCTCGTCGCTTATTTCTCTGCGACGGGAACGACGGCCCGTACTGCCCAAAAGGTAGCGAATGCAATAGGCGGAGAACTCTATACCATCACCCCGGCACAACCCTACACCGATGCCGACCTCGACTGGCACGACAAGCAGTCGCGCAGCTCGGTGGAAATGAACGACCCGAAGGCACGCCCGGCTTTGGGCGGCAAACGATTGGACGTTTCAAACTATGACGTCGTTTTTATCGGCTATCCGATTTGGTGGAACCTCGCTCCGAGAATCATCAACACGTTCATCGAAAGCCACGACTTGAAAGGCAAGACGGTCATTCCGTTCGCCACTTCGGGCAGCAGTTCGATTACGGGTAGCGTGGCCACGTTGAAACGCACTTATCCGACGTTGAACTGGAAAGAGGGTAGCTTGCTCAATCGTGCCGAAGAGAAAAACATTCACACGTGGATTGACAGATTGAAATATTAACCGCTTAAAAAGACGATGATTGATGAAGCTCCTTTAGTTATCTTCTTTGATAATATCGATAGATCGCCGTATCCCCAGCATTCTGCCCCCAAACTGTAGGGACAGGAAGAGGTAAGCCTTTCTTCCGCCCCGGCGATCCCCTACCTTTACACCCTAAAACAACAGGGTAAAGGGGGACTCTCGTGCGCAACTCCCCTTACGCGCACGCGTACGGCCGCGCGCACGACAGAGGGTTTGATTGGCACCTGCAACGTGTGCAGGATACAATACGAAAACAGATCATCGGTGACAGCACAACCGTCCGTCATCTAAGGGACAGGAAGACAGACCGGAGGCAAACAGGAGAAAGAACAGGACAGATAAACGGCCCAAGCCATGCCAAAGGACTGCCAAAAGGCCGGACGGGGCGGGAGAGACGAAAAGAAAGCTGCAAACGGTCATAATGAGCCTGGCAGAAGGCGAAACAAACGGATAAGATGCGAAAGCACTGCCGAAGCCGACGGAAATATCGATTTTTGCGGATATAAATCCTCATCCGTCCTGGAACCATGTTCACACCAAAGCGCGAAGTGCGGAAAACACGCCTTGAAAGGTACAGAATAAACCGTAAGATCGGAAGAG
>CAJUDC010000083.1 GCA_910584955.1 uncultured Paraprevotella sp. | reverse complement strand
CCAAAGGAAATACAAAAACAAAATCCGAGCTGCAAAAAACAAACTTCGAGCACTAAAAAACAAAACACGATTTGTACAGCTCAAAACACTGTGGGAAGTTTTGGCGCGCAGAAAAGAAGGATGCGGGGCACGAAAAACGAAACTGGGAACTGCGAAGGAAAAGGGACAGGAGAAACTACGGACGTCCTGCGGCAGAAGTCCCGCAGCATTACTTTTACAAAAAAGAAATAAAATAAATTCCTGCATCCATACATATTATGCTTTTCCGTAATGTATGTCCCGTTCAAAAAACTTATATTTGTACCTGATAACCCTTAATTATTTAACGTTGAATGAAAAAGTATATCTTACCTTGCGTGCTATCGGGAATACTATGCCTGTCTTTCATGCCCGTCAGCCGGGCCATTCGTTCCGAGCATCGTTTCCTTCCCTCTGTGAATGCTCCGGCCCCAGCGGACCGCTCCACCTACTATCTCCACAATATGGATCTTTCGAAAGGGACCTGCGGAGACAACCGCAGTATTCGAAAAAATCTGTCTTCCGACGGTAATCCGCTAACCCTGAAAGGTGTGGTCTACACACAGGGAATCGGTGTACACTCTCCTTCTCGGCTCATCGTAAAGACAAACGGTGCCGCCCATTTTCAAGCCCTATTAGGTATCGACGACGAAGCTCAAATAGCCGACAACCACGGCATCGCCGATTATGCACTGATTGGAGTAAAAGAAGACAAAACCCAACATACGTTACAGAGCGGAACCATCAGACGAAGCGACGCTGCTGCGACAGACATACAGATAGATATTGAAGAATATGCCTATCTGATACTCGACATCACGAATGGCGCCGGCTCTAACTGGGCCGACCACGCCGACTGGGTGGAAGCCCGTTTTGAAAGCGGCGGAGAAGCCCCATTTACCGTCACTCAGGAAGAGATGGAAAGCGGAAAAGTGCTTCCTGTCGTTTATCCGCCGACGGCTCCTTCCACCCCCGGACTAAACGCCATCGCATTGCTGGGCGACATGGACATCACTAAAACCACCACGGGATGGAGCGGGCATCCGACACAAGCCAATCTGTCGATCGAAGGCAATCCGCTGACTGTAAAAGACACTGTGTATGCCAGCGGTGTAGGAACCCACGCCACCAGCGAAATCATCGTAAAACTAAACGGAGCCGGACGATTTGTAAGTCGGGTAGGCATTGACGACGAAGTGAAAACAAGTACACGCCCCTTGGACAACCGGGCCATCTGTACTTACAGTGTCGTCGGAAAAGGCGACCGACCGGAAACCACGCTGGCTTCAGGCATCATCAAAGCCACCGACGAATGGTCGCAGCAGGTGGACGTGAACTGCGACGGATTCAAATACCTGATTTTACGTTTCGACAGCGAAGGAGGCTCGGGCAACGACAGTGACCACGCCAACTGGTGCAACGCCTATTTCGAACATTCGGGCAACAACGACATTCCGCCCTATATCGTTTCGGCCGATGAAATCAGCAGTAAACTGGATTGTGCCACCCGTGTATTCTCGCAGCCCGGTGTGCGTTTCATGCACAAGTTGCGAACCGCCAATCCAGACGCCGAGCTATCGGTAAGCGGATTGCCCGCCGGATTGTCCTACAATGAGAAGCGACAGACGGTGGAAGGCATTGTAGAACAAGAAGGGACCTACACTTATACCGTACATATTAACGCAGAAGGCGAACAAAGCACAGAACCCGTCACACTGACCGTTGCAGCCAACCTGACGCAACCCACTCCGTTCATGGGATGGATCTCGTGGAACGTTTTTCAGAGCGAAGTGTCGGAAAATAACGTAATCGGAGTGGCCAACGCATTTGTGGACCTTCATCTGGACAAATACGGATACCGGTATATCTGTCTGGATGACTTATGGCACGCGTCTTCCCGTTCTGCTGACGGAAAACCGCAATACGACAACCGGAAATTCCCGAAAGGCCTGAAATATCTGACCGACTCCCTGCATCGCATGGGAATGAAACTCGGCATTTATTCCGATGCCGCCTCGCATACCTGTGCGGGTGCCTACGGTTCTCTCGGTCACGAGGCCACCGATGCCCGCCAATATGCCGAATGGGGATTCGACTTGCTAAAATACGATGCTTGCGGCACCGACGGTCTGAACGCATCGGCACTGAGCCAACGTTACAAAACGATGGGGGATGCCTTGAAAGCCTCGGGACGCGACATCTTATTCTATCTGTGTGAATGGGGCTCCCGAGACCCCTGGCTTTGGGGTACGGAAGCAGGCGGCTCCTGCTGGCGGGTGACTTACGATACGCGTGACATCTGGGACCACGGGCAGCACGACGGCGGACACTGCGGAGTGATACAAGGAATAGACATTATGAAAAACCTAGGTTACTATGCCGGTGTGAACCGGTTCAATGACGCCGACATGATGATGACCGGTTTATGGGGCACCGGTAAATCCAGCAGTAACGCCGGGGCCAACGGCATGACCGCCACCGAATACCAATCGCAATTCTCAATGTGGTGTATGTTCGCCTCGCCGCTTACCATCTGCAACGACGTACGGTTCTGGAGCGATCCCGCGCAATTGGCAACCTCCGGTCTGACGGCAGCACAAAAGAAAAAAATCACCGACAACAAAGAAAACGATCTGCGCATACTGACCAACGAAGAGATGATAGCCATCAACCAGGACCGCATGGGACAGGCCGCCCTGCTGATGAAGACGGAACAAAACGGCGACATCGAAATCTATATGAAAGACCTGGAGAACGGAGACATAGCCCTGGCCGTATTGAACCGTGGCAGCAGGCTCCGTTCCGTGAGCCTGAACCTGACCGACTATTATCTGGAAGACGGGGAAAAATACATCGTACGCGATTTGTGGGAACACGCCTACACCGACACCACGTCTACAGCTTTCAGCGCCCGTATCAAATCGCACGAGACTAAAGTGTTCCGTATCACTCCATACGAAGACACAGCCGATAACATCGAAGCTGTTTCCACCGGAAATTTAACCCCTTCCCTTCAAATCAGTACCCAACAGGGACGCATCACTTTAATAAGTAAAGGAAGTACGGGGCGGACCAAACGCATACTTATTTCCGACTTGAAAGGCAACATTCTGGCTTCGGGCTGCGGAACAGAGGAAACCATTCATCTGCCGTTTCGCGCTCCCCAAGGTGTCTACATTTTAAATTGCATCTGCGGAGGAAAGGTTGAAAACATGAAATTTATATATTAATCTCCTACCCGCTTGCCGGCCTCTACCGACAAGCGGGTTGTACAAACGATAAAAAAGCCGTACTTTTGCAGCCGTAATAACCAAAAACAAACGTTATGATTTCAACATTAACCGCAAGTCTTGCAAACAAGGTAGCCCAGCATACCGAAACTTTGACTGACAAGCCGCAGCAACTGGAAGTAATCATACAGCAGTTTTTCGACTGGGGTATCAGCGCCGGAAAGAACATCCTCGTAGCGCTGATTGTCTTTGTTGTGGGGCGTTTTATCATCTCGATGATAAACAAATTTGTGGCCGGGATGCTGGAACGCCGGCATGTGGAAGCAACGATCCAATCGTTTCTGAAAAGTTTCGTCAACATCCTTTTAACCGTCCTTCTGATTATCTCGGTGGTCAGTGCGCTGGGAATCAACACCACTTCTTTTGCCGCCCTACTGGCATCCGCCGGTGTGGCTATCGGTATGGCACTGTCCGGTAATCTGCAAAATCTGGCAGGAGGGTTGATCATCCTGCTGTTCAAGCCCTACAAGGTGGGCGATTGGATAGAAGCCCAAGGTACATCCGGTTCGGTAAAGGAAATACAGATTTTTCATACCCTCCTCACCACCGGAGACAACAAAGTAGTTTATATCCCTAACGGAGCAATGAGCAGCGGCGTTGTCACAAACTATAACCGCAACGACACTCGACGGGTAGAATGGATCATAGGTGTAGAATACGGAGCCAATATCGAACAAATCAAAGCCACTCTTGAAGAACTGATCAATGCTGACCAGCGCATTCTGCAAGATCCGGCTCCTATGATCGTCCTTTATGCCCTGAGCGCCAGCAGCGTAGATATTTGCATTCGAATCTGGACTACTCAAGCCCAATATTGGAATGTTTATTTCGACATGAACAGACGCATCTACGACGAGTTCAACAAACGAGGCATAGACTTCCCGTTCCCGCAACTCACCGTACATCAAGGATAAGCCCGTATGCGACAAATGACAACAAAAAAATCCCGATAAGTTCTCTCACTTATCGGGATTTCTTTATTAGAAAAACAAGGAAAAACCTTTCCGCTTCTGCGCTCAGTCTTTCGCTACCGGAAAAACACCGGCATACCGTTCCCGAACGGCTTTAATACGTTCGACCGATAAAGGCGGCACTCCGTCGAGAGGATATTCTATACCCATCTCTTTATATTTGAACACACCCAACGTATGGTAAGGCAGCCATTCCACCTTTTCAATCACCGTATATCCTTTAAGAAAATCCACCAGCCGATCCAGTTTCTCATCATCGTCCGTCAATCCGGGCACGAGAACATGACGAATCCACACAGCCATACCGCGTTCCTGCAACACCTCCAAAAAACGCAAGGTACGGCTTCCGTCCGCTCCACTTACCCGACGACTAAGTTCCGCATCCAAAGCCTTTATGTCCAACAATACCAAATCCGCATAATCCAATACGGACAAAGCTTGCGGAGTAACTATGGAGCCGGCAGTGTCGAGCGCCGTATGAATGCCTTCCATCCGGCACAAACGAAAAAATTCCCTGGCAAATTCCGGTTGCATCAAAGGCTCTCCTCCCGTGAGGGTAACCCCTCCACGCACAATAAAATTGCGGTATTTCAACACTTCTTCCAGCAATTGTTGCGGGGTGTATTCGTAGGCAACCTTCCGGTGTGCCTCCCATGTGTCGGGATTATGGCAATACAGACAACGCAACGGACAGCCTTGAAGAAAGGTCACAAAACGAATTCCGGGACCATCAACGGTCCCGAAACTCTCTAAAGAATGTATTCTTCCCTTTATTTCGCTCATTACAACGAATGGTTGATCGTACGTGAAATCACGTCCAGCTGTTGTTCGCGAGTCAGTTTGACAAAGTTCACTGCATACCCCGATACACGAATCGTCAACTGAGGATATTTCTCGGGATGGTCCATAGCATCCAAAAGAAGTTCCTTATCAAAGACGTTCACATTAAGATGCTGTCCGCCCGTAGGCACGAAATAACCGTTAAGCAGGCTTACCATATTGTCCACCTGTACAGCCGGCTCCTTGCCCAAAGTCGCCGGAGAAATAGCAAACGTATAAGAAATGCCGTCGTGAGCGTGCTGGAACGGCAACTTGGCAACTGAAGCCAATGCAGCCACGGCTCCCTTGCTGTCACGTCCGTTCATCGGGTTGGCACCGGGAGCAAAAGGCGTCCCGCCCCTGCGGCCGTCGGGCGTGCTTCCGGTTTTCTTTCCGTATACCACATTACTGGTTATCGTCAAGATCGACTGCGTGGGGATGGCATTCCGGTATGTCTCGTGCTGACGCAGATATTCCATAAATTTCTCCGTAATATCCACAGCTATCTGATCGGTACGGTCATCGTTGTTACCGTAAGGAACATACTCGCCCTCACGCTCAAAATCAACAGCCAAACCGCGTTCGTCACGAATCACCTTTACCTTGCAATCACGGATGGCAGCCAACGAATCGGCCACAATGGACAATCCGGCAATACCTGTGGCACGAATGCGCTGCACATTACCGTCGTGCAGTGCCATTTCGAATGCCTCATACGCATATTTATCGTGCATGTAATGAATGATTTTCAGCGCATTGACATACACTTTGGCCAGCCAGCGCATCATCTGTTCATACTTCTCCATCACCTCGTCAAAGTCCAGATATTCACTGGTGATAGGCTCGTATTTAGGAGCGACCTGCACTCCGCTACGCTCGTCGCGACCACCGTTGATGGCATATAACAAGCACTTTGCCAGGTTGGCACGAGCACCGAAATATTGCATCTGCTTACCAATCTTCATCGGCGACACACAGCAGGCAATACCGTAATCGTCACCGTAATCAACACGCATCAGATCGTCGTTCTCATATTGGATAGCCGAAGTGTCAATAGAAACTTTTGCACAAAAACGTTTCCAGTTTTCCGGTAGTTTTTCCGCCCAAAGCACGGTAAGATTCGGTTCCGGCGCAGGACCCAGATTATACAAAGTATGCAGATAACGATAGCAGGTTTTCGTTACCAACGTACGGCCGTCAATCCCCATTCCTCCCAAAGACTCGGTTACCCATACAGGATCTCCCGAGAACAAATCGTTATATTCCGGTGTACGCAAGAACCGCACAATACGCAGTTTTATGATCATCTGATCAACGAGTTCCTGTGCTTCTTCTTCCGTAAGACGTCCTTCCTTGATGTCTTTCTCGATATATATATCCAGGAATGTCGCCGTACGTCCGATAGACATTGCCGCTCCATCCTGATCTTTCACCGCAGCCAGATAAGCCAAATATACAAATTGAACGGCCTCACGGGCATCGCGAGCCGGACGAGTGACATCAAAGCCGTATCCGGCACACATCGTCTCAAAATCCTTCAAGGCACGGATCTGTTCGCTGATCTCCTCGCGGCGCTGGATAATTTCTTCCGTTATCTCCTGAATGTCCAGCCGTTTCTGATAATTCTTCTTTTCTTCTATCAGTATAGCGGTACCATAAAGGGCCACACGGCGATAATCACCGATAATACGACCACGTCCGTAAGCATCGGGCAGTCCGGTGATAATGGCCGATCGGCGGGCAGCCAACATCTCATCCGTATAAGCAGAAAACACACCCTCATTGTGCGTCTTGCGGTATTTGGTAAAGATTTCCTTGGTCATGGGATCCAGGTGATAGCCATAAGCTTCCAAGCTGTTTTCCACCATTCGCACTCCGCCCTTGGGGAAAATGCCTCTTTTCAGCGGAGCATCGGTCTGAAGTCCCACAATAACCTCATTCTCCTTATCTATATATCCGGGACCGTATGTTGTTATCGTCTGCGGCATTTTGGTTTCCGTGTCATACACGCCACGTGCCCTCTCTTCCTTAAACATTTCGGTCAGCTTGTTCCAGACTTTGCGTGTCTTTTCCGTAGACGAAACCAAAAAGGAATCATCCCCCCAATAAGGAGTATAGTTGTTCTGAATGAAATCCCTTACATTGATCTCTTTCTTCCATACATCGCCTTTAAAGCCGGCCCAGCTGTCATTGTCAAATTTCATAAATAATGATGCATTAAATGGTAAATAATGAAAGGTCCGCTTTCAAAATGCAAAGATACGCATATTAAACGACTTCGGTCATACTTACTTCCAGGTATTTTATAAATTCCTCCTATTATTATACATCTCCAGACGATACGTGCCCGGTGAAATCATCACCGGGCACGTGTCTTTATCACTCACTTGCCTACCGTTCATAGCATTTTACGCGCGTTCCGTCCCATCCTACTGCCATAATATAAGCCGCACGCTCAGACAGACTTTGCGGCCACAACACTTGGGTGTAGGAATTGGCATTTTGAGGAGCTCCCAAACCCTGCATAGAGATACGCAACAAATTACCGTCTTTGTCGTACGTCTCAAAAGCAACTACATTTCGCCATACGGAATGAGAAACTTGAATACGTCCTCCTGTCGAAGTACATCCTTCATTCAATGTCCCTCCCTGCAAAGGCCGCTTTTCTGCATAAATCTGCCAATTGTTTCCGGAGATATAATTCAACTCTCCTTCCGGTTGCGGATACCCTTTGGATGCAACATAAGCTTTCAGTTCGTCAATCATTTCCTGATTTATCTTCAACCACTCGCGACTGTAATCCTCAATATAAGCATTGATCGGGCGCAACATACCAGCCTTCTCAAAGAAAGGCAAGAAATTCAATCCCGTAGAATCACAGACCAAACGCATAAAACGCATCTGATGCATCCCGTTACTCATATCGGCATCACTAGCTTTACGCAACGCCTCCATCACCTTCGCATACACATGGGGAGCAAAACCACACTTATGACAATAGAGCTGCAACTGCCACAAGGGAACCAGTTTAACAAAATGGTCATAATTACGCGACTTAGCCACCGTGTCTTGCGGCAATTTGTGACCGGCATAGTCTTCATTTTTTATCGTATTGGATACAAAATCGCTCCCGTAATAATCCGGGCCTTCCTGTAACTGCCAGGATATTCCCTTACGCACCCCATTCTCCAAATAAGCATTGAACCTGCCTCCCTTTAGGCGTGAATAGTCTTCAATACCTGATACCTCCGATTCCAGACGCAACCAGCCAGTGCCTTGGGTAAATTGTACCCAAGCTGAATAGATGTTGTTGGTAGTTTCACCACAACCGACCCATTTCAAACCGGGACGAAGCTGATTGACATGTCCCAATTCATGTCCAATTCCCCAAAACTCAAAATCGCTGCGGGAAGGTTTCATCCAAGATGCCACCGAATTATCATTTGCCGCAGCCCCTATACCATCGGCAAACATAAAACCGCTCCAAACCACACGAGCAAACTGGCGGTTCTTGGGTTCCGTACCATAATACGTCAATCCCATTATCTCACGCTCTCGATATATCACACTATCCAAATTCAAAGCGAGATTAACGGCATCAACCGGACAATTTTCTTTAAAACGGGCTGTAGGGAAAGCTACCTGTATACGCTTCGTACGCATATCTATAATATCCGAACAAGCATTTGCCAACAATGCCTGCCAGTCCTCATTGGTATCGCCACGTTCCAAATCGAAATAACCGTTTACATCGGCCATTGCAAAATGAATCTTTACATGAGGAGCCGTTTCAAAAGCATCCGTATAATAAGAGACATAGCCATTACCGCGATTACGCGGAGTGATCACATTGACACCGTTATACAATACATACGAGCTCTCGGACTGAGCTTCATCCTCAGAAGCCTTCCCAAAATTCTTAATCTTCAATAATACGGGAGTATCACCTATACCTTCGGCAAAGGCCACAATCGGCCTACCGGCGGTAAAATAAATTCCGGTTGGATTCTCATAGGCATTATAAGTATTTGTCTTTAACCACGATGACAATGAACTTAACGTACGATAGGCTTCGTACTCTCCCACCCGATAAGCTGTTTGATAATTACCGGAAAGCATTGTATAAACCAATTGCTTAACATAAGGATCCGCAATACCAGCCGCCATTTCTTCCGTAACGTTATCTTTCAAACGTGTACATAAAGCATCTTCAAAATATGTATTAAGCGTATTCTGGAGCTCATAATTACGTTGATAGAACTCCATCTCCGCACAACTGGCAAAGCCACCGTATCCGCTGTTCACCGTCACACGTATCTTTTTTACCTTGTCTATTCCCTCGTCCCCAAAACGCACAACGGAAGAGGAACCGCTTTCATTAAAATCCGTGGTCGTAAGCAGCACAAAAGCATTCGGATTATCTCCCGTAGCATATTCCACCTTGACCCGACCAAAGTTACCGTTAGAACCACCATTCTGTCGGGGATGATACAACATGTAATCCACATGGGAGGCTGATGCCAATGTATAAGTCAATGTAACCGGCATAACAGTACCCGACCACGGCGAATGATAGATTGTATTCATATCACCGTCAAATGACTTCTCAATCCCTTCTCCCCCCTGTGCCTGGCTTGCCTGCCCGGAAGCAATCTTTAATTTTGTGTCAGACTGCACTTGTCCGGCAGAACTATTTGCCTTTTGTTTTACAATAACTTCCTTAACCGTCCCATCGAGTGCCATAAGAACAAGTGTGCCCTGCTGTTCTTTGTTTTGGAAGTTATAATTAAAAGAAACCTGCAACAAATCTTCTTTACTTTTCTTCACGGAGAAAAAGGCAGACTGACTGTCGGTAAAAGAGGGTGTAGCCGTATAACCGTTTTGGCTCATCACTGTTAATTGTTTCAAAGCTTGATTATAATCTCCATATACCGTATCTCTGTCTACGACTATCTCACCATGCTTTTTCGCATCGTGATGTAACTTCAAATTACTATATTGAGCTTGTACTCCTACAGAAAAGACTGAGAATAATACCGCACAAGTTGTTATTTTTATATACTTCAAATTTTCCATTTTATCTCTAATTATGAAATCCAAACATCAACGACCAATCAATACCCGACGGCCATTCACTATATAAATACCTGCCGGCAAACTCCGATAATGCGTACCAGCACTTAACGCCTGACTGAGAATCGTACGCCCGTCTAATGCAATTACATTAAGTTGAACCGGTATGTCCGTAGAAACAACCAGCATTCCGGGTTGAGACGTAATACGGAATGTTGATTCAGCAGCATTCTGAATAGCGGTGGCATCTGCCATAACCTTGACAGGAGTGGTACACAATGTCAAACCCGGATATGTCGGAGCCGTAATTTCAGCATAAACATCCCCCAACGGACGAAGAAAAGTATATACGCCTTTCTTTGAAACATTAAAATCTATACCTTCTTCCAAATCCGTATTCCCTTCTGCATACTTCCATGTTACGGTATGAACAACCGTCGTTCCCCAGCCGTTTTTATTAATCAATGCCGAAAGATTTAGCTGTTCTCCCACACTGATAGCCGGTACTACGGACACTGCATTTTGCGGTGCAACATTATATTTTTCCAATATATCTTTTCCCCCGCCAGCAGTAGAATATACCGTAGGAAAGGAATTATATGCCAGCAGATTGTCATTAGCATAAAAATGTTTTAGATTATTCTTCATCTTTATACTTAATCCGACCTTTCCCAAATGATTGTGATCTATACTAATGGTTTTCAACTGCAACAAATTGCTCAATTCCATCGTACTCAAATCATTATCATTCACATATAAAGCAGTCAAATTGGAAAGATTATCTATCTCCAAATTCGACAATCGATTTCCAAAAGCATATAAACTTTTCAATTCAGTGTTCTTGGATAGACTCAGACTCTCTAACAGATTATCATTACACCAAAGTTGTTCCAATTTTGGGAAGCTGGATACATCCAATGCAGACAGTTGGTTTTCAGCACAAATCAACGTAGACAATTTCACAAGATTCTTTCCTAAATCCAGTTCTTTCAAAGGATTTTGGGCGCAGTTTAGAATCTGCAATCGGGTACAATATTTAACTCTCAAATATTCTATTGTATTCCGCTGACAATTCAAACTTATCAAATTCCGATTCTGATATAAATCCAATCTTTTCAATGCATTATCATTACAATCCAATGCCTCTAGCGATCTGGCCTGAGACAAGTTCAATGTAACAATCTGATTATCGGAACAACAAAAAGAAATAATTGGTGAGGATGTTTTTATTTGCAAAGAATCCCCCTGTACCGGTATTTCCTGTAGAAGCCCCGTAAATGTCATTTCAGATGTGTTCCCGTTCCCCCAATCCAACACTGCTTTTACACCATTATTCACAGCAATGTTCATTGTTTGTCCGATCGCAAGCTGTGTCCGCATACCAACCGTATCCGCTATAAGCGAAAATGGGTTACCCAATAAAAAGGCCCCCAGTATAACTGCCATATTCCTTTTCACAAGCATATAACAAGATTTTATTAAATTAAATAATAACAGAGTATTGTTCAAAGGTACAAAATTATTATTATATAATGGTCCTGTTCCTAATAAAAAAATTGCTATCCTCTATAAAAAG
>CAJUDC010000082.1 GCA_910584955.1 uncultured Paraprevotella sp. | reverse complement strand
AGATTATTTTGTAGTTTTGCAACACTTACATAAACTTCAAACTTAAAAAGATTAACAATGAAACCGACATTATTTCTTTTAGCAGCAGGTATGGGTAGCCGTTACGGCGGTTTGAAACAGCTCGACGGACTGGGCCCGAACGGTGAAACCATCATGGATTATTCCATCTACGATGCCATTCAGGCCGGTTTCGGAAAACTGGTGTTTGTCATCCGCAAGGATTTCGAGCAGGATTTCCGCGACAAGATCATCAGCAAGTACGAAGGGCATATTCCTTGTGAGCTGGTGTTTCAGGCATTGGACGACCTGCCCGAAGGTTTCAAATGCCCCGAAGGCCGTGTGAAACCCTGGGGAACCAATCACGCCGTGCTGATGGGCAAGGACGCTATCAAGGAACCGTTCTGTGTGATCAACTGCGACGACTTTTATAACCGCGACGCATTCATGGCTATCGGCAAGTTCTTGAGTGAACTGCCGGAAGGCTCGAAAAACGATTACGCCATGGTAGGATTCCGCATCGGTAACACGCTGTCGGAAAACGGATCGGTGGCTCGCGGCGTGTGTGGGAAAGATGCGGACGGCAATCTGACCGATGTGGTGGAACGTACGGAGATTATGCGTGTGGACGGTGAGATCTGCTACAAGGACGAACAAGGTGCGTGGGTGCCCGTAGGCGGCGAAACGGTGCCTGTTTCCATGAATATGTGGGGCTTTACTCCCGATTACTTCGAGTACAGCCAGGAATTCTTTAAGGCATTCTTGAGCGATCCGAAGAATATGGAGAATCTGAAAGCCGAATTCTTTATTCCGCTGATGGTGGACAAACTGATCAACGACGGTACGGCTACGGTAAAGGTGCTCGACACTACCAGCAAGTGGTTCGGCGTGACGTATGCCGCCGACCGTGATGCCGTGGTGGCCAAGATCCAGTCTTTGATAGACGAGGGTGTATATCCCGCCAAGCTGTTCTGATAGCCGGTATATATAAGTAATGAAGAGCCTTTCCGCCTGTGCGTGAAAGGCTCTTTGACGTAACGAGGACAGTTTGCATGTATTTGTGCGTTGCGGGTTGTCTGGTTTCGTTTTTTTGTTCTACTTTTGTATCCAAAAGCATAATACATTGATTTCAGTAGAGAATTTGCAGGTTGAGTTTGGTGCCCGGCCTTTATTTAGTGATGTTTCGTATGTGGTCAACGACAAAGACCGCATCGCTCTGGTTGGAAAGAACGGAGCGGGTAAGTCCACGATGCTGAAAATCATAGCCGGTTTGCAGCAGCCCTCGGGCGGAACGGTGGCTGTGCCCCGCGACACCACTATCGGCTATTTGCCTCAGGTGATGGTGTTGAGTGACGGGCGTACGGTGATGGAAGAGGCAGAGCAGGCCTTTGAACACATCAGCGAGATGCAGCAGCGGCTGGATGTGCTGAATGCCGAGTTGGCCGAACGCACGGATTATGAAAGTGAGGCCTATATGGCGCTTGTGGAGAGGTTTACGTACGAAAACGAGCGTTTTCAACTGTTGGGAGGACTGAATTATCGGGCCGAGATGGAGCGTACACTGACAGGACTGGGCTTTACGCGTGCGGATTTCGATCGTCCCACCAGCGAGTTCAGCGGCGGATGGCGCATGCGTATCGAGCTGGCCAAGCTTCTTTTGCGCAAACCCGATGTGCTGTTGCTGGACGAACCCACCAACCATCTGGATATAGAAAGTATCCAATGGCTGGAGACTTTTCTGGCCACACGGGCCAATGCCGTGATTCTGGTGAGCCACGACCGTGCTTTCATAAACAATGTGACGAACCGCACGCTGGAGATCTCCTGCGGTCGGGTATATGACTATAAGGTGAAGTACGACGAATACGTGAAGTTGCGGGCCGAGCGGCGCGAGCAACAGCTTCGGGCGTATGAAAACCAGCAGAAGGAGATCGCCGATATAAAAGACTTTGTGGAGCGCTTTCGTTACAAGGCCACCAAGGCCGTTCAGGTGCAGAGCCGGCTGAAGCAGTTGGAGAAAATAGTGCCTATTGAGGTGGATGAGGTGGATAACTCATCGTTACACCTGAAATTCCCACCCGCCTTGCGGAGCGGCGATTATCCGCTGATCTGCGAGAACGTGGGTAAGGCATACGGCCATCATGTGGTGTTCCGGCAAGTGGACCTTACGATAAAACGGGGTGAAAAAGTGGCCTTTGTGGGTAAGAACGGTGAAGGAAAATCTACGTTGGTAAAGTGCATCATGAATGAAATTCCTTATGAGGGAACTTTGAAAGTGGGGCACAATGTGCAGATCGGTTATTTCGCACAGAATCAGGCACAGTTGCTGGACGGTGAACTGACGGTGTTCGACACCATCGACAGGGTGGCCCGGGGGGATGTCCGTTTGAAGATACGGGACATTCTGGGTGCTTTCATGTTCGGGGGGGAGGCTTCGGAGAAGAAAGTGAAAGTGCTGTCGGGCGGAGAACGCAGCCGCCTGGCAATGATCAAACTTTTGCTTGAACCGGTGAATTTCCTTATTCTGGACGAGCCTACCAATCACCTGGATATGCGTTCCAAGGACGTGCTCAAAGAAGCGATCCGTGAGTTCGACGGCACAGTTGTGGTGGTGAGCCACGATCGTGAGTTCCTGGACGGACTGGTCTCCAAAGTATATGAGTTCGGTGGCGGTCGGGTAAAGGAACATTTGGGAGGTATCTACGACTTTTTGCGGCATAAGCAGATTGAATCGTTGGATGAACTGCAAACCGGCAGAACGGGAATGGCGTCTGCGCCTCGTGCGGCTGAGGCGGAACGTCCCGTCAGTCAAAACCGGCTTACTTACGAACAGCAGAAAGAACGCAACCGGCGTTTGAAAAAACTGGAAAAGGCGGTGGAGGCCTGCGAGAGCCGGATAGACGAGCTGGAGGCTGCCGTGCGGATATTGGAAGAACGACTGAGCACACCGGACGGGGCTTCCGATACCGGTTTGTACGAGCGGCACGGCATGCTGAAAAAGCAACTGGACGAAGCGGTGGAAGAGTGGGAAGCCCGGTCGGAAGAACTGGAAGCGACCCGGCAAAATGAGATTTCATAAACAGATAGAATAATACGTATGAATGTAAAAAAAGTATGGCCGCTGGTTGCCTTGTGTCTGGCATCGGCGTGTACAACCAAAAACGAAGAGAAAACGATGACTTCGGGAATTGATCTGAAAAATCTGAACACGGCGGTAAAGCCTGGTAATGATTTCTACGAATACGCTTGCGGCGGATGGATGAAAGCCAATCCCTTAACGGCGGAATATTCCCGCTACGGAACCTTCGAAGAATTGTATGAGAACAATAACGATCGTTTGAAAGAACTTATCGGAGGATTGGCGGCTGAACAGCATGCCGAGGGCAGCCTGGAACAGAAAATCGGGGATATGTATAATTGTGTGATGGACAGCGTCCGCCAGAACGAGCAGGGCTACCGTCCTATTCAAGCGCGATTGGACAGTATTTTCAGCACGGCCGACAAACCGGAACTTTTTGCCTGTGCGGCTGCTTTATATAAAGTAGGTGTGCCGGGGATGTTCGGTTTTTATATCGATGCCGACATAAAGAACAGCAGCATGAACCTGTTGCAGATCTATCAGAGCGGCCTCACATTGGGAGAGCGCGATTATTATCTGGATCAGGATTCGGCGACGGTGCGTATCCGTGAGGCATACAAGCAATACGTGGCTGATATGCTGGCATATTGCGGTTTTAAGACCGACAACCGGGCTGCCGGGATGATGGAAGATATAATGCGTATCGAAACGCGTCTGGCGCGTAAGGCGCCCAGTGCTATCGAGCGCCGTGACCCCGAAGCCAATTATCATAAGATGGACTATGCGGCGTTGAAAGCCGATTATCCGGGGGTAGACTGGACTACGTTCTTTGCTGCGGCGGGGGTGGACGGACTGAAGGAAGTCAGTGTCGGTCAACCCGAATTTATACACGAGGTGGAACGGATATGGAAAGAAGAATCGCTCGATGCGTTGAAGGCCTACGTAGCCTGGAAGCTGGTGGATGAGGCGGCCTCTTGTCTGGACGATACGATGCGTGACCGTCGGTTTGCTTTCTACGGCAAGGTGATGTCGGGCAAGGAGCAAGACCGTCCGCGCTGGAAGCGTGCCGTTTCTGCGGTTGAAACCGTTTTGGGTGAGGCTGTAGGCCGTCTGTATGTGGAGAAGTATTTTCCCGCAGCCGCCAAGGAACGTATGACGAATTTGGTCAAGAACCTGCAAGTGGCATTGGGCGAACGTATTCAGGCACAGGAGTGGATGAGTGAGGAAACGAAGAAGGTGGCGCTGGACAAACTGGATGCCTTTTACATAAAGGTGGGCTATCCCGACAAATGGAAAGATTACACCGCGTTGAAGATTACTCCGAACTATTGGGAGAATATGGAGAACTGCAGTGCGTTTATGCTGGAAGACATGATCCGTGAGAAGCTGAACAAACCGGTGGACAAAGACGAATGGTACATGACGCCGCAGACGGTGAATGCCTATTACAATCCCACTACGAATGAAATCTGTTTCCCTGCCGGTATCCTGCAACCGCCGTTTTTCGATATGAACAGCGACGATGCTTTCAACTACGGTGCTATCGGTGTGGTTATCGGACATGAGATGACGCACGGATTCGACGACAAAGGACGTCAGTTTGACAAGAACGGTAACCTGACCGACTGGTGGGCGCCCGGTGATGCCGACAGATTTAAGGAACGCGCCGATGTGATGGTTCGGTTCTTTAATCAAATCAACGTGTTGCCCGATCTGAAAGGAAACGGCGAGTTGACGCTGGGCGAAAATCTGGCCGATCACGGTGGACTGATGGTAGCCTTTCAGGCTTTTAAAAATGCTACCAAAGACGCCCCGTTAGGTGTGATAGACGGCTTTACGCCGGAACAACGTTTCTTCCTGGCCTATTCCAATGTGTGGGCCTGCAATGTGCGCGATGAGGAGATCCGCAAGCGTACCAAAAGCGATCCCCATTCTTTGGGCCGTTGGCGTGTGAACGGAGCGTTGCCTCATATAGATGCCTGGTACGAGGCTTTCGGTATTACGGAAAATGATTCACTTTTTGTTCCTAAGAACGAACGCGTGACTATCTGGTAAGAAAATCCGTTGTTGCCTCCTTAACGAAAGTGTTCTGCAAAAAGCCGTTGCCAATATCACATTAGCAACGGCTTTTTGTATGATTTTCTTTGTTTTTTACTACCTTTGCAACAAGATGCGGTGATGAAACGAATAAAAACAACGATACAATGCCCTTAACGTTACCAGACAAACTTCCGGCTATTGACTTGCTAAAGGAAGAGCATATTTTCGTGATGGACAAAACCCGGGCTACGGCGCAGGATATCCGTCCTTTGAAGATTGTCATTCTGAATCTTATGCCCTTGAAAATCACAACGGAAACGGACTTGGTCCGTCTGCTTTCCAACACACCGTTGCAACTGGAGGTGTCGTTTATGAAAGTGAAGGCACATACCTCGAAAAACACCCCCGTAGAACATCTGAAAGCTTTCTACAAAGATTTTGAACGGATGAGGGATGAACGTTTCGACGGGATGATCATTACCGGTGCACCGGTAGAACATTTGGACTATTCGGAAGTGACGTATTGGGACGAGATTACCGATATTTTCCGTTGGGCGCGAACACATGTCACTTCCACTTTGTACATTTGCTGGGCTGCGCAGGCCGGGTTGTACTATCATTACGGAATACCCAAATATCCGCTGGACAAAAAGATGTTCGGTATATTCAAGCAGTATCCGCTGGAACCCCAGCTACCTATTTTCCGTGGATTTGATGATGTATTTTATATGCCTCACAGCCGGCATACGGAACTCAGACGGGAAGATATTCTGAATGTTCCCGAATTGCGCCTGATTGCCGAATCACCGGAGTCGGGGGTCGGTATGGTGATGGCGCGCGGCGGCAGGGAGATTTTTATCACGGGCCATTCGGAGTATTCACCCTATACGCTTGACACGGAGTATAAACGCGATCTGAGCAAAGGGCTTCCCATCGGTATGCCTGAGAATTACTATCTGAACGACGATCCCGGCCTGAGACCGTTGGTGACGTGGCGTGCTCATGGTAATCTTTTGTTTTCTAATTGGTTGAATTATTACGTTTACCAAGAAACGCCTTTCAACCTGGACGAGATTCATTGAACATGAAGCAGCGAAGTATAGAATTGCTGGCTCCGGCCCGCAATCTGGAGTGCGGCATCGAAGCGGTGAACCACGGTGCCGATGCCGTTTATATAGGAGCCTCCCGGTTCGGAGCGCGCAGCTCGGCCGGCAATACGGTAGAAGACATTGCCCGTCTGGTGGAGTATGCCCATGTGTTTCGTGTGCGGGTGTATGTTACGGTCAATACCATTCTCAAGGATGACGAGCTGGTCGATACGGAACGGCTTATCTGGCAACTGTACCGGGTGGGGGTGGACGCTTTGATTGTACAGGATGTGGCTTTGCTGGATATGGACTTGCCGCCGATACCCCTTCATGCCAGTACACAGATGGATAACCGTACTCTTGAAAAGGTCGGTTGGCTGAGCGGACTGGGCTTTCAGCAGGTTGTGCTGGCCCGGGAGTTGTCGGTTGAGGAAATAAACCGTATTCATCAGGTTTGTCCGGTGCCGTTGGAGGTCTTTGTTCACGGGGCGTTGTGTGTAAGTTTCAGCGGACAGTGCTACGTGTCGCAGCACTGTTTCGGGCGAAGCGCCAACCGGGGAGAATGTGCGCAGTTCTGTCGTTTGAAATTCGATATGGTGGATAGCGACGGACGGGTCATTGAACAAGGCCGCCATCTTCTTTCCCTTAAGGATATGAACCGTTCCGGCGAACTGGAAGAATTGCTTGATGCCGGGGTGTCGTCATTCAAGATAGAAGGACGCCTTAAAGATGTGTCGTATGTGAAGAACGTAACGGCATATTATCGCAGACGTTTGGACGAGATTTTAAAACGTCGCCCGGAATTCCGTCGCGCTTCGTCGGGAGAGGCACGTCTGTTGTTTGAACCTTGTGTGGAAAAGAGTTTTAACCGGGGATTTACCCGTTATTACCTGCACGGACGTACGCGTGATGTGTTGTCGCCCGATACTCCCAAGTCGATAGGGGAGCGGGTGGGCACGGTAAAAGAGGTTCGTAAGGATTGTCTGGTGGTTTCGGGAGTGAGCCGGTTTGCCAACGGTGACGGCTTATGTTTTTTTGATGAACAGCGGCGGTTGCAGGGATTTCGGATAAATAGGGGAGAGAACAACAGGCTTTATCTTACCGATATGCCTGCCGTGAAACCTCATACGGTGTTGTACCGAAATTTCGATCAGGATTTTGAACGTATGTTGTCGCGTCCTTCGGCCGAACGTAAAATGAAGGCATCCTGGTGTCTGGCGGAAGTCCCGGCAGGTTATGTGCTGACCTTGACGGATGAAGACGGAGTAAGGGCAACACGTTTTTTTGAATCCGTGCATGAGGAAGCCCGCACTTCCCAGGCGGATCGGATCAGGAGCCAGTTGATGAAGACGGGCAACACTCCTTTTCTTGTCACCGGTGTGGAACTTCGTTTGTCGGGCGAACGGTTTATTCCTTCTTCGCTGCTGGCGGAATGGCGGCGTACGCTCATTGAATCCTTACTGGTAGCCAGACGGGTGAATTACCCGTATTCCTATCGGAACTTGCCTACGGAATTTACCCGGTTGCAAGAGAAAAAAATAAAGGAACTTCCCGAAGGGACGAATCCTCGTCTGACGTATCTGGCCAATGTGATGAACCGGAAGGCAGAGGAGGTGTATCGGCGTATGGGAGCCGTCTCGGTGGAGCCGGCGTTGGAATGTCGGGAGCCTTCGGGGGCTGTTCTAATGTTCTGCAAACATTGTCTGCGGTACACGATGGGCTGGTGTCCCCGTCAGAACCGTGAACAATCTCCTTTTCGGGAACCTTATTATTTGGTGGCCGCCGACGGTCGGCGTTTCCGTCTGGTGTTCGACTGCCGGAACTGTCAGATGAAAGTGGTGGCCGATGAGTAGCAAAACTGTAATGAAACGTTTTTTCGGTGGGCTTGTCCTTCTGTTGTTCACTTCCTGCTATTATCAGCGGGGCGGTTATGAAGATCAATGGGATTTGACCGAGAGCACTCTCGACTCCCTGGATTTTGCAGCTACGCATCATTATACCGATAATTTTAATTTCTATGTGATTGGCGATTCGCTGCTTTTGCAGGAACAGCGTCCTTTACATAATCTGCCGTCGCCCGAACAGGCATCTGTAAAGACGGTCTACAAACGTGATCGTCTGGTGGTGGCCGATATTGCTGTGATTCCCGAGGATTCGGTGGATTCCGTTTGGGTAAAGGTAGCGCGCGACCAGTATACGATGGGATGGGTGCATGAACAGGATCTATTGAAGACGGTCGTTCCCGATGATTCCATATCCCGTTTTATTTATGTGTTCAGCAACAAACATTTGATTTATTTTCTCAGTTTGTTGTCTGTGGTCTCTGTTGCCTATGTGATTCGTCGTATGATGCGTAAACGTTTTCGTATGGTACATCTGGATGATATTGGCAGTTGTTATCCGTTGTTGCTTTGCTTGTGTGTGTCGGGTGCGGCGGTGCTTTATGCCAGTATACAGCATTTTGTACCGGATACCTGGGTGGAATATTATTTTCATCCTACGCTGAATCCGTTCGCTTTGCCTCCTGTCTTGGGGACTTTTATAGCATTGGTTTGGTTGATCTTGCTTCTGGCTATAGCAGCTACGGAAGATGTGTTGCAACAACTCTCGTGGTCGGAAGCTTTTCTCTATCTGTTTGCTTTGTTAGGGATGTGTACGTTGTGCTATTTGTTTTTTTCCATAGCTACACTTTATTACGTAGGTTATCCATGTTTGTTGCTGTATGCAGGGGTAGCTTTGTGGCGTTATTACATGTATTCGCGTTGTGATTATTTATGCGGTCGTTGCGGTGCAAAGATACGTCGGAAAGGCCGTTGTCCCCATTGTGGCGCGCTCAATGAATGACTGTAAAGCAGGTTGATACAAAAGTTTATATAGGGAAATAGGTTGTATTATCTCTTTGTAAGAGATAATACAACGTTGTTAAAGTATTATTTTATAAGTGTTTACAAAATATACTGTTGACATAATCGAACAAAAAGGGAGAACATGTGACGATTTTTTTAGGCTTTTTTCTTCATAAATTGCAAAAAGAAACGAGCAAATTTGCAGATGACAAGATTTTTTCTTTCCTTTGTGAATAGGTTGTATTATCTCTTACAAAGAGATGTATGGCTTTGTTATCAAATGTAGCGGGTTCTGTTTTATATAGTGATATAAATAAGGAGCCTGTTGGAAAAGAGAAAGTATAGTCTTTCTACTGGAACAGCCGTTTGGTAATATCCTGTACTTTACTTAATAAATACCCCTATGCGGAGATCGAAGGTCTGCGTCATAGGGGTATTTTATACTCGTTTTGTGTTATTTGTTTTATCCCTGTTGTTTAAAAGTGTATTTTTAAATCTATTCCCATTTGAAACGGGCGGCCTTGCTGAGCGAATTTCAATTCACGAGTGGAAGCTTTACTGGTAAAGCAAAAAGTATCGTAGCGCGTGTTTGTCAGGTTTTTCCCCCAGATATTAATTTGGAATAAGCCAAAATTCAGGCCGGCGTGTGCGTTCAGTAGCGCGTAAAACGATTGTTTCAAGTTGTTTTCTTCGTTCCAATAGATGCTACCTGCACCGGTACCGGAAATACCGAACTGAAGTGTCTGTGCCCAATGAAGTGCAGGCAATGGCAGAGTGTAGACGACTCCGGCAGCCATTTGATGCGACGGTACGAATGGCACACGGTTGCCTTTGTAATCGGTTCCCGATATTCCGTTTCCGGTCTGTATGACGGGATAATTTCTGAAAGTGGCGTGTGTGTAGCCGTAAGAAGCGTTCCAATGGATCCGTTGCCGGCATAAGGTGCCGTTTAGTGCTATTTCGGTGCCGAAACTCCGTCCGCGCCCCGCATTTTTCATGGCCCGGCCCAGATCGCTGCTTACAAATCCCGATACTTGCTGATCGTATATATCCATGTAAAATGCGGCCAGGTTCATTTGCAGTTTCTGGTTCCATAGTGTCAGATGTGCGCCGATTTCATAATTGTAGCTGTACTCCGGTTTATAATATGTATCGGCAACATTTCCTTTCGGATAAGTCAGTTTGGTCAGGACGTAAGCCTTTACCGGTTCCGGCATTTGCGACAGTGCGGGGCTGTTCAGTACAGTTTCGATTTGCGGACGCACACGGTCCAACATACGGGAGCGTAAATCCGCCTGTACCAGATCGCCGAACATTTGTACATTATATCCTCCGCTTCGGTATCCTTTGCTCCAGCAGGCATACAAATTGTTCGTTTCGCCGATAGGGTAACGTAGTGTTATTTTGGGCAGAACCTGAGTAGAATGGTTGGCCATTTCTCCTTTAAAGTATGTTTTGTCTGACAGGCCGTCCCATGCTGTTTCCGAGAAGGTTTGCAGATGCAGATCGTATTGTAGCGTACCGCCGTAATCGTATGTTAGATTCATGCGTTCGTGCTCGATACGCAATCCTACGGTGGCTTCCAGTCCTTTCAGCCCAAAGAGATTATGGAATGTACTTTGGTGAAACAGAGCCAGGTCAGTAACTGGTGTTTTAAACCGGCCGTCGGCTACGAATGGGGATTGACGCAGGTTTATCCCGATACTCATGTTCATTTGCCTCATGTAAGTGTTTGCTTCGTTGAGTGTTGACTGCATGAATGTTTCTGTTAGGGAAACAGGACTTTGCGTGTGCAGATTCTGATGCATGGCATAGATACCGCTTACCCAGTCCCACAGCCGGTTATCGCCTTTACTTTTAGCGGTTATTTCCTCACTCCATATCCGGTTGCGTTGTTTTTGAGTCAGCCCGAAAAGGTCGTTTCCGGTAAAGTCTTGGTCGAGCGTCATATTGTCGCGCAAATGCTGGAAAGCGGTCAATGAGGAGAGGTTGAAAGTGCGACTTGTGTAGCCGATATGCAGGCTGCTATTGAACAGACTGCGCCGATAATAACTGCGTCGGTTGGCGAAGATACTTCCGATGTATGCGGAATAAATTTCGTTTTGGGGTTCCGTTGCTCCCAGATAACGGTAGGCGTATCCCCCCTCGTCGGTATAAGAATAGTCGGTCGAGAAGTCGATTTTCCATTGTTCGGACGGAATCCACATTAGACGTCCGCGTCCGCCTCCGGCCTCTTTTCCATCGGCATATTCGTTAAACAGTATATTTTTGTACAGTCCGCGCTTTCCTTGATAGAAACCGCCTAGGGAGAAAGCTGTGGTCCGAGTTACTTTACCGTGATGCGAGACCGAAACCGTCCGCCCTAAGTCGTGTGAGGAAAGTCCTGCTCGGATTTCCGTTCCCGGTCGGCGGAATGGATTACGGGTGAACACTCGTATCAGCCCGCCCATGGTGTTGCGCCCGTATAACGTACCCTGTGGTCCGTGTAGGATTTCGATGCGTTCTATGTCAAGGAAATTAATATCATAAGCGCTTTTGTCGGCGTACGCCACGTTATCTACGTAAAGTCCTACGGTCGGTGTATTGATACGTGAACCGATGCCTCGGATGTAGACGGCAGATGTGAGTGAAGAACCGTAGTCGGGCATGAAAAAATTGGGCACATAGGCCGACAATTCTTTCAGTGAAGCGGTTTGTGTCTGTTCCAGTTGCTGCGGGGTGAAAGCGGATACGGAACCGGGGAGATGTTGCAATGAAGTATGTTCTTTAGGAGCGGTTATTACAATATCATCTTCCAGGTTGATAGTTTTGGCTGTGTCTGCAGGCAAGGTAGAGTCGGCTTGTGCTATTCCCCATGTAAATAGGGCGATG
>CAJUDC010000081.1 GCA_910584955.1 uncultured Paraprevotella sp. | reverse complement strand
GTCTTACCGGTACCGATGGCCCATACAGGCTCGTAAGCCAGGATGATGTTGGAGAATTCTTCTGCCGTCAGATCAAACAGCGACCCTTCGAGCTGAGCCTTCACCACTTCGTTCTGCTTCTCAGCCTCGCGTTCTTCAAGAACCTCACCGATGCAGAAGATCACTTTCAGACCGTTGGCCAAAGCCAAATTAACTTTTTCCTTAAGAATCTCAGCCGTTTCGCCATAGTAGGCACGACGTTCCGAGTGGCCCAGAATAACGTACTGAGCACCAGTAGATTTTACCATCGAGGCGGAAACTTCGCCGGTGTAGGCACCTTTCTCCTTGTCTGCACAGTTCTCCGCACCCAGACCGATAACCTCGGAATCCAGAATGCCGGCTACGGAAGCCAGATGAATGAACGGCGTGCAGATCACAACGTCGCAATTGGGTTTGTCGGCTGCCAGCGCCTCGTTCAGTTCCGTTGCCAAAGCAACGCCTTCCTGCAGGTTCATGTTCATTTTCCAGTTGCCTGCTACGATTTTCTTTCTCATTTTCTTTTCTTTTTAAACGGGTTAGAATTCTATTTTTATGTTTGAAACGTTTGTACATCTTACTCCCCACCCATATTCTGTCGGCAAAGGTACACAATAACAGCGGGATGATAAACCACAAGAGCAATCTGAATACCTGCACCAGACGCTCATCGACCTGCAAACGGGCCAAAGGCAATTCTTCGAGCGGCCCTGTAAGGTCATATTCCGAAGGCAGGTCGGAACCGCCCCACTTATTCACCACCACCCCGTCTTTCAGCAACAGCAAGCCGGGACTGGAGCGCACAACGGTTTTCAACGTTATCTCGTCCGCCTGACAAAAGGGATACTCCGCCCCGGTCAGGTCCCGCCAGCGGTCGATAGCTTCATCGCCGGAAGCTGTCAGGCAATAAAACGGATACTGACGCTCCGTGCAATAGTCATACAATTCGTTGATGCGGTCGATACGGCTGTCGTCCGCCGTTTCCAGATACGGCGCCACAAGCAGGAACGTATATCCCTTGTCCGCAAGAACGGCCTCGGTAATATCTTCATGTTCAGGCAGGAGGAGAAGCGAGAAATCACGTATCGCCGTTTCCGTACCGGTTTTGAGTTGAACGGTTTTCGAATCTATGAACGTCCATGTGCTGTCGGGATAGTCTTCCAAAGAGAATTCCTTCCGCACCCCGTCTTTCTCCATCAGAAACGTCGTTTCAAAAACCGGCGCCTCACTCCCGTCAGGCACCTCCATCGCCTGACGCAAATCAGCTCCTATACGATAGGGACGGAAATCCAGCACCGGCAGATGATACAGGCAATAACCGGCCAGCACCCCTGCAAAAAAAATGGAATACATGGAAATCATCCACTGGTTGCGCTCCGAAATGAAGCGCGTCATAAGAAGACGATAACGCACCACCGCCACGGCAGCCAGCAACAAAACGAGGTTCTTACCGAACGTCTGCCAGTTAGACAACAACCAGGCATCCCCGAAACAGCCGCAGTCCGACACGGGGTCTGCCAAAGCCAGATAAAGGGTCAGAGGCGTAAAGACGCTCATGAAAGCCAGCAAAAGCCAACTCGTAAAGCGGCGGCGAATGCCGAAAAACAGGTATATGCCCAGGCAGAACTCCGTCATGGCAAGCAGAACGGCCAACAACAGGGGGAGCGCTTCGGGAATCCATGCCGACACACCGAAAGCCTCGAAATAGTCCTCAAACTTATACTGGGTACCGCGCGGATCCACCACCTTTACAAAACCGGAGAAAATAAAGGCACCGGCCAAAATCAACCGGCACAGGTTCACCCCGGCCCACCTCAGCCTATGGATTACTTTACTCACCGAATTCTATTTTTATCAGTCCGAACACCGCATAATTCATCATGTCCATATAATTGGCATCCGCTCCCTCGGACACCCACGTGGCACCGGCCAACGTCTCAATCTGTTTGGTACGGTATATCTTCATCAGTATCAGATCGGTATACGAACTGATGCGCATACCGCGCCAAGCCTCGTCATAGTCATGATTCTTTTTCAGCATCAACTCCAGCGAGGCGTGGGCATGCTTGTCGTAAAGTGCCAGCGCGTCCGCTACCGACAGGGACGAGGCATCCTCGGCATGCCCCAGCTCCAATTGGATAAGTCCCACGATGGAATAGTTGACAATGGCTATAAACTCAGAACGGATTCCCTCGTCAATCAGCGCCTTGCCCTTCGTCTCAATGCTACGGATACGATTGGCCTTGATATAAATCTGATCCGTCACCGACGACGGGCGCATTATCCGCCACGCCGCCCCATAGTCGTGCAACTTTTTGGCAAACAACTCGCGGCACTCGGCCATCACTTGTTCAAATTGCTGTTGGGTGTTCATAAGTCTACCTTATTATAATGGGGACAAAGGTAGTATATTTCACCGAATAATACAAAAAAAGCGTCTCATAATGGCCGAAACAGAACGGCAACAGGCCGACACACCGCCCATTGGCAAATCCCGCCACAGAGCAGCGGACCGAAGAGCCGCCCCGCCTCCGTCTGCCGCCAGGATCACGAGGCACGAATATCGCCAGGCCGTATCGGAAAGGCTGGAAATCAGCAGCCATTGATTGAAAAAGCCCTATAAGACGTCGGACGACGCGGGTCACGTCCGCCTCCCCCTCCGTACGCCATTCCTTATTTCGGTCATAGCGCGGCAAGCGCCCCCGCATCCCGCCAAACAGTCCTCTAGGCCACCATATGATATTTTCTGGAGCACATCGGATTTTCCCCACCGTCTCAAATAAAAAAGGTCTACACCTTTTTCAAAAATGGTGTAGACCTTTTCCAAATTTAGTGTACACCTTTTTTCGGTAAGGTGTACACCTTATTCATTTTAACTGCTCACTATCCTAAAGGTTCCTCCTCATCCCTCCGACTTTCCATGAGCAGACCGGCGCCTGTTCACGGGCGGTCCTGGGGCAAGCCGTCCTCATCAAATGCAAAAAAATCCGGCGGAGGAAAAAGAATGTCCCCCCGCCGGAAAATCTCACTTCATGTAAAGAGTTTGTTATGAATAGCGTAAAATCTGACCGGGACGAAGCACGGTCGTACGTTTGATACGGTTCAACCGACAAAGCCTGTCTATAGACGTACCGCGTTTCTTGGCAATAACAGACAATGTTTCACCGGATCTCACTTTATGTACTTTCGCATTTGTACGGGCACGTTTCTGCGCCTGAAACTCACGCGATTCGGCTGCTTTAGCCTGTTGCTGTGCCGCAGCATCCTCTCCGGCCACACTTTCCTGGTTACCGTTACGAGCTGCCAGTACACGCCCTTGTCCGTTGGAACGGAACACATAGAAATCGCCCGTTACGTCCTGTGCCTCAAAATCAAACAGTTTGATCGGGTCGATAGGTACTCCCAGCAGGCGGGTCTCGAAATGCAAATGCGATCCGGTAGAACGCCCCGTGTTGCCGCCCAAACCAATCGGCGTACCGGCTTTTACGATTTCATTCTCACGCACCAGTTGTTTGGACATGTGTCCGTATACGGTTTCCAGCCCGTTGGGATGGCGGATCACCACGTATTTACCGTAACCGCGTCCCTCATAAGCCACAATGCGGACCTTGCCGTCGAAAGCGGAACGTATGGTATCACCGATATACACTTTCACGTCCAGTCCCTTGTGCATCCGCCGGAAACTGCGGCGATAGCCGTAGCGCGACGTAATCACACGGTTGGTAGTGGGCATACAGAATCCCCGCAAATCAATTTTATACTCTTCGGGCACCTGCGCATCCGCATAGCGATGCACATACTGATTATTCCAATCGGGATAAAGACTAAAAGCAGGATTGTTCAATTGTTCGTTCCCTATCAGACGCTGGAGCGCTACGGAATCCACCGATCTCATCTTCTTGTCTATCGGAGCCTGGCTGGCCAACATATCCTGCCCTGCTACGGGCAAAGCAAGCAGGGCCATCACGGCTGCAAGACTTGCCTTCAATCCTTTTGCAATATAATTCATTCCTTTTTTGTTTTTCTACGTATGTTTAGTTATTTTTCTTATCGTTAAAGTTCGTCCAAAGCGTACAGATAAGCCAGATTGGACGGTGTAAAATCAAAAATCTCTTCCGGTTTGAAAAAACGTTTCAACTCGATCTCCGCATTCTCCGGCGAGTCGGAAGTATGCACGATATTCTGCTGGTTGCTCATGCAGTAATCCCCCCGGATGGTACCGGGCTGAGCGTTGCGCCCGTTCGTGGCTCCGGCCATCATACGCACGGTCTGCACCGCTTCAATACCCTCTAGGCAACAAGCTATTACAGGGGTAGACATCATCGAATCCTTCAACATGCCGAAGAACGGTTTGTCCTTCAAATGGGCGTAATGCTCATTTAGAATATCATCCGTCAACTGCATCATCTTCATACCGGCCAACCTTAATCCGCGTTTTTCGAAACGATTGATAATTTCACCTGCCAAGCCCCTTTGCAAGGTACATGGCTTCAATAAAACTAAGGTTTTTTCCATGATGAATCAGATTTTAAGTTACACGATTCTATGCTACGACGGGCATGAACATGCAACAAAGATACCAAAATTAAATAAAAGAGCCAAAATATTTTAACTCTTTTTCCAATAAAAAAACATTTGGCCCGGCGGGCAAGTCTGCACGGAGATGCTCAGGAAATGACGGACCAGTTGACATTCGTCTTGCGCAAGGCCTGCAAACGCCGCCAAAGCACGGCATACTCGGGAAGGCACTTCTGAGGATCTTTGTCCAATATCCGTTGCGCCGTATGTCGGGCCAATTGCAACACCTGCCCGTCACGGGCCAGATTGGCCAGGCGCAGATCGAACGCCACTCCGCTCTGCTGCGTCCCTTCCAGATCACCGGGTCCTCTTAGCTTCAGATCGGCCTCGGCTATCTCAAACCCGTCGTTTGTCTCCGTCATGATCTGAATCCGCTTGCGCGTATCGGCCGACAGCTGATATTTTGTCACCAGGATGCAGTACGACTGGTCGGCCCCACGCCCCACCCGTCCACGCAGCTGATGAAGCTGAGCCAACCCGAAGCGTTCGGCGTTCTCGATTACCATAACCGAAGCGTTGGGCACATTCACACCGACCTCGATAACGGTGGTGGCCACAAGTATCTGCGTCTCGCCGGACACAAAACGCTGCATTTCGGCATCTTTCTCGGCGGGCTTCATCTTGCCGTGCACCTTGCTGATGCGGTAATCGGGAAACACCCGACAAAGCTGTTCGTACCCGTCTTCCAGATTCTTGATGTCCATCTTCTCGCTTTCCTGTATCAGCGGATATACCACGTACACCTGTCGGCCCTCACCGATTTGCCGGCGGATGCCCTGATACAACGTCTCACGCCGGTTATCGAACTGATGAAGGGTTTGAATCGGCTTCCGTCCCGGCGGAAGCTCGTCAATAACAGAAACATCCAGATCGCCGTAGAGCGTCATGGCCAACGTCCGGGGAATAGGGGTGGCCGTCATAACCAGCACATGAGGCGGACTGACATTCTTCACCCAAAGCCGCGCCCGTTGCGCCACTCCGAACCGATGCTGCTCATCAATGACAACCAGGCCCAAAGCCAAGAAATCCACCGTATCTTCCAACACGGCATGGGTGCCGACCAGAATCTGGACAGCTCCGCTCCGCACGCCTTCGAGTACTGCCTCGCGCCGCTTCCCTTTCACCGATCCCGTAAGCAGTTCCACCCGCACCGCCATATCTTTCAGGAAGTTCCGAAAAGTATGCAGGTGCTGTTCCGCCAGTATTTCCGTAGGTGCCATGATACAGGCCTGATAACCGTTGTCCAGTGCAATAAGCATGCTCATCAGCGCCACCAGCGTCTTTCCGCTGCCCACATCCCCCTGCAACAGGCGGTTCATCTGCCGTCCGCTACCCGTATCACGGCGAATCTCCCGGATTACCCGCTTTTGAGCACCGGTCAGACTGAAAGGAAGGTAATGCGTATAAAAGCGCATGAACGTGTCGCCCACACGGGAAAAGACCAGCCCCCGGCACTTCTGCTGCCGGTCGCGCATATAACGCAGGATATTCAGTTGTACATAAAAAAGCTCCTCAAACTTCAACCGGAATGTTGCCCGGCTAAGTTCTTCGGCCGTAGAAGGATAATGAATCTTACGCAGTGCCTCGTCCAGCGGCATCAGGTTCAGTTCGCGCACCAGACAGTCGGGCAGGGTCTCCTCCACCGGTTGTTCCAATCGTTTAAAAAGTGTTGAGGTGAAATGTTCCAGCAAACGGGAATTAAGACCATTCCGCTTCATCTTCTCGGTAGTATGATAATAGGGTTGCAGCCCCATAGTGGAGAGCGACAACTCGTCTGCAGGGTCTATATCGGGGTGCGGGATGTTGATACGACCGTTAAAAGCCGTCGGGCGCCCGAAAACGATATAATCCCGATGCAGTTTATAGTGTCCCGTCACATACTTGATACCTTGAAACCAAACTAAGTCCACTACGCCCCGGCCATCCGTAAAATGGGCCACCAGACGGAGTTTGCGTCCTTCTCCCTCCGTTTCAAAACTCAGTATTTGCCCTCTGATCTGCACGTAGGGCATATCGGCAGTCAGTTCGTGAATATAATACAGGCGGGTGCGGTCGATATGCTTGTACGGAAAGTAATACAGCAGATCGTTCAGCGTGTGAATATGCAACTCATCGCCGAGCCATTTGGCCCGTTGCGGTCCCACGCCCGGCAAGAATTTAATGTCGTTTGCGGTTATGTCGGCCATGAGCGGTTATTCCTTATACAACAATGCAGCAGCTATTTGCAGGTCAAAAGGGGTGGTAATCTTGATATTCTCGCGGTTTCCCTCCACCAGCGTCACGGAATGTCCGGCGGCTTCCACCACCGAAGCGTCGTCGGTAAAGGACGAGAGATAAGGCAACCGGTATGCTTCCTTGAGCACAGAAACGGTAAAGGTCTGAGGCGTCTGTACCAGGCAGTAAGCATCACGGTCCACCGTCCGGCCGGCCGGCATAGTCTCCGTCGCCGTCCGGCAACGCAACGTGTCCACCACCGGTATCACCGGTATGGCCGCTCCGCAGCGCGCGGCTTCTTCGTAACAGGTCCTTATCGTCTGCCGACTGACAAACGGGCGCACGCCGTCGTGCACCCCGACCACCCCATCGGCATCATCCGGCATAAGGGCCAGTCCGTTCCGCACCGAATGGAAACGTGTCTCGCCACCGTCGGCCACCTGACAGGATTCCCGAAAATCATACCGACGACAAAGTTCGGCCCAATAATCCTGCTGCGAAGAAGGAAGGACCAGGATAATCTGCATCCCGCTGTCGTAGGCCCTGAAAGCCTCTATGGTACGCATCAGCACCGGACGCCCCCCTACGGGCAAGAACTGCTTGGGGACTTCTCCTCCCATGCGCACTCCCTTGCCTCCGGCCACTATGATGACGTAATCCTGCCGCTTCATCGTTCCAGTTCGCTATACAGCATTCCTTCCCGCAAGGCTTTGGCTTTCTCGGGGAAGCCCATCTCTTCCACAATGGCATATCCGAAGGCAAACACAGCGGCCGGCCCTTTTCCCGTCAGGAACAGTCCGTCTTTCTCCACCAGCGCACCCGTATATTCGGCTCCTTCCAATTCGCCCTCAAAACCGGGATAGCAAGTCGCTTTCAAGCCTTTCAGCCATCCCATCCTGCCGAAAATCAGCGGAGCGGCACAGATGGCGGCCAACGGTTTTCCGGCCTCATAATGACGGCATAACGCCTCTTTCAGCATGGCACATCCGTCCAGATTATAGGTCCCGGGCAGTCCGCCGGGCAATACCAGCAGAGCGGCATTATCCAGATCGGCTTCCTCGATCAGCAGATCGGCCTGTATCTTCACCCCGTGCGAGCCGGCCACCGTCTTCTCTCCGGTGACAGACACAATCCGCACCGGCATCTCCGCACGACGCAATATATCCACCACGCCCAAGGCTTCTACCTCTTCCGTTCCTTCGGCCATAAACAAATAAATCGGGTTCATAGGCTGTTCTCTTTTATTTTATACAATCCAGATAACGTTTTATAGTGTCTTCCAAACCCAGATAGAGGGCGTCACAAATCAATGCATGACCGATGCTTACCTCATCGAGCCAGGGAATACGCTGTTTGAGGAAGGCCAGATTTTCCAGGCTCAAGTCATGACCGGCATTCAGTCCGAGACCGCATTTCCGGGCCGCCTCGGCGGCATTCACGAAAGGCGCCACCGCCCGTTCGGGATCCTGCCCGTAAGCCGAAGCATAAGGCTCCGTGTATAGTTCCACCCTATCGGCACCGGCCTTGGCGGCATATTCGATCAGTTCGGCATCCGTTCCGATAAAGACGGACGTACGGATGCCTCTCCGACGGAAAGCGGTTATGACCTCGGTCAGAAAAGCCTGATGCGTTTTCGTATCCCACCCCGCATTGGAAGTGATCTGCTCGGGCGTATCGGGCACCAGTGTCACCTGTGCCGGACAAACCTCCAACACCAAATCCACAAAACTCGGACACGGATACCCCTCGATATTAAACTCGGTATGCAGCAAAGGCTTGAGGTCGCGCACATCCTGATACCGGATATGGCGTTCGTCGGGACGCGGATGCACCGTGATACCTTGCGCACCGAAACGCTCACAGTCCCGTGCCACTTTCAGCACGTCGGGGTTGTTCCCGCCACGGGCATTTCTCAAAGTCGCCACCTTATTTATATTGACACTTAACTTTGTCATCTTCGTTATTATTTGGCTTCGTAACGGGCAAAGTTAGAAAAAATAACTAAATTTGCAGTCACTGCGACGGCCAAATGTCGTCCCATCTTACAAAATACATCAAAATAGAGCCCATGCGCCCACTCCGATTCGCCCTGTTCGGCAACATCTATCAAGCTAAAAAATCCGCTTCCGTACAGAAGCTGCTCAGTCGGCTTGCCGAGAAACATGCCGAATTGTTTATCGACGAAGCCTTCTTCAACTACCTCACCGGCGAACTTCGGTTCGATTACGAACCGGCGGGACTGATAACCGACAATGATTTCGACGCAGACATCGTCATCAGCATGGGAGGCGACGGCACATTCTTGGAAGCGGCCCGCCGCGTCGGCAGCAAGGGTATCCCCATATTGGGTGTGAATACCGGCAGACTGGGGTTTCTGGCCGACATCTCTCCCGATGAGATCGGATCGACCATCGATCATATCTATAACAACGAATTCCATACGGAACACCGGAGCGTCATTCAGGTGACCTGTGACGGCACCCCGCTCAAAGGTTATCCGTACGCGCTCAACGAAGTAGCCGTACTCAAGCGCGACAACTCCTCCATGATCTGCATCCGGGCGGAAGTGGACGGTGAATACCTCACCACCTATCAGGCGGACGGTCTGATCATCAACACCCCCACCGGTTCCACCGGCTATGCCCTGAGTGTAGGAGGCCCCATCATCGTGCCGCAATCCGGCACGTTCGGCATCACTCCGGTTGCCCCGCACAGCCTGAATATACGGCCCGTCACCCTATGCGACGACGTAGAGATCCGTCTGTCGGTAGAGAGCCGAAGTCATAATTTCCTGATCGCCATCGACGGACGCAGCGAATCGTGTCACGAAGGCAGTTGCCTGACGTTACGCAAAGCGCCTTACAGTATCCAAGTTCTCAAACGCCCCCGGCATTCCTTTTACAAGACATTACGGCAAAAGCTGATGTGGGGAACCGATCCACGCGAAGAAACATGCTAAAAAAACTCCATTCCTCCCCGAATAAATACAGTGTCCGCACGCTGCTGGTCTGGCTTTGGCAGACTTCCCAATCCCTGCGTCTGCAAGCCGGTCTGAATGCGCTGACCGGCTGCCTGGGGGTAGGACTGGACTTTGCTTTCATCTGGACCACCAAAATGGCTATCGACATCGCAACCAACCGGATCTCCGCCTCCCTGACAACGGCGGCGGCAGGACTTATCGCCATTATCACGGCCCAAATGGCATTGGGCCTGTTAAGCCGGTGGATCCGCGCTCTGTTGGGCGTGAAGGCACAGAACCGAATGCAACAACGCATCTTCACCCGCCTCCTCGGGAGCGAGTGGAACGGGCTGGAGCAACGACATAGCGGCGACATACTGAACCGATTGGAGCGCGACGTGACGGACGTGGTGAATACACTCACCGAAACCGCCCCTTCGGTATTGTCTGTAAGCCTCCGTCTCGTCGGTGCCTTCTTTTTCCTGTATTCCATGGACTCCCTGCTGGCGTGCCTTACGATACTTATCTTGCCGGCCTTCCTTCTGCTGAGCCGTTTATATGTCAAGAAAATGCGGGTACTGACGCGCGAAGTACGCAACACCGACAGCCGCATACAAAGCATCCTGCAAGAAAGCATCCAGCACCGTATGGTCATCAAAACACTGGAACGGGACGAGACCATGACCGGCCGGCTTGAAGATGTGCAGGCGCATCTGCGCCGCCGCATCAAAACGCGCACCCTGTTCTCCTCCTTCTCGTCGCTCATGCTCAACGCAGGCTTCGCCACCTGCTATCTGGTCACCTTCCTCTGGGGCGTGTCCCGCTTGCAGGAAGGCACCATTACCTACGGTATGATGATGGCTTTCATCCAGCTCGTCGGACAGATTCAAGGACCGTTCCGCGATCTCACGCGCTTTATTCCCGTACTGATCAACGCATGCACAGCCAGCGAACGCCTCATGGAATTGGAAGAAATTCCCGAAGAGAGCAAAGGAGAACCGATACGGTTCGACCATACGGCCGGCATACGTATAGACAACATAAGCTATGCCTACGACAAAAACAGGCGGTGGGTATTAAAAGATTTTTCCTATCATTTTCCGCCGGGCAGCAGTACGGCGATATTGGGAGAGACCGGCGCAGGCAAGACCACCCTCATACGCCTGATTCTTGCATTGATGAAACCAGATGCGGGAAGCATCACTTTTTATGACGGGACCCGGGAAGCCACAGGAAGCCCGCAGACGCGGTGCAACCTGGTTTATGTGCCTCAGGGGAACACGCTCTTCAGCGGCACCATACGCGACAACCTGCTCATGGGAAATCCCGAAGCCGACGAGAACGACATGCGACAGGCCTTACGGCAAGCCTGTGCCGACTTTGTGCTTTCGCTGCCCGAGGGACTGGACACTCGCTGCGGCGAAATGGGGAACGGACTGAGCGAGGGACAGGCGCAACGTATTGCCATCGCCCGGGCTCTTCTGCGGCGCGGAAGCATCCTGTTGCTGGACGAGGCGACGTCGGCTCTTGACCTGGAAACGGAACAGCAATTGCTAAAGAACCTGACACAAAACCAGCTAAAAAACAAAACCTTGCTTTTCATCACGCACCGCCGGGCCGTGGTGGAATACTGTTCGCAAGTACTGCACCTGAAAAAACAACGAGCATAAAAAATCATTTTTTTCCGGGTATTTTTCTTGCATTTCCTACCTCAAACTTTTACATTTGCAGCCAGACAGGTGTCTGAAAGGCCGTACGGCCTCTCGGATGAAAAGGGAATCGGGTGAAAATCCCGGACAGTCCCGCTGCTGTAAGTTCCATCCGACGCATCAAACGGAGCTCTTGCCACTGGCCGTCCAAGCCGGGAAGGCGTTTGATGCGGGAACAAGTCAGAAAACCTGCCTGTCGTACAAGGAGCCTCGTCTCGTGGGTTAGACAAGAGGTACACCTAACTGAAAAATAACATCGAACTGAAAGAATTGTTTTCCGGGCCGAAGCGATTCGCCCCGTGTGCCTGCGGTTGCTTGTCAACCGTCATCTATCTGCCATACAAACAGGCACACAGACAAGTTCCGGCCCGAAGTATATCCGGGCCACTGATATACTCAAAAAAATCCGGTCTGTGAAGATCGGATTTTTTATCACTGCCCCGGAC
>CAJUDC010000080.1 GCA_910584955.1 uncultured Paraprevotella sp. | reverse complement strand
GGAGGCCGCTCGTGAGAGCGGCTTTTTTTGTGTTTTCCGGTTGTGACCGATGATGAGGTGCGCAGCTCATTCCAACGGGGTGGGCAATCGTGTGCAGCGAGACGAGCAGGACGAAGCAACGGGGCGCGCATCACGTTTCGGGATGGTGCGCACCGCTTTGGAAAAGGGTGTGGAAAGACTTACGGGAAGATGGAGAAACAGGACGGATGGGACTTTCCCAAAGCTACAAAGGATAGAATGTACTGTCTTTTTACTTTGAAGCCTCTTCTTTTGTCCGATATTCGAAACGGAATCCGACGCTTGAAGAGCATACGAAACGCCCTGCCGGATGCGGTCGTTTTCGCATTCGGCAGGGCGGTATATGTAAACTGACCGGATGGGTCAGCGGTTCAGTGTCCAGCTGAATCCGTCTTTGGTATCTTTAATCTCGAAACCCAGCGAGGCCAGCTCGTCACGTATCTTGTCGCTGGTTGCCCAGTCCTTGTTGGCTTTGGCTATACGCCGCTGTTCCAACAGCATGTCCACGACCTTGCCGAAAGCTTCTTCCCGTCCGTTTCCGTTTCCTGTCTCTTCCTTTAGTCCGAGGATGTCCAGAGCAAAGGTACGGAATACGGTCGTCAGCTCCTTGAGTGCATCGGCACTGATGGTGGCCTTTTTATCCAACAGGGTGTTGATGACACGGCAGGCGTCAAACAGATGGCTGATGACGATGGGTGAGTTAAGGTCGTCGTTCATGGCGTCGTAGCACTTCCGGCGCAGTTCTTCCACATACGCCGTTCCGACGGTATCGGGTCCTTCTGCCGGAGTGATGCGCTCCAGGTTCTTCAGTCCTTCCATCAGGCGCGACAGTCCCCGTTCGCTGGCTTGCAGCGCCTCGTTGCTGAAGTCTACCGTGCTGCGGTAGTGCGCCTGCAGGATAAAGAAGCGTATCGTCATAGGGGAGTAAGCCTGTGTCAGTGCCTCGTGCTCGCCGGAGAAGAATTGGGCTAGGGTGATGAAGTTGTTCAGACTTTTCCCCATCTTCTGTCCGTTGATGGTGATCATGTTATTGTGCATCCAGTAGTTCACCATGTCGCTGCCCTGACTGGCTACGGCCTGGGCGATCTCACATTCGTGGTGCGGGAAGATCAGGTCCATGCCGCCTCCGTGAATGTCGAAGTGGTTGCCCAAGTATTTGCGGCCCATGGCTGTGCATTCGCAGTGCCAGCCCGGGAAACCGTCGCTCCACGGACTGGGCCAGCGCATGATGTGCTCGGGTTGGGCACACTTCCACAGGGCGAAATCCACTTGGTTGCGCTTCTCGTTTACGCCGTCCAGTTCGCGGGAATGGTTGATCACGTCCTCCAGGTTGCGGCCCGAGAGCTTACCGTAATGGTGCGTGCGGTTGTACTTCTCCACGTCGAAGTATACGCTGCCCTGGCTTTCGTAGGCGTAACCGTTTTTCAGAATCTCTTCCACCAGCTGGATCTGTTCGATGATATGCCCGGTGGCGTGCGGCTCGATACTGGGAGGGAGCACGTTGAGTGCATTCATGGCATCGTGGAAACGGTTGGTGTAGTATTGAGCTACTTCCATCGGTTCCAGTTCCTCCAGGCGTGCTTTCTTGGCAATTTTGTCTTCGCCTTCGTCGGCATCGTGCTCCAGGTGGCCTACATCGGTGATGTTTCGTACATAGCGCACCTTATAACCGATATGTTGCAGGTAGCGGAAGAGCAGGTCGAAAGTGATGGCGGGGCGTGCATGTCCCAGATGGGCGTCGCCGTAGACGGTGGGACCGCATACGTACATCCCCACACGTCCCGGTGTTACCGGTTTGAATTCCTCTTTCTTGCGCGAAAGCGTATTGTAGATGATAAGTTTTTGTTCCATAATAAGGTTCGTATTATACTTTCCGGCAAAGATACGGATTTTTTTTAAGAAACGGTGGGATCGTCACCGTTATCACGGATGAGTTTCAGGAGTTTTTCCACGGCTTCTTCCGCCGGAATGTTCTTTTCTATACATTCTTTCTTTTTGTACAGACTCACCTTGCCCCGGGCGGCTCCTACGTAGCCGTAGTCGGCGTCGGCCATCTCGCCCGGTCCGTTTACGATACAGCCCATAATGCCGATCTTGAGACCTTTCAGGTGGGCGGTGGCTTCTTTGATACGGGCGATGGTGCTTTGCAGGTCGTAGAGCGTGCGGCCGCAACCCGGACAGGAGATGTACTCCGTCTTGCTGGTGCGCAGACGGGCGGCTTGCAGGATGCCGAAGGCAGTGGCGTCGATGTCCGTGTGCGACAAGTCGCCGTTGTTGTAAAGATACAGTCCGTCGCACAGTCCGTCGAATAGGAGGGCGCCTGTATCGGCGGCGCTTTCCAGTTGGAAATCCTCTTTTTCGGTTTGGTTGTGAGCGTAGGCCTGGAACAGGATAACGGGATTTGTCAGTCCTTCGCGCATCAGTTCGTGTATCAAAGCCCGCTGTTCGCCGGGGCGGTTGTCATGGTTGCTTTGTGCAATGATCACCACTTCGGGATGATATTTCAAGCAGGCCCGGGCCTCTTCGTTCAGGGTGGCGTAAGAAAGAAACAGGAATTTGAGAGAAGCCGTACAGGTGCCCAGGAAAGGCAGCAGATTGTGCGGGAAGGCGGGGTACGTGCCCGCTTCGCCTGTCCAGCAGTCGGCATCGACGATATAACCGGCCGCTTCGCGCTCGTGGGGGGCTGGGAGTTCGCGTCCGCAGTAGATGTAGTCGGGCTGGAAGTCCGGGTGCGGGGCGAAAGAAGCGGCTGTTCCCGAAGCTTTCAGGTCCATCCGGTCGGCCAATACCACCGGTGGATTGTCGCCGCCGATGTTTCCCACAGCCTTTGTATGGCGACGTGCCGGACGCAGGTAGTCGAAATCGGGAGCTTCCTGTCCGGGAATCATGAGATGCCCTTCGCGTCGGGCGATGTAATCGGCCAGTTTGCGGGCTACGGGGATCTCCGCTTCCGGCGCTTCGCTTAAGGACACCCGTATGGTGTCGCCCAGCCCGTCGGTCAGCAAGGCGCCGATTCCTACGGCACTTTTGATGCGGCCGTCTTCGCCGTCGCCGGCTTCCGTCACGCCCAGATGCAAGGGGAAGGTCATGCCTTCGCGTTCCATGACGTCGGCCAGCAGACGTACACTGCGTACCATTACGACCGTGTTGCTGGCTTTGATGGAAATGACCACATCACGGAAATTCTCTTTGACGCAGATGCGGAGGAATTCCATACAGCTCTCCACGATGCCCTCCGGCGTGTCGCCGTAGCGGCTCATGATACGGTCGCTTAACGAACCGTGGTTGACACCGATGCGTATGGCCGTGTGGTTCTCCCGGCAGATGTGCAGGAACGGTATGAAGCGTTCTTCGATCTTCCGAAGTTCTGCGGCGTAGGCTTCGTCGGTATATTCCAGATGTTTGAACGTACGTGCCGCATCGACATAATTACCGGGGTTGATACGGACCTTTTCGGCATAGCGGGCCGCCACGTCGGCCACGCGGGGATTAAAATGTACGTCGGCCACCAGGGGGACGTTGCAACCGGCCTCTCTCACACCGGCGTTGATGAAGCGGAGGTTCTCGGCCTCCCGTACGCCCTGTGTGGTGAGCCGTACATATTCCCCCCCGGCCTGTGCGATGCGCAGGGTTTGTGCCACACAGGCTTCCGTGTCCATCGTCACGGTATTGGTCATGCTCTGTATGCGCACCGGGTTGTCGCCGCCCAACGGGGTGTCGCCGATGTGTACGGTATGTGTCTGTCGCCGACGGTAGTTAAACAAATCCATGAGCCGTCGGTTTTAGTTGCATTTATAAGCAAATTTCACTTCGGCCAGTTCGGCGTTGGCTTTGACGATCTTGGCTTTCAGTCCTTCCTTATAAGCTTTCAACCGGTCGGCCAGAACCGTGTCGGACAGGGCCAGCATCTCGGCGGCCAGGATGGCAGCGTTTTGTGCGCCGTTTACACCGACGGTGGCAACCGGAATGCCCGGAGGCATCTGAATGATAGAGAGCATGGCATCCAAGCCGTCCAGCATCCCTTTGATAGGTACGCCTATCACCGGCAGCGTGGTGCCGGCAGCGATTACCCCCGGCAATGCGGCAGCCATGCCGGCACCGGCTATGATCACTTTTACGCCGCGTCCCGTTGCTTCTTTGGCAAAAGTCTCCACTTCGTCGGGAGTGCGGTGAGCCGACAGGGCGTTCATCTCAAAAGGAATTTCCATCTCGTCGAGAAAACGGGCGGCCTTTTCCATAACCGGAAGGTCGGATGTGCTGCCCATGATGATGCTTACTACTGGTTTCATGATTTTATGAATGATGTTATATAATGGTTTATCGGAATATGGAGCGGGACGGTCAAGGTAATATGATACCCAGGAAACCGCAGACGGTCCCTACGACGGTGCCGGCGAGCACTTGTTCCAAGGAGTGCTGACGGAGAATCATCCGACTGGAGTTTACCAGCCCGGAGATGAGGATGCACAGGCATAACCATCCGATGGGGTTGAAGTAGAACAAAAAGGAAAAGGCTACAAGAGCACCGATAAGGCCTCCGGCCCCGGCCGAGTGTGTACTGATTTTCCACCACAGGTTGATGACGGCGCAGGTGATCTGTATCATCAGGGCTGCAACAATGATGCCTCCCATGTAGCGGGGCAGGTGAAGCCGGACCATTAGATACAGACAGCTGAGGTAGGAGAGAATAGACAATAGATAAGGTACGATGCGGTTGCTGCGTTCGCGAAGCCGAAAGGCTTCCCAGCCCTGGACCTTCCGGTATATCAGGATGGATGTCTGCGGCAGTAGAACGGTGAATACATATACGATGGCCAGAACCGTGAGTTTATAGGCAATCGGAAGGACGCTCAGATAAGTGAAGGAAAAAAGCGCCACAAAGCCCACGACGGGCATATAAAAAGGACGGAACACGCCGGACAGGAGACGCGCTCCCGTGATGATCTTTCTGTTTCTCATTTTCTAAGTCGTGCTACGGGAATTCCCAGCTGCTCCCGGTATTTGGCTACCGTGCGCCGTGCGATGGGAAAGCCTTTTTCTTTCAGCAGTGCCGCGAGAACTTCGTCGCTTAGCGGTTGTTTCTTATCTTCGCCGTCTACCAGCTCTTTCAGCGTGCTTTGTATCTTTCGTGTTGCGATTTCCATGCCGTCTTCCGTGGTATAGCCGTCGCTGAAAAACCATTTCAACGGATAAATGCCGTAATGGGTCTGTACGTATTTGCTGTTGCTCACGCGCGAAATGGTGGAGATGTCCAGCCCCGTGCGGTCGGCCACGTCTTTCAGTATCATCGGTTGCAGCAACATTTCATCGCCTTCTTGAAAGAAAGGTCGTTGCAGTTCGATGATAGCCTGCATGGTGGTGAGCAACGTGTGGCGGCGTTGCTTGACGGCATCAATGAAATATTGTGCCTTCTCGATTTTCTGTTTGGTGTATTGCAGGGCTTCTTTTTCGCTTCGGCTGATTCCCTTTCCTTTGGAATGGTCGTATTGTTTCAGAATATCAAGAAAAGAGGTGCTGATGCACAATTCGGGCACATCGCCCTGATTGAGCGACAGGGTGATGACACCGTTGTCGTCTGTATCTACAATGAAATCGGGGATGATTTGTTGAAAATTGTGTCCTACGGCTTCTCCCATGGAGCTGCCCGGACGCGGATTGAGACGCTTGATGTCTTTTTGTAGTTGTTCCACCTGCTCGTCGGACAATTTCAGCCGTTGCTGTATTTTGTCCCAGCGTTTGCGGGTGAACTCTTCGTAGTACTTTTCTATGATCAGATGCTCCGTCTGCTTTAACGGACTGTGATAGTTCTCGTCGCGTTCTATCTGCAGCAGCAGGCATTCTTGCAGGCTTCGGGCCCCGATACCGGCCGGCTCGAATTGTTGCAGTATTTTCAATACATGCAGCAGTTCCGCTTCGTTAGTCTCGATGTTGTGGTAGATTTCCAGTTCGTTTACCAAAGAAGGAATTGTTTTTTTCAGCAGACCGTCGTTCTCCAGCGACCCGATCAGATATTCCATGAGCTCCGACTGGTGTTCGGTAAGTTCACATTCACCCATTTGTTCTTTCATCTGCTCGTAGAACGATACCGTATCACTGTATTCGATACTTTCCGGCGTTTCTTTCTTGTTGTAGTTCCTTAACAGATAGTCGGGTACGTCGTCAGCCGTCCGATAATCTCCCAAGGCTTGACTGATCTCGGCCGAAGGAGCGCCCGGGTTGTCCAGATAAGATTCTATTTCGGTGCCGGAAGCATCATTGTTTGTGTTTTCATTATTGTCGAAATCCGTGCTCTCGTCGGAAAACGGTTCTCCACTGTCGGTGAATCCTTCCCGCTCTTCCAAAGCTCCGTTGTCCATCATTTCGTTTTTCACCCGTTGCTCGAGTTCGGAAACGGGCATCTCCAATAGCCGTACAAGCAACACCTGTTGCGGCGAAAGGGTCTGTACTTGTTGCAACGATTGCGTTTGAATGATTTTTTGGCTCATAGGCAAAGGACAAATCATTAAATACGGATGCAAAAATAATGAAAAAGCGGCACTAATGAACTAACCTATGTGATTAATTTGACGTTGTCATCTTTTTGTGAACGGACGATGCTCTTTGATGGTTGTGAGGAACTGCATACGGGAGGGCCGGTCAGGCTCTCCCGTATGTCGGTAAGGTGCCCGCAGCACGGTATGGGCTGGCCGGCTTATTCCTTTACCAACGCGTAGTCCAGCTGCTTTTTATCCAGATTAGCCCGGGCCACTTTGATCTTCACGCTGTCGCCCAGTGAATAGCGATGGTGGTGCTTCCGACCCCACAAACAGTAGTTGCGCTCGTCGAACTCGTAATAGTCGTCGTCCAGATCGCGCAGCGGCACCATGCCTTCGCATTTGTTCTCGTTTACTTCTACGTACAGGCCGAACTCGGTCACGCCGCTGATGGTACCGTCGAATACCTGCCCCAGCCGTTCGCTCATAAATTCCACCTGCTTGTATTTGATGCTGGCGCGCTCGGCGTTGGCGGCTATTTGTTCCATTTCGCTGCTTTGCTCACACAGTGCCTCGTATTTTTCCGGGTTGCCGCTTCGTCCGCCTTCGGCATAACGTGTCAGCAGGCGGTGCACCATGATGTCGGGATAGCGCCGTATGGGGGATGTGAAGTGCGTGTAATAATCGAAGGCCAGTCCGTAGTGTCCGATGTTGTGTGTGCTGTAGCGGGCTTTCATCATTGCCCGGAGCGAGACGGTTTCTATTAGGTTCTGTTCTTTTTTGCCGCGCACTTCGGTGAGCAACTTGTTCAGTCCACGGCTTACTTCGCCCTTCGTGCCGTTTGTCTTCAGTTTATAGCCGAATTTTACAATGAACTCGCTTAGATTCATCAGTTTGTTCGGATCGGGAAGGTCGTGGATACGGTAGGGGAAAGTTTTGGCTTTCTTGTTCTTGGGCACTTTCCCGATACTTTCGGCAACGGTCCGGTTGGCCAGTAGCATAAACTCTTCCACCAGTTTGTTGGCGTCTTTGGCCACTTTGAAGTATACGCTTGTCGGCCGGCCTTTTTCATCGGTTTCGAAACGTACCTCACAGCGGTCGAAATCAATGGCTCCGTGGGCGAAGCGTTTCTCCCGCAGCTGTTTGGCCAAGCGGTTCAGTGTGATAAGTTCGGTGGCGAAATGCTCGGCAGGTAAGGCCGTACCGCTCTCTGCAGAGGCTTGGGGGACATGGTCGCCCGGTGCTTTATAGTCCTCGGGCGATGCTTCGCCCTTTGCTTCCAGTAATGCCTGCACTTCTTCATAGGTGAAGCGCCTGTTGCTTTTTATCACCGTGTGTGCCAGATGCCAATGAATGATTTCCGCTTTCTCGTTGAGCTGGAAGATCACGCTATAAGCCAGTTTCTCTTCGTCGGGGCGCAGGGAGCAGATGAAGTTGCAGAGCCGTTCCGGAAGCATGGGGATGGTGCGGTCTACCAGATAAACGCTGGTGGCGCGCTTTACGGCTTCCTTGTCGATGGCACTGCCTTCGGTTACGTAGTGCGACACATCGGCGATGTGGACACCCACTTCCCACAAGCCCTTGCCCAGTTGTCGGACGGACAGAGCGTCGTCGAAATCCTTGGCGTCGCGCGGGTCGATGGTAAATGTTGTCACTTCGCGCATGTCTTCCCTGCGCGCTATTTCTTCCGGGGTAATACCCGGTTCGATCTTGTCGGCAGCGTCTTCCAAGGCTTTAGGATAGGTATAGGGCAAACCGTATTCGGCCAGGATGGCGTGCATTTCGGCTGTATTGTCACCGCTTTGCCCTAGAATGTCCACCACTTGTCCGATGGGGTTCTTGCTGTTTTCCGGCCATTCCGTTATCTTGACCACCGCCTTGTCACCGGTCTTTCCACCCTTAAGCTTGTTTTTCGGAATGAAGATGTCGTTTGCCAGGGTGCGGTTTTCGGTGAGCAAAAATGCGTAGTCCTTGTTCACTTTCAGTTTACCGACGAAATTCTTGTCGCGGCGTTCCAGGATTTCCGTCACCTCGGCTTCGCGTACATGGTTCTTTCGGCGGGCGAGCAGTGTGGCTTTCACCCTGTCGCCGTCCATTGCATGAGCCGAGTTGCGTTCGGCCACCAGAATCGGTCCTCCTCCTTCGTCAGGGATGAATGTGTTTTTGCCATTGGCTTTTCGCTGGAATGTACCTTCCATCACTTGTCCCTGTGTGTTCAGCTGAAATTTCAGCCCTTTCTTTTCGCAGATATAATCGTCGAGCACCATTTCTTCCAGCACGTCCATGCAAAGCATTTTCGCAGGATGGGTGGTCAGGTTCAATTCCCTGAATATCCGTTTGTAGTCGTATATTTCAGTCGGGTTCCCCCGGAACAGTTCCATGAGCATCCCTACCAACTCTTTTTTCTTTAGGCGCTTGCCTCCCTTTTTATCGGACTTCCCCATATTGTTTTTCTTATCGGTTTCTTGCTTCTTGCAGTTTCTTTATGCAAATAAAGCAAAATATTTGATGCTATGCTGCTCGCAACCCGGTTTTTTTATATGAAAAAGCGTATATTTGCAAGCCTTAACAGATGTGACGAGATGAGGGAGACGACGCGTGAAAAAGAGATTTACCGGGTGACGTTAGCCGGAAGCCTGATTAATCTTTTGTTGTTGATTTTCAAATTTGTGGCCGGATTCGTGGGACATAGTGCCGCCATGATTGCCGATGCGGTACATTCGCTGTCGGATTTTGTGACGGATGTGGTGGTGATTGTCTTTGTACGTATTTCAAACAAGCCGCAGGACAAAGGCCACGATTACGGACATGGCAAGTACGAGACACTGGCTACAGCCGTAATCGGTGCGGTGTTGCTTGCCGTGGGGGCAGGTATCTTCTGGAATGCTGCGAACTCCATCGCCGTCGTGTGCCGTGGAGGTACGCTTGAAGCACCGGGTGTACCGGCATTATGGGCCGCGCTGTTGTCTATCTTTTTAAAAGAGATAGCCTATCGGTTTACTGTCCGTGTGGGGCGCAAGTGCCGTTCGCAGGCGGTGATAGCCAATGCCTGGCACCATCGCAGCGATGCGTTTTCGTCCGTCGGTACGGCGCTCGGCATCGGTGGCGCCATCCTGCTGGGCGACCGTTGGCATGTGCTCGACCCTGTGGCGGCTGTCGTGGTGAGCCTTTTTATTGTTAAAGTATCCTTGGGACTGCTTCGTCCTTGTGTGGACGAACTGACGGAGAAATCCTTGCCGGAGGAGGTAGAAGCGGAAATCATGCAGACAGCCTTGCAGGAAAAAGGAGTGGGAGGGATTCATAATCTGCGCACAAGGCGTATAGGCAATCATTATGCCATTGAAATGCACATACGCATGGACGGACGGCTGACCCTGTTCGAGGCCCACGAACGGGCGTCGCGGGTGGAACGTAACCTAAGGGCCAAATACGGACAACAGACACACCTGGGCATACATGTAGAGCCGGTCAAGGTGAACGGGCGCTATGTGCCGGGAGAGGGCACCGATGCGGGGGAAAGCCCTGTGGATGTATAAACGAAAAGATATGAAGATTTTGATAACGGGAGCCAGTGGCTTCATCGGCAGTTTTCTGGTAGAAGAAGGACTGGCACGCCAGATGCAGGTATGGGCGGGTATGCGCCGCACCAGCAGTAGGAAATATTTAAAGGACAGCCGGATACGGTTTGTCGAACTGGATTTCGGGAACCCCGACGCTTTGCGTGCGCAGTTGGAGCGGTGCAAGCGGGAGTTCGGCGGATGGGATTATATTGTCCATGCCGCCGGTGCCACCAAATGCCGGCGTCCCGAAGATTTTTTCCGCACCAATACGCAGGGCACGGTGAATTTTGTGGAAGCGCTTCGGGCACTCGATATGGTGCCCCGCCGCTTTGTCTTTGTCAGTTCGCTCAGTGTCTACGGAGCGGTTCGCGAGCAGCCCGTACGCCGTCCCGATGCGTCGTCGCCGTGGGTGTATGCTCCTATTCGGGAAGACGACCGGCCGCAACCGAACACGGCATACGGGCAGAGCAAGCTCCGGGCAGAGCATTATTTGCAGCAGTTACCGGCGGGATTTCCGTATGTGATTCTTCGGCCGACAGGGGTCTACGGTCCTCGGGAAAAAGATTATTTTCTGATGGCGAAGAGCATCCGGCAGCATGTTGATTTTCTGGCAGGTTACCGACCGCAGGAGATCACTTTCATCTATGTAAAAGATCTGGTACAGGCCGTGTTCCGTGCTTTGGAGGCCGATGTGGTGGGCCGTGCGTTTTTCCTGAGCGACGGCGGCGTATACGGCAGTATCCGTTTCAGCGAACTGATCCGTCAGGAGCTGGGGCGGCCGTGGGTGCTCCGCATCAAGGCGCCGCTGTGGTTCCTGCGAGCCGTCTGCCGGGTGTCGGGCACGGTAAACGGATGGCTGGGGCGTACCAGCACGTTGAATACCGATAAATATCACATCCTGAGCCAACGGAACTGGCAGTGCGACATAGAACCGGCTCGTTGCGAATTGGGGTATGTGCCCGAGTATTCGTTGGAGCGCGGTGTGAGGGAGACGGTGGCCTGGTATTGCAAGGAGGGATGGCTATGACGGGGTGGACCGTCCTGTTTCGTCCCGCTTCCGGCGACGAGAGGCGCCGGGGGCTGTTGGCCATCGAGAAACTGGGATTGGGCTGGTTGCTGTTTACAACCTTGTTGATAGGCGTTTTGTGGAGCCGGATGAACAATCCCGTAGGGATGTTGGCCGACCGGTTACAGATTGTGGCCGGTACCTTGTTCCTTTGGGGAGTGTACGCGCTGTATCCCTGTCGGTTGCTGTTGTTTGTCCGTGTCACGGCACAAATGGCGCTGCTGAGTTACTGGTACCCCGACACCTATGAATTCAACCGCCTTTTCCCCAATCTCGACCATCTGTTTGCCGCCTGGGAGCAGCAATGCTTTGGCGGACAGCCCTCGCTGTGGTTCAGTCGTTTGTGTCCCGGTGCGTGGTTCAGCGAATCGCTTAATTTGGGTTACTTCGCCTATTATCCTATGATTGTAGTCGTGATGGTTTTCTATTTTTTGTACCGTTTTGCGCGCTACGAGGAGGCTTCGTTTATCGTCATGTGTTCCTTTTTCATTTATTACTTTGTATATATCTTCGTCCCTGTGGCCGGACCGCAGTTTTATTTTCAGGCCATTGGGACGGAGGCGGCCGAAGCCGGACGTTTTGTCGAACTGGGCACGTATTTCAGCCGGCATACCGACATGCTGCCTGCTCCGGGGGATACGGAAGGCGTGTTTTACGGACTGGTGCGCGGTGCACAGGAGGCGGGTGAGCGGCCTACGGCAGCTTTTCCGAGTTCTCATATCGGCATATCGGGCATCCTGCTGATACTGGCTTTTTCGGCTTCGCGTCGGTTGGGATGGGGGCTGTTTCCTTTTTTCGTCTTGTTGTGCGGTGCTACGGTTTATATTCAGGCACATTACTTGCTGGATGCGCTGGCCGGTCTGTTGTCGGTAGTTCCCGTATTCCTGTTGTCGCGCTGGTTTTATAGGCGTTTCTTCGTTTCTTCTTCTTTTTCCTCAAATTCGCAGCCAATCCGTTTGCTCGAACCGATTTAATTGTTACGCGTG
>CAJUDC010000079.1 GCA_910584955.1 uncultured Paraprevotella sp. | reverse complement strand
TTATTGGCTTATTTACTTCGTTTTACGTCTTCTACTAAAGATTCGAAGCTGTCGGTGTGAGATCGACAGGGTGCTTTCGGCGGTTTTTGTTGCCGATGGGGCAAACGGATGAAAAACAAATCTTATAATCAGGAATGCTTATGAAAAGAAAGATTATCGTGCTGTTTGGTGTCCTTGTTGTCGGAATGGGATTTCAGGCCCCTTTGCTGAAAATTCGTGTGCAGACACCCGGTTCGTTGGTTGGGCGGAGGGACGAAAAAAAGCAGTATACTACCCGTGAAATAGTGTTGGAAGGATTGCTCAATGGCGCCGACCTGCGTTCCCGGCGCAGGATGGCGTATGTCGACAGGTCGGGGGGAACGATGTGACGGGCAGTGCATATACCCGGGCCGACGGCGTATGTGCCATGTGCCGGCTTTCCGGGAAGGAAAGAACTTCTTTGTATAATTTTTAGACAGGTAGTGTCCATTATTTGGACAGACGATTTAATAGTGTGTTTTATAATGTGCTGATAAATAACAGTATACTTGATTGGCACGGATTTTGATTGATAAAAAGAGAAAAGCAAGGTGCATCGGGAGCAAGGCGGTTTCCCGAGCGTAAAGAGAGATGAAAAGCATATTATAAATTATAAAAAACAATCGTGAAATGAAGAAATTTTTTGGAATCATAGTGCTGGTTTTGCTGAGCGGTATGGTTGCGGAAGCCCGTCCGTTGAAAGTACGCGTGAAGAAGCCCGGTTCGCTGGCTGCCCTGGTGGGCGAAAAAAAGAAGTACACCACGCGTGAGATGGTGCTGGAGGGAGCGCTCAACGGCGACGATCTGCGCTTTCTGCGCGAGATGGCCGGAAGCGACATCAACCAGCAGTCCACGCCGGGACAGTTGCGGACGATCGACTTGCGCAAGGTCACCTTTGCGCAGGGTGGCGGGGCGTATGTCGACAAGGAGGGCCTGCACCGTGTGACGGGCGGCGCGCACACCCTGCCTCAGTTCCTGTTCCGCAATTGTCCGGTGGTGCACATCGATTTGCCCGTCCGTCTGGATACCATCGCCACCGGGGCTTTGGAGCATACGAAGCTGCGGCGCATCGTGCTGCCCGACAGCGTATTTGTGATGTCCTACGCTTTCGCCGGATCCACGGAACTGGAGGAGGTGGTCTTCCCGCAGCACGTGCGGGGGCTGTCGCATGAAATCTTGGAACGTACCGCTGTGCGGCGCGTAGTGCTGCATGATGTCGATGATATTTATTCGTGGGTTTTTGCCTATATGCCGGCGTTGGAGACGGTGGAAGTGAACGGCTACGTGAAAGAAATGTCTGGGGGACAGACGTTCGTCTCCTGTCCTCGGCTGAAGTCGGTGGATTTTCGCGGTGTGGTGCTGCAAACGGGCTATCGTGGCGGTCCTCGGATGCTGGTGGATTGTCCGGTGCTGGAGCGGGTCACCTTTCACGATGTGGTGTACCAGATCTGTGTGGGCGAGGCCGAGCAGTGTCCGGCGTTCCGGGGCTTCGAGATGAAAGGTGCCGTGTTGAATAGCGTCGGTTCTTCCTCTATCCGCCTGCTGGACGCTACTGTCGGGGGCCGGACGAACCTGGCTTATCGGGTGGCGCTGGAACGCATACTGCCGGTGTTGCGACAACAGATTCACGAGGAGGGGCTGACATTTCCTTTTCCGTACTACGAATCGTATGGCGAGGCTTGCCGGCAGGCGCTGGAGGGCCACCGCGAGCGGGCATTGGAGTGGCTTGAAGTGGCGGCGACCGCAGGCTGGTATGAATACTCCGATATGCGCGACAATAAGGATCTGGAGGGGCTGCACGGAGACGCCCGTTTTCAGGCGTTGTTGGAACAGGTGCGCAAGAACGGCGATTTCCGTCTCATACTGGAGAAGTCGGCCCCTTATGCGGCCAACGCCCAGGAGTGGCCCGCATTCACCTATCAGGAGCCTACGGACAGCAATCTGGTGCGCGTGCGGGAATATTTCAATCTGGACAGTATCGCCGGTTCGGGCGACGACATCTCGCGCATGAAGAACATCATGTACTGGCTGCACGACGCCATCCCGCACAACGGGTCGTCGTCGTGGCCCGATTGCGACTTCAATGCCATCGACCTCTACGAGTTGTGTCGTCGCGAGGGGCGGGGGCTGAACTGCCGCTTTCTGGCGATGGTGCTGAACGAGCTGTATCTGGCCGCCGGCATCCCGTCGCGTTTCCTCGCCTGCATGCCCAAGAATCATCGGGTGGACACCGAGTGCCACGTCATCAACATGGCCTGGAGCCGCTCGCTGAACAAGTGGGTGTGGATGGATCCCAGTTTTGCGGCCTTTGTGAGCGACGAGAACGGTCTGCTGCTGCATCCCGGCGAGGTGCGCGAGCGCCTGCGGCGAAATCTTCCGCTGGTGCTGAACGAGAACGCCAACTGGAACCATGAAACGAAACAGACCGTGGACTACTATGTGAAAGAGTATATGGCCAAGAATCTCTATTGGTTCCAGGCACACTTGCGCAGCGAATATCAGTCGGAGGGAAAGCGCGGTGCCAACAGCCGGATGATAAAGTTGCTGCCGAAGGGCATGGAGTGGGGCGACGGCACGACGTCCGACGACGCCTACTTCTGGCAGGCTCCCTTGTGAGAATGTGGGTTCCGGTGCTTCTGACGAAACCGGTCCCGTATTCCGAGAAAAAGAACTCCAGCCCGTCGTTGCATCGATGGTGAACCCTAATAGATAGAATACCTTTAAGGGAGAATTCTCTTCATACGAGAAACCATGTTTATTTTATTTGTTTATGTATTTCGTCTTACGTCTCCCTGTCAGAAAGGTTCGAAGCAGTCGGTGCGGGACGGGCTGGAATTGCTCGGCGGTTGTTGCCGCCGAGCAATTTAAAAAAGGAAAAACAAAATATTTTATATACAATGCTTATGAAAAGAAAGATTATCGTGTTGTTTTTTGCGCTTGTCGCAGGAGTGGGACTTCAGGCCCGTCCGTTGAAAGTACGCGTGAAGAAGCCCGGTTCGCTGGCTGCCCTGGTGGGCGAAAAAAAGAAGTACACCACGCGTGAGATGGTGCTGGAGGGAGCGCTCAACGGCGACGATCTGCGCTTTCTGCGCGAGATGGCCGGAAGCGACATCAACCAGCAGTCCACGCCGGGACAGTTGCGGACGATCGACTTGCGCAAGGTCACCTTTGCGCAGGGTGGCGGGGCGTATGTCGACAAGGAGGGCCTGCACCGTGTGACGGGCGGCGCGCACACCCTGCCTCAGTTCCTGTTCCGCAATTGTCCGGTGGTGCACGTCGATTTGCCCGTCCGGCTGGATACCATCGCCACCGGGGCTTTGGAGCATACGAAGTTGCGGCGCATCGTGCTGCCCGACAGCGTATTTGTGATGCCCTACGCTTTCTATGAGGACACGGAACTGGAGGAGGTGGTCTTTCCGCAGCATGTGCGGGGGGTGGCGTTTTATGCCTTGGGACACACTGCTGTGCGGCAGGTGGTGATGCACGATGTCGATTATATCAGTGCTCAGGCTTTTGCCGAAATGCCTGCGGTGGAGTCCATCGAGGTGAAAGGCTATCTGGGGCACATCGACGGGTGGCAGACGTTCTATGCCTGCCCCCGGCTGAAGTCGGTGGACTTTTGCGGAGTGGTGCTGAGCACGGGCGGTCCCCGGCTGTTGGACAATTGCCCCGTGCTGGAGCGGGTCACTTTCCACGACGTGGTGTTTGTTACCAATGTGGGACAGGCCGAGCAGTGCCCCGCGTTCCGGGGTTACGAGGCGAAAGCGACCGTGTTGTATAGTAACGAGCCCGATGTGATCCGACCGCTGGTCATCGGAAAACGGGGAGAGGACAGTCCGGCTTATCGGGCGGCGCTGGGACGCATGCTGCCGGTGTTGAAAAAGAGTATCCGTAACGGTAAGATGGTGCACCCTTTCCCGGGGTATTTTATTTACGAGAACTACGATGAGGCTTGTCGTCAGGCGCTGGAGGGCCACCGCGAGCAGGCACTGGAGTGGCTCGACATGGCGGTGGTCGCCGGTTGGTACAATTACTCCCATATGCGCGACGACAAAGATTTGGAAAGCCTGCACGGCGATGCCCGGTTCCAGGCCCTGCTGGAGCGGGTGCGCGAGGTGGGCGATTTCCGTCTTGTACTGGAGAAGTCGGCCCCCTATGCGGCCAACGCCGAGGAGTGGCCCGCATTCACCTATCAGGAGCCTACGGACAGTAATCTGGTGCGCGTGCGGGAATATTTCAATCTGGACAGCATCGCCGGTTCGGGCGACGACATCTCGCGCATGAAGAACATCATGTATTGGCTGCACGACGCCATCCCGCACAACGGGTCGTCGTCGTGGCCCGATTGCGACTTCAATGCCATCGACCTCTACGAGTTGTGTCGTCGCGAGGGGCGGGGGCTGAACTGCCGCTTTCTGGCGATGGTGCTGAACGAGCTGTATCTGGCCGCCGGCATCCCGTCGCGTTTCCTCACCTGCATGCCCATGAATTATCGGGTGGACACCGAGTGCCACGTCATCAACATGGCCTGGAGCCGTTCGCTGAACAAGTGGGTGTGGATGGACCCCAGTTTTGCGGCCTTTGTGAGCGACGAGAACGGTCTGTTGCTGCATCCCGGCGAGGTGCGCGAGCGCTTGCGGCGGAACCAGCCGCTGGTGCTGAACGAGGACGCCAACTGGAACCATAAAACACCACAGACCGTGGACTACTACGTGAAAGAGTATATGGCCAAGAACCTGTATTGGTTGCAGGCACACCTGCGCAGCGAGTACCAGACGGAAGGAAAGCGCGGAGCCAACAGTCGCATGATCATGCTGGTGCCGAAAGGCTTCCTGTCGGGCGGCGGAGTGACGACTGACGATGCCTACTTCTGGCAGGCTCCCCGGTGAGGATGCCATATACTCCCCACAGGGATATTATGTAATAAGGTGTACGCTCCCTTGCCGGGCGTACACTTTTTGTTAAAAACACCGGCAAAGCGCATTTTGGCGGACGCAAAAGTCCGGTTTCTCGTAAAAACGATGTATCTTTGCCGCCGAAATCAATGTGGACAGATTTGGGCAGCTTGCAACCACGGTAAAAAATGCTAAAAACGATTCCGCCGGGAATCGGGGCATACTATCCCAATGACATCCCATTATCTTTTATTACAAACATTTAATGAATAGACAAGAGATGGGTTATTTATTTACATCAGAATCAGTTTCGGAGGGGCATCCCGACAAAGTGGCCGACCAGATTTCGGATGCGGTATTGGATGAATTGCTGGCTTTCGACAAGGACTCGAAAGTGGCTTGTGAAACCCTCGTCACGACGGGGCAGGTAGTAGTGGCCGGTGAGGTGAAGTCGTCGGCTTACGTCGATCTGCAGGAAATCGCCCGGCGCACGATACGCCGCATCGGTTACACCAAGGCGGAGTATAAGTTCGAAGCCGAGAGTTGCGGGGTGTTCTCCGCCATTCACGAGCAGAGCGCCGACATTAACCGGGGCGTGGAACGCAAAGACCCGATGAACCAGGGAGCGGGCGACCAGGGCATGATGTTCGGTTACGCTACCAATGAGACCGAAAACTATATGCCGCTTTCGCTGGACCTGGCCCACCGTATCCTGTCGGTATTGGCCGATATCCGTCGCGAGGGGCGTGAGATGACGTATCTGCGTCCCGATGCCAAGAGCCAGGTGACGATAGAATACGATGATAACGGTTGTCCCGTACGGGTGGATACCATCGTGGTGTCTACGCAGCACGACGATTTTATCCGGGCTTTCGACGGCGATCAGGAGAAAGCCGACATGCAGATGCTGGGAATCATACGCAAGGATGTGATCGAGATCCTCATGCCCCGCGTGATAGCCGGCATACATAATCCCGAGGTACTGAAATTATTTGACGACAAGATTACGTATCATGTCAATCCCACCGGTAAGTTCGTGATAGGAGGCCCTCACGGCGACACGGGCCTCACGGGCCGTAAGATCATCGTAGACACCTACGGCGGGAAAGGGGCACACGGAGGCGGCGCCTTCTCGGGCAAGGACCCTTCCAAGGTGGATCGTTCGGCGGCGTATGCGGCGCGCCACATTGCCAAGAACATGGTGGCAGCCGGTGTGGCCGACGAAATGCTCGTTCAGGTGAGTTACGCTATCGGCGTGGCCCGGCCCATCAATATTTATGTGAACACCTACGGTCGTTGTAATGTAGGACTGACCGACGGAGAGATAGCACAGAAAATAGATATGCTGTTCGATTTGCGTCCGAAGGCCATTGAAGAGCGTCTGAAGTTGCGTAATCCCATTTACGAGGAAACGGCGGCCTACGGTCACATGGGGCGTGCGCCCCGTACGGTGGTGAAGACCTTCCACAGCCATTATATGCCGGCCCGTACGGTGGAGGTGGAGCTGTTCACGTGGGAGAAGCTTGATTATGTGGATAAGATAAAGGAGGCCTTCGGCTTATAAGCATGAGTGAGGTACGTTCGGTTTGCGTCTACTCCGCTTCGAGCACCCAGGTAGACGAAGTGTTTTTCGATACGGCCCGCCGTCTGGGACGGAGGCTGGCGCAGCGCGGGCTGAGGCTGGTGAACGGGGCCGGTTGCCTGGGGCTGATGAAGGCTTGCAGCGATGCCTGTCTGGCGGCGGGCGGGGAGGTGACAGGAGTTATCCCCCGTTTCATGGTGGAACAGGGATGGCACCATACGGGCCTGACCGAACTGATACAAACCGAGGATATGCACACCCGCAAGCAGATAATGGCGCGTCTTTCCGACGCGGCCATCGCCCTGCCCGGCGGTTGTGGCACGTTGGAAGAATTGCTTGAGGTTATCACCTGGAAGCAGCTGGGGATCTATCTGAATCCCATCGTCATACTGAACGTAGACGGCTACTATGATCCCTTGCTGGATATGCTGAAACGAGCCGTCGACAGGCACTTCATGCGGCCCGAACATGCGTTGATCTGGCAGGTGGCCGCTACGGTAGACGAAGCGTTGGAGAGGGTGCTTTCCACGCCCCGGTGGGATAAAAATGTGCGTAAGTTTGCGGCTATATGAATTCGGTTCCGCAGGATAGTGTGGCTTATGCGGTCGGGCATGGACCGGTTGTGCAGGAAGGGACGGCCGATACCCTCCCCGTCCGTAAACCGGATACGGGACGGCCTTTCAGTGTCTACCGTATTTTGCAAAGTCTGCCCGAGGGTGCCACGCCCGCTCAGCAGGATTCGGCGGTTCAGGCCCATTTGCCGGTACGGAAACGTTTCTTTTCCAATCGTCCCGATACATTGGGAATACCCGGCATCAAGGCGAAAGTCCCTTATCGAAAGGTTGAGGACTTGCCCTTACTGTATCGGAAAAGCTTTTTTGAAAACACGACCTACTATCACGCCGAAGTCGATGGGAGCAGTCTGGGGATGACGGCTGATCCGCTTCCTTATATGCTGCGACGTGACGATTGGGTGACGGGAATACTGCTGATTTGTTTCTTCTTTCTGATGGTAGTTATCTCCAGCGGCAAACGTTTTTTTTTGCTACAGTTCAAACATTTCTTTTTCGCTACCCACGACCGCGAACAGGCTTTCGAGATGGAGACCGGACGTGAAAAGCGATACATGGTGTTCTTGGTTTTTCAAACCAGTCTGGTGCTGGGATTGCTTTTTTTTGATTATACGCAAGACTTGCCCGACTTCTATCCGGGCAGGCTTTCTCCCCATTTTCTGCTGGGGATAGAGGCGGCGGTCTGTCTGCTCTACTTCGGGGTGAAAAGAGTTCTCTATGGTTTTATGAACTGGATATTCTTTGACAGATTCCAGCGGGTGAAATGGATGAAAACGTTTTTACTTCTCACCGGACTGGAAGGTACGTTGCTTTTTCCGTTGGCCTTGGTCATGGTTTATTTCGATATGCCGGTTCATAATGTGGGGTTATGTTTCCTTTCCATTTTGCTGCTGGTAAAAATACTGATGCTTTATAAGGCCTTTTCCATATTTTTTCGGAAAAATCATGGGCTTTTGCATTTAATTATGTACTTTTGTGCCCTTGAATTAGTGCCATTAACGGCATTATGGAGAATATTGGTGTATATAACGGATCGTTTGATTATAAAAATTTAGGACATATGATTAAGAAGATATTGGTATCTCAACCTCAACCGTCTTCCGAAAAGTCTCCTTATTATGAGATCGCTGCTAAACAAAATGTGGAGATTGTCTTCCGCCCTTTCATCAAGGTAGAAAGCCTCACGCCGAAAGAGTTCAGACAACAAAAAATTTCCATCCTCGACCATACGGCCATTGTCTTTACATCGCGTCACGCGATCGATCATTTCTTTCATTTGTGTAAGGAACTGCGTCTGACGATTCCCGAGGACATGAAATATTTCTGCATCACGGAAACAGTGGCTCTTTATATTCAAAAATACGTACAATACAGAAAACGGAAAGTTTTCTTCGGCTCTACGGGAAAAATCAACGACTTGATTCCTACGATGGTCAAGCATAAGACGGAGCGTTATTTTGTGCCGCTTTCGGATGTGCACAACGATGAGATCCGAGATCTTCTTGATTCCAAGAAACTGCATCATACGGAAGGAGTGATGTATCGTACCGTGAGCAATGATTTTACGGCTGAGGAACCGTTCGATTACGATATGCTGATATTTTTCAGTCCGTCGGGTGTACAGTCGTTGCTGAAGAACTTCCCGAATTTCGAACAAGGCGATATAGCGATCGGATGCTTTGGTCCTACTACGGCCAAGGCCGTGAAAGATGTCGGTTTACGGCTCGATCTGGAAGCGCCTTCCGCAGAATATCTGTCCATAACGTCGGCCTTAAGTGCGTTTGTAGCTCAGAAGAACGGATGATGTCCGGCGTGAAAGATAACAGATTACAGGAAGGGCGCACCGTTTTTGCGCCCTTTTTTGTTGGGTTGTTTGTAATGTAAAGAGTAGGAGAACGAAGAAAGAATCATGGAGAACGACAGCAGACAGACTTTTACAAAGGCAGAGCGTCTTTGCAGTAAGAAGACAATAGACAGACTTTTTTCCGGTGGAAATAAATCGTTGGCTGCCTATCCTGTCAGAGCGGTGTATATGTTGGCCGAACCGGGTGCGCAGACGCATGTTTCCGTATTGATCTCCGTCTCAAAACGTCATTTCAAACGTGCTGTGAAGCGTAACCGGGTGAAGCGTCAGATTCGCGAGGCCTATCGCAAAAACAAACATATTCTTTATGATGCGTTGGGAGGCGGAACCGAAGGGATGGGGCGGACCCTTGTTGTGGCTTTTATCTGGCTGTCGGACGATTTGTTCGAGACGGCGCAGGTTGAGACCAAAGTCAGAAACCTGCTGTATCGTATGGCGGAGACCCTTGTGGCGGCTCCCGGGGAGGTGGAGGCATGAAAGCCTTGTTTTTGTTTCTTGAACGCGGGCTGACCGTGTTGCTGACGGCTCCGATTCTGTTTTACCGTCGTTTTGTTTCGCCTCTGACGCCTCCGTCGTGCCGGTTTACGCCAACCTGTTCGCAATATGCCCTGGAAGCCTTGCGGAAACACGGTCCGTTGAAAGGTTTCTGTCTGGCCGTACGTCGTATTCTTCGTTGTCATCCCTGGGGAGGGAGCGGTTACGATCCGGTGCCCTGACTTGCTCTATGTGTTTTTTGAATTTCCATACGCATCGTTTGTCGTTTGCGGACGAGACGGTTGTCTGTTCCTGTCAGCCTGCCGAATTCCCGTTACGGCTTGAGGCTGCCTCCGCTGCCGGACGGATTTCGGAAGGAGCGACCTTTTTTTCTGTGGGTATCCATCCGTGGAAAGCCGGTGAAATATCCCCTTCCGATTGGGAGGGTTTGGAACGGGCGCTTTCGCATCCGGCTGTTGTGGCTGTGGGGGAAGCCGGGTTGGACGCCTGCTGTGTCGTACCTTTGGCTGTGCAGCAGGAAGTCTTTTACCGGCAGGTGATCCTATCCGAGAAAATGCGGAAACCGCTTTTTCTGCATTGTGTGCGTCGGGTGGACGACGTGCTGGCCGTCCGGCGCCGGACGGAGGCCCGTCAGCCTTGGATATGGCACGGTTTTCGCGGCGGTCCCCGTCAGATGGAACAATTGCTCAAACAGGATTTTTATTTCAGTTTCGGCACCCGCTATCGTCCCGAGAGTCTGAAACTGTGTCCGGCCGATCGCATGTTGCTGGAGACGGACGAAGCCGGATGCTCCGTCCGGTCGGTCTATGAAGCGGCTGCCGGCCTGCGCGGTTGTTCTCCCGGACAACTGCTTCACCGTATGCGGGAAAACTTTCATGTTCTGTTCTCCCGTTGTAATACGGAAGATTACCAATATAAAAATGCGGTGACGAACGGATAAAGAACAGGATGTTTCCGACAGAATGTATTCCGTTCTGCCTGTGAAAATCTGTTCAGGCTTTCGTTTGTGTGAATCAAGCCTTTGTGTGTGCGGAACAAGGCGGGATGTGTGCGGATGAAAGCTTGATTTCAAGTTTTGATGCCGGTATAAACAAATAGGGAACGGGACCGTATCGTCTTAAATCCCCCGTCGGGATAAATAAAATAAGGTGGGATGTTGCACGTTCACGCAAAAGGTCGTACTTTTGCAGGCGAAACAACAGCTAATTTCTATACGATGAACTTTGTAGACGAGTTAAGATGGAGGGGCATGGTGCACACCATGATGCCCGGCACGGAAGAGATTCTGGCCAAGGAACAGGTTACGGCTTATCTGGGTATCGACCCGACGGCCGATTCGTTGCATATCGGCCATTTGTGCGGTGTGATGATGCTTCGCCATTTTCAGCGTTGCGGTCATAAACCGCTGGCATTGGTAGGCGGTGCCACCGGTATGATCGGCGATCCTTCCGGCAAGAGCCAGGAACGCAATCTGCTGAGCGAGGAAACTTTGCGGCATAATGTGGAATGTATCAAAAAACAACTGGCACATTTTCTGGATTTTGAGAGCGATGTCCCCAACCGGGCCGAACTGGTGAACAACTACGACTGGATGAAGGATTTCTCCTTTCTTGATTTTGCCCGTGAGGTAGGAAAGCACATCACCGTGAATTATATGATGGCAAAAGACAGCGTGCAGAAGCGGTTGAACGGAGAGGCGCGCGACGGTCTTTCGTTTACGGAGTTTACGTACCAGCTGTTGCAGGGCTATGATTTCCTCTATCTGAATCAGCACAAGAACTGTAAGTTGCAGATGGGAGGAAGCGATCAGTGGGGCAATATCACCACCGGTGCCGAACTGATCCGCCGTACCACCGGCGGGGAAGTGTATGCGCTGACCTGCCCGCTCATCACCAAGTCCGACGGTCGTAAGTTCGGTAAGACGGAGCAGGGGAATATCTGGCTCGATCCGAACTACACCACACCGTATGCGTTCTATCAGTTCTGGCTGAACGTGGCCGACGAAGATGCCGAGCGCTATATCAAAATATTCACTTCGCTGGAGAAAGCGGAGATCGACGAACTTGTGGCTTTGCATGCGCAGGATCCCGGTCAGCGGGCGCTCCAGAAACGGCTGGCTCGTGAGATCACGGTAATGGTACACGGCGAAGAGGCTTATCAGGCGGCAGTGGAAGCCAGTCAGATTCTTTTCGGAAAAGTCACGAAGGAGAGCCTGGAGAAGCTGGACGAAAAGACGTTGTTGGACGTATTCTCCGGGGTGCCCCGTTACGAAGTGGCGCGCGCGTTGCTGGAGGGTGACGGTGTGAAAGCGGTAGATCTGATGGCCGAGCACACGCAATGTTTTGCCAGCAAAGGCGAGATGCGCAAGCTCGTGCAGGGTGGCGGTGTTTCGCTCAACAAGGAGAAATTATCTGCTTTTGACCGTGCTATTACGACGGCCGACTTGTTAAATGATAAATATCTGCTGGTGCAGCGCGGAAAGAAAAATTATTTCCTGCTTATCGTGAAATAATTATTTTTTCAAAAAAGAATTTGCAAGATAGGGTGAAAACCCCTATCTTTGCATCGCTTTTCAAAAGAAAGCCTATAGGATTGGGCTATGGTGTAATGGTAGCACAAGACATTTTGGTCGTCTTAGTTCTGGTTCGAAACCGGATAGCCCAACCATCATTAAGGGAATTGTTCATGAGGACGATTCCCTTAATGTTTTATGTGCCCGTCGGTGAAAAGGGCTTTTTT
>CAJUDC010000078.1 GCA_910584955.1 uncultured Paraprevotella sp. | reverse complement strand
CGGTTCGATTGGGTTTCGTACGGACAGCGTTTGGTCTGTTGCCGGTAGCCCTGCTGTTCGCTCCAACTCTTCAGGTCGGCTTCCCGTACCATGCAGAGCGGACGTATGACAGTGATGGGAAATTTGCTCATGCGCAATCGGACGGGCATGGTTGAGAAATGGCCTTGAAAAGCCAGATTCAGCAGGGTGGTGTGCAGGATGTCGTCCTGGTGATGGCCCAGGGCGATTTTGTTGCATGCTTGTTCCTGCGCCACGGTGAACAGCATTTTTCTGCGGTTCCACGAACACAGGAAACAGGGCGTCTTGCGATGGTCGGTGGAAGGGTCGAAAGCGGTGTGCCGGATGTGGAGGCGCACCTGCCGTTGTGCGGCAAAATCTTCCAGATAGCCGGTGTCGCTTTCGTAGGCGATATTGTCCATGCGCACGTGTAAAGCCTCGATATGGATGGAGGGCTTTCGGATCCGTGCGCGCCGGGCCAGCAGATCGAGCAAGGCCAGCGAATCTTTCCCGCCCGACAAACCTATCAGAATCCGGTCGTTGTCTGCCAGCAGACCGTATTGGGTGATTCCTTTGTTGAAATGGCGCCAGATGCGGTGCTCCAGCTGCTGTTCCGGGGTGGGTTTCATGGGGCCGGCTGTAAAAGATTATTTCATGAATACGAAGTAGACCGACAGCACCAAACAGGCAAAAGCGGCGAGATGGTTCCATTGCAGGCTCTGTCCCTGGAACATCAGGTTGGCCACTACGGTGAAGACAATCAGCGAGATGACTTCCTGAATGACTTTCAGTTGCATCAGATTGAAAGGACCTCCGTTTTCACTGAAGCCGATGCGGTTGGCCGGCACCAGAAAGCAATATTCCACAAAAGCGATGCTCCATGAAAAGAGGATGACGCCGATGAGCGGCCAATGGCTGGACACCCCCGTTTGCTGGAGTTTCAGATGCCCGTACCAGGCCAGCGTCATGAAAACATTGCTCGTCAGCAAGAGCAAAATGGTATAGAGTGCGTTCATATACGTTGATGAATACTTGAAAGGTTTTGCCCTCACCGGGGCGCATTGGCCGGGGCGGGAGGGCAAAACTGTGTGTGGCGCCTTACGGCGCTTGGGGTTACTTACTTAGATAGGCGTGCATGCTTGCGGCTGCGCGGCGACCGTCTCCCATGGCCAATATCACGGTGGCTCCTCCGCGTACGATGTCGCCTCCGGCAAACAGGGTGGGGATGTTCGTCTGCATGTCCTCGTTGACGAGGATGGTGTTCTTGCGTCCCAGTTCCAGGCCTTTGACAGAGGTGGGCACAATCGGGTTGGGAGAAACGCCTACGGCCACTACGGCCATGTCGATGTCAACGGTTTCCGTGGCACCGGGAATCGGTTCCGGGCTGCGGCGTCCGCTGGCATCCGGTTCGCCCAGTTGCATTTTCTGCAACACGACTTGTTTCACCGCGCCTTTCTCGTCCGCTATATATTCCAGCGGGTTGTGCAGGGTGAGGAACTCGATGCCCTCCTCCTTGGCATGTTTCACCTCTTCGAGCCGGGCCGGCATTTCGGCTTCCGAACGGCGGTAGACGATCATCACACGTTCGGCTCCCAGACGTTTGGCGGTACGGCAGGAGTCCATGGCCGTGTTTCCGCCTCCCACCACCATGACGTTGCGTGCCCGGTGTATCGGTGTGTCGGTTTCGGGATTGGAGGCATCCATCAGGTTGACGCGCGTCAGGTATTCGTTGCTTGACAGGATATTGATACTGTTCTCGCCCGGAATGCCCATGAAATTGGGCAGACCGGCTCCCGAAGCCACAAAGATACCTTTGAATCCGGCGTCTTCCAGTTCTTTCACGCTGATGGTTTTTCCCACCAGGCAGTCCTTCTCGAATTTTACTCCCATTTGTTCCAAATTGCGGATTTCCACATCCACGATCCGGTTGGGCAGACGAAATTCGGGGATACCGTATTTCAGCACACCGCCGATTTCGTGCAAGGCTTCGAACACCGTCACGTCGTAACCGTTCTTGGCCATGTCGCCCGCAAAGGACAGTCCGGCGGGACCGGAACCGATTACGGCCACTTTTATGCCGTTGGCCGGTGCACACGACGGTACCGACATCCGCCCGCTTTCGCGTTCAAAGTCGGCTGCAAACCGTTCCAGGTAGCCGATGGCCACAGCCGGTCCGTTCATCTTCAGATGGATGCAACGGCTTTCACACTGTTTCTCCTGCGGACATACCCGACCGCATACGGCGGGCAGGGCCGAAGTGCTCTTCAGCACGCGGGCGGCGTTGAGAAACTCGCCGCGCTCGATATTCTTGATGAAAGACGGAATGTTGATGCTCACCGGACAGCCTTGCATGCAGGTGGGATTGGCGCAGTCCAGACAGCGTTTGGCCTCGGTGACGGCTTGTTCGCGGGTCAGTCCTTTGTTGACCTCTTCCGTGCGGGTGGTAGCGCGGTACGCCGGATCCAGTTCGTTCATTTCTACGCGCGGCAGAGCGGTGCGTTCCTTGGCCTTCATGCTCTGACGGAGGTCCTTGCGCCATGTTGCGTTGCGGTCGGTCAGTTCCTCCAGCGGAGTGGTAGTGTCCATTGCGACCGCCTCGGCTGCTTGTGTCTCGGCTGTCCGAAGGGCTTCTGCGGCTTGCCGTTCCCGGAAATCGCTTTCCAGGCGCGCCATGTCTTCCTGCTCCTCTTTTTTGAAGGCTCCCATGCGCTTGAGCATCTCGTCGAAGTCCACTTGATGCCCGTCGAACTCGGGACCGTCCACACACACAAAGCGTGTTTTTCCGCCTACGGAGATGCGGCAAGCACCGCACATACCGGTGCCGTCCACCATGATGGTGTTCAGGGACACATCGGTGGGGATGCCGTATTTGCGGGTCAGCAGACAGCAGAACTTCATCATGACAGCCGGACCGATGGCAAAGCATTTGTCTACCGGTTCGCGTTTGATGACGCTTTCGATGCCTTCGGTCACCAGCCCCTTGGTGCCGTAGCTTCCGTCGTCGGTCATGATAATCACTTCGTCGGAGCTGCGGCGTACCTCATCTTCCAGTATGATTAACTCTTTGCTGCGGCCGGCCAGAACGGAGATCACCCGGTTGCCGGCTGCTTTCAGGGCCTGAATGATGGGGAGCATCGGAGCTACGCCTACACCGCCGCCGGCACACACCACGGTGCCGAAGCGGTCGATATGCGTGGCTTTCCCCAGAGGACCTACCACATCCGTGATGTAGTCGCCTGCGTCCAACCGGCACAGGCGCGACGAACTGAGGCCCACTTGCTGCACCACCAGCGTGATGGTGCCTTTTTCGGGGTCGGCACCGGCGATGGTGAGGGGCATACGCTCGCCTTTGTCGCCGATGCGCACAATCACGAAATGACCGGCACGGCGGGCTTTGGCTATCAGCGGGGCCTCGATTACGAACTTGAATACTTTCTCCGAGAATTGCTCCTTCGATATGATTTTGTTCATGTCTTTCTATTAATGCGTTTATTTAAAAGTTTTGGTCGTCGAGCAGCTCGAAACCGCAGTAGGGCACCAGACATTTGGGCACACGGATGCCTTCGGGGGTCTGGTTGTTCTCCATGATGGCGGCTACGATGCGGGGCAGTGCCAGCGCCGATCCGTTGAGGGTGTGGCACAGCTCGATCTTCTTGTCGGCTGCTTTGCGGTAGCGGCATTTCAGACGGTTGGCCTGATAGCTTTCGAAGTTGGAGGTGGAACTAACTTCGAGCCAGCGTTTCTGGGCGGCGCTCCACACTTCAAAATCGTAGCAGATGGCGCTGGTGAAACTCATGTCGCCTCCGCACAGGCGCAGGATGCGATAGGGAAGTTCCAGTTTGATGAGCAAGCCTTCCACGTGGGCCAGCATCTCCTTGAGCGATTCGTAAGAGTGCTCGGGCGTGTCGATGCGCACGATTTCTACCTTGTCGAACTGATGCAGGCGGTTCAGTCCGCGCACATCCTTACCGTACGAACCGGCTTCGCGGCGGAAGCAGCCCGAATAGGCGCAACGCTTCACGGGCAGCGACTTCTCGTCCAGAATGACATCGCGGAAGATGTTCGTCACGGGCACTTCGGCGGTGGGAATCAGATACAGGTCGTCTTCGTTGCAGTGATACATCTGTCCTTCTTTGTCCGGCAACTGGCCGGTGCCGTAACCGGAAGCCTGATTGACCACGTAGGGAGGCTGCACTTCCAGATAACCGCTCCGGCGTGCCTCTTCCAGGAAGAAGGCTTCCAGCGCGCGTTGCAGGCGTGCCATCTTGCCTATATAGAACGGGAAGCCCGCACCGGTCACTTTCACGCCCAGTTCAAAATCAATCAGGTTGTACTTCTTGGCCAATTCCCAGTGAGGCAGCGCGTCTTCGCTCAGATGAGGCTCCGGTCCGCCGGTTTTTACCACCACATTGTCTTCGGCTCCCGCCCCTTCCGGTACGTCGGCATGGGGCACATTGGGGATGGTGCACAATTGTGCCGTCAGTTCGGCTGCTGCCTGATCCAGCGTTTCTTGGAGGACTTTGGCAGCTTCTTTCAGTTCGGCTACCCGGGTCTTTATCTGCTCGGCTTCTTCTTTCTGCCCTTGTTTCATCAGGCTGCCGATTTGGGCGGCCAGTTTTTTGCCTTCGGCCAGATTCTGATCCAGGCGGGTTTGTGTCTCGCGGCGCTTCTTGTCGATGGCGATAACCTTGTCGATGGCTTCGCGGGCTCCTTTAAAATGCTTTTTCTCCAGACCTTTTATAACGGTTTCGGTCTGTTCGTTGATGAACTTTACTGTCAGCATACGATTTATGTTTTGATACAAATATTCCAATATGCAAAAGTACGCAAAAAAAAGCAAACAAGGGCATGGAGAAGTATAAATGTGCTGGTAGAGGTGACTTTTTGAGCGGAAAGATCTCTTTTCGGACGGCGGAAAGGAGGAAGACGGTTACCTGAAAACAGGGGGTGAGAGATGGGCAAACAGCCGGAGTGGGCCCGACTGTTTATCCGTATGCGCCTGGAAACTCCGGTTCAAGGTTTGGTTTATGCAAACGGCGGTGTCTTTTGTACGGAGTAAAGTTTGTTGTGTACCGATCAAATCTTGAACCGGAGTTAGGGAGAGCGTCGCGAAGATTCGGTGGCCGGGACCTGTCGTTTTGTCTTTTCCGCTATCGGAAGAAGGAGAACCGGTGCCCGGAAAGCCGGAGAGTGCCATGCAGACGCATGCGGGAGGAGCACGACGGAAGCCGGTGTGCTTTGCAAGATGCGAAATATGTGTTTCGAAGCTTCGAAATGTGAATAAAATTTTCTAATTTTGTCGCCGAGAGCGAAAGTTTTATTCTTCACTTTATTCATTCAATTTATGTTATCCGATTTGTTGCAATCTTCGTATTTTGCTTTGTTCCTGATCGTAGCGTTGGGCTTTATGCTCGGTAAGATACAGATCAAGAAACTGTCGCTGGATGTTTCGGCCGTCATATTCATAGCCCTGTTGTTCGGGCATCTGGGGGTGGTGATTCCGAAAGAGTTGGGAAATTTCGGTTTGGTGCTTTTTATCTTCACTATCGGCATACAGGCCGGACCGGGATTCTTCGATTCGTTTAAGAGCAAAGGCAAGACGCTGATTCTGATAACGATGCTTATTATTTCTTCCGCTTCGCTTACGGCGGTAGGGTTGAAATATCTTTTTCATTTGGATACGCCCAGTGTGGTGGGGCTGATAGCCGGTGCGCTCACCAGTACGCCGGGTCTGGCGGTGGCCATTGACAGTACGAATTCGCCGCTGGCCTCCATTGCCTACGGTATTGCCTATCCCTTTGGTGTGATCGGTGTGATTCTGTTTGTAAAGTTGCTGCCTCGTGTCATGCGGATTGATCTGGAGAAGGAGGCCCGGCGGCTGGAGGAAGAGCGCAAGGGGCAGTATCCCGAGTTGAAAACCTGTATTTACCGGGTGACGCAACCGCTGGCAATCGGGCGTACGCTGGCACAGATCAATGTGCGCACGCTGACGGGGGCTGTGGTGTCGCGAGTGAAATGCGGCGAGGAGATACTTACTCCGACGGCACATTGCGTGCTGCACGAGGGAGACTATATCCAGGCCGTGGGCAACGAACAGGCGCTTTCCACATTGGCGGATCTGGTGGGAGAGCGCGAAGACGGCGAGCTGCCTTTGAGCAATACACAGGCCATCGAGTCGGTGTTGCTGACAAAGAAAGATATGATTAACCAGCAGCTCGGAAGTTTGAATCTGCAACAGAATTTCAATTGCACGGTGACGCGCATCCGCCGGAGCGGAATCGATCTGGCTCCCTCGCCCGAGCTGTTGCTGAAGTTTGGCGACAAGCTGATGGTGGTCGGTGAAAAGGAAGGTGTGAGCGGGGTGGCCGGTCTTTTCGGAAACAACGAGAAAAAACTGTCGGATACCGATTTCTTCCCGATAGCGATGGGTATTGTGCTGGGCGTGCTGTTCGGCAAGCTGAATCTCTCTTTCCCCGGCGGTTTCAGTTTTTCGCCGGGACTGACGGGGGGGATACTTATGGTGGCCCTGTTCTTGAGCGCATTGGGCAAGACGGGGCCGATCCTATGGACCATGTCGGGACCGGCCAATCAGTTGCTGCGTCAGTTGGGATTGCTGTTGTTTTTGGCCGAAGTGGGTACGTCGGCCGGTAAGAATCTGGTGTCTACGTTTCAGGACAGCGGGTGGCTGATGTTCGGTGTGGGTATGGCCATTACGTTGGTGCCGATGTTGGTGGCCGTTCTGGCCGGAGTGTTTATCTTTAAAATCTCCGTATTGGATTTGCTGGGCACGATAACGGGCGGAATGACCAGTACGCCGGGTTTGGCGGCGGCCGATTCTATGGTCGACAGCAACATTCCGGGCGTGGCATACGCCACAGTATATCCGATAGCGATGGTATTCCTTATTTTATTTATTCAGATGATAGCGCTCTTTTTGTAAAGGGGGCTTTCCCTGAAAGAACATCATCCGCCCCGGCGGGACGGCTGCTTGTGAAAGCCGTCCCGCCGGGGCGGATGATGTTTGTACGTATGGCAGAGCTTGCCTCGCCCTGTTCGGGAGGGGGATACAAAAAGACCGTATCAGGGAGTGTTCTCCCGATACGGTCTTTTTCTGTTTCTCTGTATGGAAAAGCCTTATGCTTCTGCCTGAGGCTCTACGGAAACCGTGCTTCTGTTCAGGCGTCCTTTCTTGAAAGTCACAACGCCGTCTACCAATGCGTAAAGGGTGTGATCGCTACCCATGCCTACATTCTTGCCCGGATAGTGTACCGTACCACGCTGACGAACGATGATATTGCCGGCAACACATGCCTGACCACCGAAAATCTTTACGCCTAATCTTTGAGCTGCTGACTCGCGGCCGTTCTTAGAACTACCTACACCTTTTTTATGTGCCATTTTCTTCTACGTTTAGGGGATTAAGCAATAACTTGTTTAATTGTCAACTCTGTGAACTGCTGACGATGGCCGTTCAGTTTGCGATAGCCTTTTCTTCTCTTTTTGTGGAACACCAGCACTTTCTCGCCTTTTACCAGCGGAGATTTTACTTCGCATACCACTTTGGCTCCTGCAACGGTGGGAGCACCTACAGTTACATTACCGTCGTTGTCAACCAACAACACTTTCTCAAATTCAACAGTCTGAGTGGCCTCGGCATTCTGAATGTGGTGTACAAACAGCTTTTTGCCTTCTTCTGCCTTGAACTGCTGACCGTTAATCTCTACGATTGCGTACATTTTATTTTTAATTAAACGGGTTTTCTCCGGGAGGCGGACTTACTTGAAAAATCACTTGCTCTGGCCCCTTCGGAACAAATCGGGTGCAAAATTACACCTTTTCTTCGGGAAAAACAAGAAAAGTGCTTAGTTTTTTTGCTTTTATAGTTGATGTTCCGTCAGATAACGTTCGGCTTCAATGGCGGCTTTGCATCCGCTTCCGGCTGCAGTGATGGCCTGGCGGTAATGCGGATCGGCCACGTCGCCGGCGGCAAACACACCGGGAATCCCGGTTCGCGGGGTGTCGTTTTCCGTCCGTATGTAGCCCACTTCGTCCGTCTGTACCCACGGTTTAAACAGGTCGGAGTTGGGTTTATGACCGATGGCCAGGAAGAATCCGTCGATGGGCAGGTCGTAATGCCGTTCGTCGGCTTCTCCTTTCCGTTGCACCAGATGGATGCCTTCCACCCCGTTCTCACCGAACAGTCCTTCGGTGTTGTGCTCGAACAGCACTTCGATTTTCGGGTTGCCGAGTACGCGTTCCTGCATAATTCGCGAAGCGCGCAGGAAGGGCTTGCGCACAATCAGGTAGACCTTTGCTGCCAAGCCGGCCAGATAGGTGGCTTCTTCGCAGGCGGTGTCTCCGCCGCCTACCACCGCCACCACTTTTTTGCGATAGAAAAAACCGTCGCAGGTGGCGCAGGCACTCACGCCCATGCCCGCATATTTCTTTTCGTCTTCCAGACCCAGATACTTGGCCGAAGCTCCGGTAGCAATGATCAGGGTGTCGGCCTCCACTTCCGTTTCATCGTCGAAAGCTATTTTGTAGGGGCGCGCCGACAGATCGGCTTTCGTGACGATGGCGCTGCGTATGTCGGCGCCGAAACGTTCGGCCTGCTTCTTCAGGTCGTCCATCAGTTCGGTACCCGTTATTCCGTCGGGGTATCCCGGAAAATTCTCCACCTCGGTGGTGGTGGTCAGCTGACCGCCCGGCTGTATGCCTTCGTACAGGACGGGGGAGAGGTTGGCGCGCCCGGCATAGATGGCGGCCGTATATCCGGCAGGTCCTGAGCCTATGATAAGGCAACGTATATGTTCCATAAGTTTATGTTTGAATGGTTTATAATAAGAATCGTTATCTCATGTCGATGATCTCGGCTTGGGGATAGGCCTGTTTGTTGAAGCGGAAGGTGTCGTCGCTGAATTTCTGTCGGTTGGCGAAACTGGTGATGGCGATACGTACCCAGTTTTGCCCGTCGTATATGCGGACACACAGCGGCATGTGATTGCTTTTTTCCACATCCAGCAACAAGGTCTGTATCGCCTGTTGCTTGTTTTCCGCTTTCAACGTGATCTCGTAGGCGGCTTTACCACGCACCGTAACTTCTTTCATGGAGTAGTGATAACCGCTTTTGTAGAGTGAGATGAAAGCATAGGGATTGATGGATTGCAACTCTTCGTCGGTAGGTGTACTGACATTGACTTCTTCGTTGGTCTTCAGATAGCTCCATTGCGTCTTGCCGTCGAACCAGGTGATCAGGTCGGGGGTGGACAGCTGGAACTTCTTGCCTTTGATGAGCATTGTGCCGGACATACTGCCTTGCTCCTTTCCTTGCTGGAAAGTAGAGGCCGTGAATTGTATGTTGAATCCTCCGTGCTTTTGCAACACGGCGGCGGTGGCATCGAGCACCTTACGGGCTTGCGGATCTTTTTGGGCCTGTATGCTTGTGTTGCCTAACAGGAACGCTATTAATAATAGAATCGGTTTCATAAAGCTTGGTTGTATTATCTTAAATTGTTTAATCTCATTTCCAGATCGGTTTCGTCTACGCAAAGCACTTCGCGGGGCTTGCTGCCCTGTGCGCTTCCTACGATGCCCGTCCGTTCCAGTTGGTCCATAAGCCGTCCGGCCCGGTTGTAACCGATGGCGAATTTCCGTTGTATCATCGAAGTGGAACCCTGTTGGGTGGTGACGATCAGGCGCGCTGCCTCTTCGAACAGAGGATCCAGATGGGTAATGTCCACGCTGGCGGCTCCGCCGTCTTCTTCGCCTTCCATTTCCACTTTGGGCAGTTCGAACGGTCCCAGATAGCTCTGCTGCCGGGCGATGTAGGCCGTGATACGTTCCACTTCGGGGGTGTCGACAAAGGCACACTGTACGCGTACAGGTTCCGTACCGGAGGAGAACAGCATGTCGCCCCGTCCGATCAACTGATTGGCGCCGGGACGGTCCAGAATGGTTCGGGAGTCGATCATGGCGCTTACTTTAAATGCCATTCTCGCCGGGAAGTTGGCTTTGATGGTTCCGGTGATGATATTGGTCGTAGGACGTTGGGTGGCGATGATCATGTGGATGCCTACCGCGCGGGCCAGTTGTGCGATGCGGGCGATGGGGAGTTCTATCTCTTTGCCGGCCGTCATGATCAGGTCGCCGAACTCGTCGATGACGACCACGATATAAGGCATAAAGCGATGTCCGTTTTCGGGGTTGAGCTGGCGGTTCTTGAATTTGGCGTTGTATTCCTTGACGTTGCGGGCACGGGCCTTTTTCAGCAGGTCGTAACGGGTATCCATTTCCACGCACAAACTTTTTAGGGTTTGTACCACCTTGTTCACGTCGGTGATGATGGGCTCGCTGTTGTCTTCGGCTACCTTAGCCAGAAAATGGTTCTCGATAGGCGAGTAGATGCTGAACTCTACTTTCTTGGGGTCTACCATGACGAATTTGAGCTCCGCCGGATGCTTCTTATATAATAAGGAGGTGACGATGGCATTCAGTCCTACGGATTTACCTTGTCCCGTGGCACCGGCCACCAGCAGATGAGGCATCTTGGCCAAATCCACCATGAATACTTCGTTCGTGATCGTCTTTCCCAGTGCGATGGGAAGCTCGTATTCGGTATCCTGGAATTTCTTGCTGTTCAGAATGCTTTCCATCGAAACCATTTGCGGGCGTGCATTAGGTACTTCGATACCGATGGTTCCTTTACCGGGTATCGGAGCTATGATACGGATTCCCAGTGCGCTCAGACTTAGGGCGATGTCGTCCTCCAGGTTGCGGATTTTGGATATGCGCACTCCCGGGGCCGGGGTGATTTCATATAGCGTGATGGTAGGGCCGACAGTGGCTTTGATAGACGAGATGCCTACACCGAAGTTCTGCAAAGCCTGTATGATCTGGTCTTTATTCTTGTTCTGCTCTTCCATGTCGATGGTGGAGCCGGTGCTGTTCTCATGTTTATCCAGCAATTGAAGGATGGGGTATTGGTAATTCTCCAGGTCCAACTTGGGATCGAAAGGCTCCAGCGGGCCTTTGCCTTCGTCGTCGGCCATCTCCTCCTCCGTTACCGGTTCTATGGATAAACTTAATTCGTCTTCATCCCCTTTGTTTTCTTTTTTATTGTCTGTTTCTTCTTGTTCCGGTTGGACGTTGGCGTACGGTTCGTCGGTGTCGTCCGGTTGGGGGGCGGAAAAAGCATCGGGAGTGCTTATGTCGAAATCAATAACGGCGGCCCGTATTTCTTCATCGCTCTCCGTTTCCGATGCGGGAGCGCTTTCTTCGAACGTGTCATCGGGATATGCCTTTTCTGTTGGCTCGGAGCCGGTAGTATCCTCGTCAGGATGTTCTTCCTCTTGTTTAGGTTCTTCTTTATGCGGCATCTTGGATTTGATATAATCCACCGGATTCAGCATTTTCCTGACAATGCGTATGGTTTCGCTGCTCAGGTAGGTGCAGTATATGAGGGCGGTAAATATCAACAGGATGGCAACGCCTATAGAACCTAATCCCAAGCTCAGCTTTTCAACGATATATTCGCCGTGCCCGCCGCCAGGGGAGAGATAACTGATAGACGGGTTTCTTGAGAAGAGGGTGGTGAGAAAGTAGGAAGCGCTTACGGAAAACCACACCAGCAGGAAACAGCAGTTAAGGAACCATTTCCATAGTCTTACTTTGTAAGCGCGTGTCAGCTTCATGGCTACCATCAACAGAAACAGAGGAATGAAGAACGCAGCCAGCCCGAAACGGTCGTCCATCCAGAAACTGGCCCAGTGCGCGCCGAAGACACCCGCCCAGTTGCTGGCTTTGTCGAACCATACGTTTGTTTGTATCAGTTTTTGGTCTTCACCACCGGTGAACAGATGGGATGTGAAAGCCAGTAAAGTGAAGAGTGCACCGATCAGCAACAGGATCCCGCTCAGGAAATGAGTTGTCTCCATGCGCCCTACAGCTTCTTCACCGCCATTCAGAATAGTGTTGAGGGATTCGTTATGTTTGTTTTTTGCCGTTTTCTTCGGGGTGGTCTTGTTCCCGGGTGAGGTTATTTGTACGGCTCTTTTCTTTGCGGCCATTCTCGTTATAGTTTATAGAAACGACTGCAAAAATAAACGAAAATCGCCAATTGTTCTATTTTTTAGCTTAAAATTTTGTAGCTTTGCAAGTCATAAACAGTGGA
>CAJUDC010000077.1 GCA_910584955.1 uncultured Paraprevotella sp. | reverse complement strand
GGCGCATCTTGTACGGGGTGAGGCAGGATAAACCGGTGGTACACGGTGAACAGAAAGAATAGGGCAGCCAGTACATAGAAGGTGATGCTCCACGAATAGGCTACCCGCCGTGTAAACACTTCCAGTTCGCCGGCCAGCATCACCAAAGCCCCCTGTCCGATGATGGTGCCCAGCCGGTAGAACGTACTTCGGATACCGACGTAAAGGGACTGTTCGTGCGGATTAAGTTCCTGCATGTAGTAACCGTCGGCTGCGATGTCGTGTGTGGCGCTGCTGAACGCCATCAGCCAGAAAAAGGCCAGTGACATACGGAAAAAATGGCTGCCCGGCAATGTCCAGGCTACACAGGCCAGTGAACTGCCGATCAGCAATTCCATGGCAATGGTCCACCAACGTTTGGTCTTCAGCAGGTCGATGAGCGGACTCCAGAAGGGTTTGATCACCCACGGCAGGTACAGCCAGCTGGTGTAAAAGGCTATATCTCCGTTAGAGATGCCCAAGCGCTTGTACATCAACACCGAGATCGACATGACGGCTACGTAGGGAATCGCCTCGGCAAAGTAAAGTGTCGGGATCCATGCCCACGGAGAACGTCTTGTCCGGGAGCGGTTGAGTTCTTTTTTTGTATACATAGCGAGGATAATGAAGTCTTATTGATACGCTTGTTCGATCTTTGTCTCATGATAATAGTGGTGCAGGATCTCCTTGTAAGTATATCCTTTGGCTCCCATTACGGCGGCACCGATCTGACACATGCCTACGCCGTGTCCCCATCCGGCACCGGTTAGCACGAAACGTTGCGGCACGCCGTCCCTGACGTCTTCTTTGTCTACGACAAAAGCCGAACTGAACAAGTGCGTATGGCTCAGCGTGCGCCGGATCTCCAGTTCTTTACCGATAATGAGCGTTTTCATGCTGCCTACTATTTTCAGTTTGCTCAGATGGCCGCCGGGACCGCGTTCTATCGGTATCAGATCCAGGATGTCACCGTAATCGGCTTTCAGCCGTTCGTGGATCAAGGCGGCCAGTTCGGCCTGCGTATATTCCACCTTCCAACGGTAAAAATCGGTCGTCTCCTGATCATAATCGTTGAGCACCTGGTTCAGGATATTCTTGTCGGACGTATGGCAGAACGAGGGAGGATTGCTGCGTATCCAGCGGTCGGCTTCCGCTTCGTCCCGTAAATCGGGTAGGGCGGGATGTTCCTCTCCGGTCCGGTCCGGGGCGATGTCGCGTATGGAGGTCAGGTAGGGGACATGTTTGTTTTCCCATGCGTATTCGAATTCTTCCGTCAGGCCGCCGCAACATTTGGAGAAACGGGCGTCGCAGACTTCACCGTCGTACGTCAGAATCTGCCCTCGGGTGGCTTTTACGGCACTCACCACTTCTTCTTTGCAGGCCCGGGTGATCCCCTGATAGCGCTGGCAATGGTCATCGGCACATACGTCGAAGATGCTGTGATCCTCCCGGTCGTACCAGCGGATGAATTCCGTGTCCGTTTTCACAAACGAGAAGAAACCGTGATGGTTTTCGTCCATACGCCGGCGTTTTTCCATCTGTGCGTAAAGCCAGCTCCGGCTTATGACAGCCGATGCTTTGAGGAACTCCAGTGAGCAGGAAGCGCTCATCTCGCTGGAAATGACGCTGATGAGGTAGTCTTCCACCGGCAGCAGGTTGATAGCGGTGATCTTCTCTTCTTCCACCACCAGTTTCAATGTGCCGCTGAATATTTGTGTCTCTTTCCGTTCCCAGTGGAATTTGATGCCGATCGTGACGTCGTAGAGCGAGAACGACGCATGCTCCTCCTGCGGTGTGAAGGTGAGTTCCCGATACAGGTTCCCGTTCCACAGGATACCGCCTTCGCTGCATTCCACCGTCTGTTCGCCACGGATGACCGATCCTTTGGCCGCATAGTCCGCATTGAGCGAGAAGCGCAGGCGCTGGCGGCTCATGATGCCTACGCTGACTTCCGGCTCACGGGCGCTTTGCTGTATGGTTTCTGTCGTTTCGGACGGTTGTGCGTCCGGTGTACGGTCAGGCTCGATTTCCTTTATTTGTTGGATGACGGGAACCAGATCGTCTTTGCTCAGCGTGACTTCCCGTAATATGCCGGCGGCCTGTTCGGCCGTGAGCCGTTCGAAATCCTCTTGTCGCGGAGTAATAAGCAATCCTCCCATGTCGAGCGCTCCCGGGCTGATTAACATCTGCTTGTCGCCGGTAGCCTCATAACAGGCCGGGCGGTGCCGGCTGCGCGGGAACACCACGATCACCAGTTCGTCTTCTCCTCCGCTACAGGACTGACGCCAGCACAGGATATTCATGCGGGGCTCGTTCTCGTCCTTATGTAAAGGAAGAGCCTGATATAGTTTCTGAAACAGCAGACAGTTGTGTTCGGTCGGAAGCGTGCGGATGACGAAGGCCGGACACGCATAATCGGTGAGCAGATAAAGGCCGCAGGTGGGCTGCCGGTTGAAGACTTCTTCTACGGCCACTTTCTGGTCCGGCGAGAGCGGATACAGTTTTTCGAGCGTGTTTTCATACGATTTCCAGTCGCGTTCCAGCGGGACAATTCCTCGGGAACCGGCTTGCAGGTGCATGTGATCGGGAGCGGATGCCCCGCATACCGGTCCGTTGTAGAAGAACAGACGGTCCGGTATTTGCCACGCCAGACGGCGCAGCGTGTTGAAATGGTCGGCTATGGATTGCGGTTGATGCCGACGGGTGGGGAGGGTGAAGTGTTCCGGGAGGATGGGGTAAGGATTCACCAGTATCTGGTAATGTCCGGCCACCGGGAGCGCCTGTTGCGTCTCGGGCCGGTTATGGTCGCAGAGGAAACACGGTCGTTGTCCGATGCTTCGGGCATCTATTCGGGCACCGGTCGATACCATACGGGCCGGATTGTATTGCACTTGCAGTCTGTGGTCGCCGACGGCCAGTTCGCGCGTCTGCACATTTGCCAGTTCCCGATAACGGCGCTCCGCCTCTTCCCATTCTTGCAACTGCCGGTTGAAGAATGCCTGTACCTCTTCGCTGTCCGTTTCGTGTTTCCATTGTCGGTTCAGCATCTGCCGGGCCTGGATTTCTATGCTGCGTAACCGGTCTTTGTACACGTTGTTTTCGTTGACCCGTTCAATGCTCAGAGCAGCATCCGAATTCCCCTCCCAGCGCCGGCACAAATACAGTTCGTCATAGATGCGCCCGATGCGGTAACGGCGCGAGAAACAAAGCCCCAGGGCATAGTCCTCGCCATAGCTGGTATTGGGCACCTGCCACCGGCGCAGCAAGGGGGTGAAGAAAGCGCGGGGCGCTCCCAGTCCGTTGATGCGCAGGGCGTTGTTGCGTCCGTTGTCGGGCGTCCATTCCTTGTGGTCGATAAGTCCGGGAGGCAATGTGTTCAATGCAAAGTCCGTCATGCGATAAGAACCGATAACCATGGCGGCCCGTTGGCTGTAGAAGGCGTCGACGATGGTTTGCAGGGTGTGTGGGGAACTGTACAGATCGTCCGAATCCAACTGTACGGCGAAGCGTCCGCATTGCGGATGATGAACGGCCAGATTCCAGCACCCTCCGATGCCCAGATCGTCGCGTTCCGGTATTAGATGAATCACGCGTGTGTCGTCCGTGTTGCGTTGGATGGCCTCGCCGGTGCCGTCGGTGGATCCGTTATCCACGATGATCAGGTTGAAGGGGAATCGGGTCTGTTGTGTCAGCACGCTGCGGATGGCGTCTTCGATGGTGCGCACCCGGTTGCGTACGGGGATGACAACCGATGCCTCCACCGGAAAATCTTCCGCATCGAACCGTATTTCATTGTATTCGTCGGGTGCCAGCCAGGCGTCGATGGCTTTCAGATGCTCCGTACAGGCCTGTTCCATTTCGAGCTGTACCTCCCGGTTCTTCGGGTCCACGTAATCGAAATTTTTTTCACCGCTCTTGCGCGTGTCGTTTTCGATTTCCGTGTACAGGTATTCGTTCAGATGAAACGGGGTGCCCGTCCGGCTCAGAAACAACCGGAGGTCGTACAGTCCGGCATACCGGTAAGCGGGTATTTCCTCCTGTCGGTCGAAATAGGCTTTCAGGTCGGCGCTGCGGAACAGCAGTAACGATCCGAAACAGAAATCATCGCGTAGGCTGCCCCGCTGGTAGTCGATCACCGGATTCTTTTTCCGCTCTCCGTCCGGTGTCACTATGTAATGGTCGGTATATATCAGGGAGGCCCCCGTGTCTTTTGCTACGCCAAGCAGGCGGTTCAGTGCCTGATAACCCAGTTTGAGCGGAGAAGTCTTGGTATAGAAAAGCAGGTATTCGGATTGGCAGTGTTCCGCCATCAGACGCAGGGTCTGTGTGCTGAAAAGAAAATCTGTGTGTAAAATATCGCCGGTCTCTGCACCGGCTTCCGTCTTGCCGGAAGTGCCGATCAGGAAAATGCGGTTTACATGCGGATCGGTACGTAGTTCGCGAAGCGTCTGTCCTGTCTGCGTTTCGTCGCCTAAGGGTATAAAACAGTCTGTTCGTTGCTGCATGGTATGTGATTTGATGTTCTACATTTGAAAAGATGCGTACAAACATAACAAAAAAAACGTTGCGAAAAGTAAAAAAACGGTATATTCCTTCTGAAAAACCGGTAGGGCGCGGAAAAGTTTCACTTCACGGCACGGTTTGTGCAAATCCGGTCTTGTTCTGTGCAAACCAAACCGTGATGTTTGTCCGTCATGACTTGGTGTGAAGAATCCGCTTCCGGTATGATATTTTGTTTTCGGGCGGTCGGCTCTTTTCGGCTTTCGTCAAATAAATGAAGAATAAAGGCGGGCAAGGTTGGGATAGTAGAGGCTTTTTAGTTACCTTTGTCCTCGAATGTGCAGAAAAAGATGATGGAAGACGAAAAAACACCTCTTTTGGGAAAGACCTTGTCCGAACTGGCCGCTATCGTGAAGGAGGCCGGCATGCCGGCTTTCACTGCCCGCCAGCTGGCCGGATGGATATACGGCCGGAAAGTGAGGTCGATTGATGAAATGTTCAATATCTCGTTAAAGAACCGCGAGGTGCTCAAGGCCGTCTGTCGGGTGGGGTGCTCCGAACCGGTGGAGGCTATGCGCTCTGTGGACGGGACGGTGAAATACCTGTTCCGTACCGGCGGCGGAGGGTATGTGGAAAGCGTCTACATTCCCGACGGCGACCGCGCTACGCTGTGTGTGTCGTCGCAGGTGGGATGCAAGATGAACTGCCGTTTCTGTATGACGGGCCGGCAGGGATTCGCCGGCAATCTCACCGCCACCGATATTTTGAACCAGCTCTATTCGCTGCCCGAGCGGGACAGCCTGACCAACGTTGTGTTCATGGGCCAGGGAGAGCCTTTCGACAATCTGGATGCCGTGTTGCGCGCCACGGAACTGCTGACGGCCGACTACGGTTACGCCTGGAGCCCGAAGCGCATCACCGTGTCGTCGGTAGGATTGCGAAAGGGGCTGAAGCGTTTTCTGGACGAGAGCGACTGTCACCTGGCCATCAGCCTGCACAATCCGTTCCCGGACGGGCGGGCGGCACTGATGCCTGCCGAAAAGAGTTTCTCCATCACCGAGATCGTGGAGATGCTGCGCACCGGATACGATTTCACGCACCAACGCCGGCTGTCGTTCGAATACATCGTCTTTGGCGGGGTGAATGATACGCCGGCCCATGCCCGCGAGCTGCTGAAGTTGCTACGCGGACTGGAATGCCGGGTGAACCTGATACGCTTTCATACCATCCCGGATTCGGACCTGCACGGCGCGTCCGAGGAGAAGATGACGGAGTTGCGCGACTTTCTGACCCGACACGGTGTGTTCACCACCATCCGGGCTTCGAGAGGACAGGATATTTTTGCGGCCTGCGGCCTGCTCAGTACGGCCCGGCAGCAAGAGGCGGGCCGAAATGTATAACTCAAACGAATATTGTTATGAAGATGAACCGATTCAAGACAGGTATGTGGATGGCGGTGCTGGCGCTGCTGGTGGCCTGCGAGAGCAAGTTTACCACGCCGTCGTCCAGCGGACGCCCGTATGAGGTGCTGGTGGTCATAGGCGATTCCATGTGGCAGCAGCCGGCGGGCAGAGCTTTGTTCGATGTGCTGGATACGGACATTCCAGGGCTTCCGCAACCCGAGCGCTCGTTTCGCATCTCACAGACCGATCCGAAGCGTTTCAATCAGATTCTGAATATATTCCGCAACATCATCCTGGTGAAGATAGACAAGAATACCTATACGCAGACCAAGATGAAGTTCGTGCGCGACGAATACGCTTCGCCCCAGGTGATACTTACGATTCAAAGCCCCGACGAGAAAGAGTTTGCCGCTTTTGTCACCCGCCACAGGGAACAGATCATCGATTTCTTCGTGAAGATGGAGATGAACCGGCTGATCCGTGAGCTGGAGAAGAAACATTCGGAGACCGTGACGCAACTGGCCGGGAATATGTTCGGCTGCGAGTTGTACGCTCCCCGGGAAATCCAGAGCTACAAGACGGGGAAAGACTTTTTCTGGACCTCGTCCAACTCCGCTACGGCGATGGTGAACATCTGTATGTATGCCTATCCCTACGAAGGACCGCACACGTTTAACAAGGCCTATGTGCTGGCCAAACGCGATTCGTTTATGAAAGCCAACATTCCCGGGTCGAAACCGACGATGTACATGACCACCGACACGCTGTGTACGCAGGTGAAGCCTATCGTGGTGAAGCGGGGCTATGCGCTGGAGACACGCGGCCTGTGGCAGATGAAGAACGACGGCATGGGCGGCCCTTTTGTCAGCCATTCCCGTGTGGATACGGTGAACAACCGTGTGGTGGTGGTGGAGGGCTTCGTGTATGCTCCCGAAAAGATGAAGCGAGGCTTGATACGACGGCTGGAAGGTTCGCTCTATACCCTGAACCTGCCGTCGGAAAATACGGAAGAACTGCCGGCGGACATACAGGAAACGGTGCTTCCGAAAACAACCAAAGAACAGTCATATAACAAATAAACGGATGGAAAACGGAAAAATAAGAGTGGGTATCACCCACGGAGATATAAACGGAGTGGGTTATGAGGTGATTCTGAAAGTATTTGCCGATCCTGCCATGCTGGAATTGTGTGTGCCGGTGGTATACGGTTCGCCTAAGGTGGCGGCCTATCACCGTAAAGTGATGGAGCTGGGTACAAATTTCCAGACCATCGCGTCGGCTTCCGAGGCAGTGGAGGGAAAACTCAACTTGGTGGCCTGCACGGAAGAGGAAATCAAGATAGAGCTGGGGACCCCTTCGGCGGAAAGCGGAAAGGCGGCTCTGGCGGCCTTGGAGTGCGGTCTGAAGGAATATGGCGACGGATTGATCGACGTGCTGGTAACGGCCCCAATCAACAAACATTGCATACAAAGCGACGCCTTCCGCTTTCCCGGACATACGGAGTATATCCAGGAACGGGTGGGAGAAGGCCGGGAGGCTCTGATGATTCTGATGAACGAGGTGCTCAGAGTGGCGCTGGTCACTACCCATTTGCCTCTGAAGGAGGTGCCTGCGGCCGTGACGCAAGAGGCTGTTGCCGGTAAGCTGCGTATCTTCCATCATTCGCTGAAAAAGGACTTCGGCATATCCAAACCCCGTATAGCCGTCCTGTCCCTGAATCCCCACGCCGGCGACGACGGTCTGTTGGATACGGAGGAGAAAGAAGTGATCCGCCCGGCCACGAACGAGGCGGAGGCCGAAGGCATTTTGTGTTTCGGGCCTTTTGCCGCCGACGGCTTCTTCGGTTCGGGGGCTTACGAACACTATGACGGTATTCTGGCCATGTACCACGATCAGGGACTGGCACCGTTCAAGGCGTTGGCAATGGCCGACGGCGTGAATTTCACTGCCGGGCTGCCTGTGGTGCGCACATCGCCGGCCCACGGTACGGCCTATGACATCGCCGGTCGGGGAGTGGCCGACGAGAATTCTTTCCGGCAGGCGATCTATACGGCACTGGATGTGTTCCGCAACCGTGTCCGCTACGACGAGGCGTATGCAAACCCGTTGCGCAAGCAGTACCACGAAAAGAGGGATGACAGCGATAAACTGAAACTGAACGCGTCGGAATAAGCGAGCGGTATGAAACCGAAATACAGGAATATTTTCTTCGCCGTCGGTGTGCTGGCGGTTGTAGTCATGCTGTGCACGTTCGACATGTCCTACAGCGATCTTTGGAGCAACATACGGAAGGCCGGCTATTGGCTGCCGGTCGTGTTGTTGCTGTGGATACCTATTTATATGCTGAATACATGGGCGTGGTATGTCATCATCAACGATGGCGGACGGGGGCGCCTGTCGTTCTGGCGGACGTACAAATATACCGTGACCGGTTTTGCCCTGAACTATGTCACCCCGGTAGGATTGTTGGGCGGTGAGCCTTATCGGATTATGGAACTTACCCCCTATGTGGGTGCGGCGAAAGCCGCTTCGAGCGTGATCCTGTATGCGATGATGCACATCTTCTCTCATTTTTGTTTTTGGGCTTTCTCCATCCTTCTTTATCTGGTGCTTTACGGAACCGGTATGGGACCGGGAATGGCACTGTTGCTGTCGGTATTCTCGGTGTTTTGCCTGTTGGGCATTTATTTCTTTATGAAAGGGTATCGTAACGGGCTGGCCATGAAGACGCTCCGTTGCTTTGCCCGTTTTCCGTGGGTGGGCCGTCGCATCAGAGGATTTATGGAACGGAATGCGGAGGCCATCAGGAAGGTGGACAGCCAGATAGCCGAACTTCATGCCCAGCGGAAGTCGACCTTTTACGGAGCTTTGCTGCTGGAATTTCTGGCCCGTCTGCTGGGATGCCTGGAGATACAGTTCATCCTGTTTATCCTTACCGATAAGGTAGCTTTTACCGACTGTGTGCTTATTCAGGCGTTTACCTCGCTTTTTGTCAATCTTTTCTTTTTTATCCCGATGGGGATGGGAGCCCGAGAGGGAGGATTTGCCCTGTCGGTGGGCGGACTGGCGCTGTCGGGCGCTTACGGTGTCTACACCGGACTGATCACCCGTTTGCGCGAACTGGTATGGATTGCCGTGGGGCTTTTGCTGATGCGCATAGGCAACAAACGCGCGAATTGAGGACTTAAACAGCGGGTATGGCTGATTTTATGCTGTCAATCCTGCGTGGAAACGGATTTTTTATGTAATTTTGTCAGCAAACCAGGTAAGAGAAATAAGGAACATGAACGTATCGGAAGTGCAAATGTTGAAGAAGCGGTATGGCATCGTGGGCAATTCGGAAGGATTGAACCGCGCGCTTGATATTGCTTTGCAAGTGGCGAAAACCGATTTGTCCGTGCTCATTACGGGCGAAAGCGGAGTTGGAAAGGAGATCATTCCTCGGTTGATCCATGACAACAGTCTGCGCAAGAGCAAAAAATATTTTGCCGTGAACTGCGGTTCCATACCGGAGGGAACTATCGATTCCGAGCTTTTCGGACATGAAAAAGGGGCTTTTACGGGAGCTGTTGGGGAACGGGAAGGATATTTCGGCGCTTCGAACGGCGGTACGCTTTTTCTGGACGAGGTGGGCGAACTGCCGCTCTCCACACAGGCACGGCTGTTGCGTGTGTTGGAAACGGGAGAGTACATCCGTGTGGGGAGTAGCGAAGTGCGCAAAACAGACGTGCGTATTGTGGCGGCAACCAATGTGAACATGGCTTCTGCCATTCGCGACGGTAAGTTCCGCGAAGACTTGTTCTATCGGTTAAATACGATTCCCATCCTGGTCCCTCCTTTGCGGGAGCGGGGAGACGATGTGGTGCTTCTGTTCCGGAAATTTGCCTTGGAGACGGCCGATAAATATAACATGCCCGAACCGGTGGAACTTACGGAAGCAGCCAAGATCAAGCTCAAAAGCTATCCTTGGCCCGGTAATATCCGTCAGTTGAAGAATATAACGGAACAATTATCGGTGCTCCTGCGCGAAGAGCGGGTGGTAACGCCCGAAGTGCTTCAGCAGTATGTACCGGACTCTCCATTGTCGTACGATCTGATTCCCGTCGGTAACCGCGACGAACAACATAGCTTTGAGAATGAACGGGAGATTTTGTATAAGATCCTCTTTGACTTGCGCAACGACGTGACCGAGTTGAAGAAACTGGTGCACAGCCAGCACGCGGAACGGGTTACTTCGACAGCGTCTGTGCCGATGGCGCCCGATGCTACGGTGTCTTATATCCATCCGGCCATCAATGTGCCGGCTCCGAGAACGCTGAAAGCCGATGAGGATTTCATTCAGGATCCAGAGGAATACGTAGAGGAATCGCTGTCGCTGAACGACTGGGAACGCCAGATGATTATCAAGGCGCTCGAGAAGAACCGGGGGAAGCGCAAAGGGGCGGCGAAAGACCTGAATATCTCGGAACGGACACTCTACCGCAAAATAAAGGAATATGGACTGGATAAGGAAAACAGGTAGGGGAGTTCTTCAGACCGTTTGCTGGGCAACGGTTTGTTGTCTGGTGGGGTGTACGGTGTCGTATAAGTTTAACGGCGCTTCCATCGACTACGAGAAGACGAAGACCATTCAGATAGATCCGTTCCCGATCCGTTCGACCTATGTGTGGGCTCCCATGCAGTCTATGTTCAATAACAAACTGACGGATATTTTCGCCTCGCAGACGAAATTGCGGCAGGTGAAGCGCGGCGGTGATTTGCAGTTGGCAGGAGAGATCACCGGCTTCGACCAGTATAACAAAGGCATTTCCTCCGAAGGCTATTCTTCGCAGGTGCAGTTGAAGATGACGGTTAACGTACGCTTTACGAACAACAAGAACCATACGGAAGATTTCGAGAAGCAGTTTTCGGCAACAACCGATTACGATTCTTCTCAGCAATTGATGAATGTACAGGAAGAGCTTGTCACGCAGATGATCAAGGATATAACCGATCAGATCTTCAACGCTACCGTGGCTAACTGGTAATCCCGTTAAGAAGAATATGGATATTAATTTGCAGGATTATATCGAACATCCCGAGCGGATGGATGCCGGCACGCTGGAGACTTTGCGTGCCTGTGTGCAGCGTTATCCTTATTTTCAGGCGGCCCGGTTGCTTTTTCTGCGCAATCTGTATCAGTTGCATCACAGTTCGTTCGGTGAGGAATTGAGAAAAGCTGCGTTGTTCGTTTCCGACAGACGATCCTTGTTTCAGTTGATAGAAGGATATAAATATACGTTGGAACCGGTTCGGAAGCACGTGGCTGTCGGTGCCCGTCAAAAGGAGGAAGAAGGCGACCGTACGCAATCGCTGATAGATACCTTCCTGTCCGCTTTGCCGGAAGAAAAGCCTAAAAAGGTGCGCCCGGCCGATGCCACTACGGATTATATGGCTTATCTGTTACAGACCGAGGCGGAGGAAGAGAACGGGAAACAGCCGGTGTCTCCTTTGAACCGGCAAGATCTGATAGACGATTTCATCGGTCAGGGAAGCCGCCGTATCGTTTTGTCGTCGGATCCCGATGCGGAATTGCAGATGCCCCAATTGACAGGAAACGATGAAAATGAGGAAAACGAAGATTTCTTTACGGAAACATTGGCCCGTATCTACATTAAACAGGGGAAATATGCCAAGGCCATAGAAATTATACGTAGATTAAGTTTGAAAATTCCAAAAAAAAATCGTTACTTTGCAGACCAGATACGTTTTCTTGAGAAGCTGATAATAAATAACAAATATAAACAGAAAGAAAAATGATTTATACCGTACTCGTTTCGTTGGTGGTAGTTGCCGCTGTATTGATGTGCCTGGTAGTATTAATTCAAGAATCCAAGGGAGGTGGTCTTGCTTCCAGTTTTGCTTCCTCCAATCAGATCATGGGAGTTCGCAAGACTACTAACTTTATTGAAATGTTGACTTGGGGACTGGCTGCGGCGATGGTAGTGCTTAGCGTTACTTCCGCTTTTTTTATCCCTGCGGCTTCAGGAACAGAATCCGTTATCACCAAGCAGGCTACCGAACAGCAGACTGCCAATCCGAACAATATTCCGGCTATACCGACGGCACCTGCTCAGCAGGAAGCACCCGCAACAGGCAGTCAAACTCCTGCCGGCGAGCAGGCCAATTAAGGTTTTTGCAGAGAAAAGTAAGACATATAAGCGTGCCGAAAGATTTTTGTTTCGGCACGCTTTTTTTTGTGGAGTGGAAAGGATTCGTTTCTTATACCTAATTTAAGAATCTTCTTGTCGGACACGGTATCAAAACGGTTCAGTAGCAAATCAGTGGGGATAAGCATACAAGTTGGCAATACGGAA
>CAJUDC010000076.1 GCA_910584955.1 uncultured Paraprevotella sp. | reverse complement strand
CAATGAAAAACGATATTCAAACATACGAAAACAACCTAGGCTTCTTAACCAGCAGTTCCAAAAGCGGAAATACCCTCGTCAACGAGATGAAGAAAAAGGTAGAGAAACTGAAAGACGAATTGGCTCTCCTGCGTGAGAAAATCAAAACGGTGGAAGAAGAAATCAATCGGGAATAAAATACTGCTCCTATTAATTAAAGGTATATCAAAGATATTATCAAGATTCCGGCCCGCAAGATACTCTTTATACTCTTGCGAGCCGGAATTGTTATAAGAATGCCACTCACAAAATAAACAGACAGTACGTCCTACGCTGTTATTCCCCGTGCTTGACCGACATAAAATGCGACCGTTCTCCGTCAAGCACCAAACGAAAAGCGGACAACTCTTTCACTGCATGATAATATTCTCCCTTTCTCCGACAATATTCCCAACATAACTTTCGGGGATTAAAAACAATCTTGAAACTGGATGTCGGTATCGCATCAGAAGCATAGTCATAAACCGTTCTCTGATCTCGAGGTTGATCAAGGTCCTCCGACAGACAAGCAGGAAAATCCTCCGCATGGCAGACAAGCTGTACATCATCACCCGTAACCATATATACATATTGTCTGAAAAACAACCGATCCGAATGGTTAGAACATAAATAGTATGTTCTACCTTTCTCGTCCTCCAACCGATAAATCTTTTCTATTTTCACATCGCCGGTTTCACCCACGGTCTTTACTTGTATCCCTTCTCCCGTACGATACAGTATAAATGAATATAGCGGAAGATTGGGACTCCATTCCGGATAATAAAGAATACCGGCTTGCCCATCTGGGGTCTGAAAGTCGGCCAAAAAATCCATTTTCGGACAAAATCGGGCAGCCTGCTCCAACAGCCGAAACAAAAAAATCTCTCCTGAATTTATCTTTTCTTCGTGTGCTATATGACTGTATTCATATCCCTGACAAAATGCCAAGGACCGCAATATATCCTTTACCGTCTTCTCAGGATAATACTTGCGAAGTCCCCTTGCATATCGGTCCAGTTCTTTTATTCCCTCCCAAATGGCCAAAGAATCCCCCTCTTCAGGACTATGAACCAATACTTTAGCACCGGCATTTCGACAAAGCGAATCAAAATAGTGTACCAGATCTGCAGGTTTGTCAACAGCCCGTTCTCCAGGATAATAAGCTGCTTCGGAAATGGTTTTCACTTTTTCTGTCTCCCGGCAAGCAATCAGGAAACACATACATACAACACTGAACCACAACAGATTCTTCATAATTCATACATTTTACTTATTGCACTGCGAAACAGATTATATACTCGATCCGCCGTATTCTTTGTAAAATTACAAAGAATTAGTATTGGAAGCAAACCTGTACACATATTTCGAAAAAACAAAACAAGGTCAAGATCAACAGGAACGAAAGGCACCTGCACACAACCGGGCCTTATGCAAACAAACGCAGCGAATACAGTTTCGATCTATTCGCTGCGTTTGTTCATGCGATTTCCGCTTTATCACGTACTTATTTTACAAGCACCTTCTTTCCGTTACAAATATAAATGCCTCTCTCCGGCTTCTGCACCCGCCGACCATTTAAATCATAAACAAAATGGGAAAGCGGAGCCGAAGTTGCATTGACCACTTCATTTATTTCCGTCGGCACCTGATTGTCCTGTCCGTTATAAACAAATACCGAAGAAGCCGGCATCCTCACGGTTAACGGTTGGTCGATATCTATAGGCTGACCGACAGACAATCCCGGTAACGTTTTTTGCCGGAAAGCATCTGTCAGTGTAATCGTAGTGTGTACATATGCAGGAATGTCCAAAGCTTCCCGTAACGTAGTAACATACGTTTGCGCAGAAGCCGAAGGGTTACGCAAAGCCAACGTAGCCTTCTCACCGTTCCAGGAAGCCCAACCGTAGACATTGGCTTTGCCACCGTCCCACGGATCACCGCCAACCCAGTGAATATCCGGCAACACATCGGCATTGTCCTGCTGCCATTGGATACATTCAGCCAAATCTTTCCACAATTTTCCTCCGTTAATGCTGTTCATCAGTTTATAATCGTTATAAAGCTCCACCATGCCGGAACCACAGGCAAAAGCACAACGCATCTCACGAACAATTCCGTCATAATCCATACTTTTCGACACATCTCCAAAAGAAGTAAGTATAAAACCGTGTGTCATTAACGTATTAATGGGACAAAGCGGTGAATTCTGCACAAAATTCTTGTAAACAAGACGATCGCGGTAAGTAATCCATCGTTCACGATCGGTCCCTTGATTACCAATCGTACCATAATCGTTCTCCTGGCGCCATACTGCATCCGTAAACTGAAACCAAAAAGGAGACGCCCATGTACCGACAGTAGTATTCAGAAATATATCCTCTTTCGATTTCCGCACTTCCCGTTCTATGTTGATGATGCCTTCCGCATTCTCTTCGCCCGTAGTACCCGAATCCGGTCCTACAGCACTAAACTGCGCACTGATACCATCGAATTTGAAGAAACGGAAGTCATAATTGTCAATCATATAATTACAAGCATCCAAGAACACCTTATAATATGCCGGATTGCTGAGATTCATACCTCCTTTTCCGTTCCAATAGCTACGCCGATAATTCCCGGACTGCCCATAACCTCCCACCGGGCCCAACCATGCACCGATGCCCGTACCCATTTCCCGGGCTATTGCGTCCGGTTCGGAGAATCCGTTGGGGAAATTCTTATTGAAGGTCCAAGTACCGTACTGATCCCATCCGTCATCCCAAACAAATGCTTTGATAGTCGTGTTATAGGGTTCAAAAAGACCTGCCTGCCAATGCCGCATGACATCAGCGCATTGTTCCACCGTCATATTCTGCGAATAATCGGCAGAATTGTTCCGGTTAATATTCAACTCGTACCAAGATATATAAACGGGGTATGGCCGCCAAGGGACAGCACGCTCACGTTCACTATAGGCAAGGAAAGAACGCCGTGCCTGCCCTTCGGCTATCAGCCCGACCACCGCACTTACGTTCCATGTCTTTCCAGCTTCCAATGTCGTATTACGCCTCCACAATCCCTGAATAGGCACAGTAGCCGGTGCCGGCAAATGAATGGTATCTGTCACAGCCAGTTGCAACTTGACTTCGCCTGAAGAGGTATTCGCCTCGGTACGGTTTTCACAAAAATAGCGTAATACAAAGTCCCCGCCATAAGGGATATTCAATGCATACAAATTGTCCGACTTCAGATTGCCGGAGAATCCTTTGTGGTAATCCGACACCACCACATTGTCGTCTTTATCCAACAAGTCCACGCCCACAATGCTCAGCCCGTTATTACCCGACTTATAAACAAATTCAGCTTTCAGCGTCCCCCGGTTCGCACGAATGGCAAAAGGCTGCTGGATTACTTTAACATTCGGATAACCGAACCCCAATTCCGTGATTCGTGCAGGTACTTTCTGAACCACTTTCCAATCGGCCGGCTTCCAAGTATCCGTCATACTTTCGTCTTCCGCAATAGCCGCATCTGCAGGCAGGGCCTTCTTACCGTCCACAGCCGACTGTTCGGAAATGATCCGGTCGTATACAATAACCGGTACCGACACCTTTTTATCATAAGTAATGGTACCGCTACTGGTTATCGTCTCCGTCTTCGTTTCACAGAAATAGCGAACCATGTAAGCCCCTGCTTCGGGTACGGTAATTTTGTATGTATTCTTCTGTGCCGCATTACCCGTATAGCCCACATGATAATCGGATGCTATGACCTCATCCTCTTTCATCAAATCAACACCAACGATATTTAAACGATGCGAACCGGAAGAGTAAGCAAACGTCAAGGTATATTCCCCGGCCTCACGAAAAACAAGATAGCCACGAGTACCGACAATATCCGTCACACCGAATCCCAATTTCGTAATTCCGACCGGCGTATCTTCGCCCGGCGACCATACATAAGTCTCCGGTGTCCAGGCATTATGCACAAAACCATCTATATCCGAAGCACTTCCCGAAGTATTGATCCCCATCGGAGTCTCCAGACCGGCGAAGATGGTACGATTCGCCAAAACGGCACCACGCGTGTTTCCCACAGCCACCGGTGCCGCATCTCCCTGGCGGCTGTCCACATTATAAATCATGGGAACAATGGCATTCATGACTGTAGAGGCCTTAGCAGTAACATCCATCTCTGTCCGCAGATAATGCGAACCGTTACGTAATACCGCACGCCACACAATATGCAGATCACCATACATGAAATCCGCTTCTATGGCTTTCCCCGCAAAGCGTTTCGAACCTTTCACAGCGGCCGGGTCTGCGGCCAGATCCACCGTACGCACCTCGCCCAAAGTCATTTCCGAAGCATTGACTTCCGTACCGTCTCCCAACTTTATCTTGAACAGTTCCGTGCCTGCCTGCAACGTCAGTGCCTCGCATCCTCCGAAAAGGAGTCTGCCGTTTTCCTTGACAAACCGAGCGGACAACAAATCGTTGGAAAGCGTATAGCGCTCACCTTCCACTTGCATGACGGCTTCGCCCGGTTGCTTCACTTGTGGGAAGATAACAGATTGTGCATCAGCCGTCGACACGTCCAGTAACAGCATAAACAGAGCATTTCTCCACCCTGTACGGCGTAAAATAGTTCTCATGGATTAGTTCTTTAAAGGGTTATTCATAATTATGTTTTTCAGGTCTTTCCTTACAATCAAACATGACGTCGGCCCATTCGGCACTTTCCCCAAAAGATTTCCGTTAAGGCATTCCTTGCACCAAATAATCAAAAAAATCTTTTGATATAAAAGAAAAAAGGGAGCATTACTATGAAATGCTCCCTCGCGAATCGTCCCTCTTTTTCATGTCGTTGGGCTACCTGGATTCGAACCAAGAAAAACAGGACCAGAATCTGTTGTGTTACCATTACACCATAGCCCAAGCTATCTTATCTCATGTCGTTGGGCTACCTGGATTCGAACCAAGAAAAACAGGACCAGAATCTGTTGTGTTACCATTACACCATAGCCCAATGATTCCTATTTTCGCCTGCAAAGGTACACACTTTTTCCATAGCTACAAAATCTTTTGCCCATATTTTTCAATCGGAGCCTCCTAGAAAAACGTTTGAATACCTCATCTTTCTCTAAAAAAGATAAAAAGGAAGAGATTTTGCACCTTGACATGCCGAAAGTGACGTATTATCTCGTATCTTTGCCTCTCATTACAAGAAAGTAAACAATATGAGCACAACAGAGGTTTTAATAGAAAAGATTATTGAGGGTATTCAGGAAAAGAAAGGAAACGAGATTGTCCTAGCGGATTTAACCGGTATCGAAGATACGATCTGCAACTATTTCATTATCTGTCAAGGCAACTCGCCGTCACATATTCAAGCCATTACCGACTCCGTTAGCGAGTTTGCCCGCATACATGCACAAGCCAAGCCCACCGCCATCGACGGGCTCCGCAACGCACAATGGGTAGCCATGGACTACAGCGACGTCATTGTACATATCTTTTTACCCGACGCACGCGCTTTCTATGACCTGGAGCATTTGTGGGCCGATGCCCAACTAACCCGCCTTCCCAATATCGACTAAGCCAATACCATTTATGAACGAAAAAGAGAAAAAAAACAATCTGCCCCGGTTCAATCTGAACTGGATATACGGAATCATCGCCATTGCGCTCATTCTTTTGTGGCTGGGGAACCCCGGTTCCAAATCTTCGTCCAAGAACGTCACATATACGCAGTTCAAGCAGTATGTCAGCCAAGGATATGCCTCTAAAATTGTGGCTAACAAAGACGAAGGGGTGCTGGAAATGTTCGTAAAACCCGAACACATCCAAGACGTTTTCCAGTCCAGTTCCCGGGAAGTGGGTACAAGGCCATTTGTTGAGGCCGAATATCCATCCAACGACAAACTGGAGGAATTCATAGAATCGGAACAGCAACAAGGCAATTTCCAGGGCGAAATCAGTTATAAAAAGACGAACAACATGTTCGGCAATCTCTTCTGGAACTTCGCACCGCTGCTGTTCATTATCGGTATATGGCTCTTTATCATGCGCCGCATGGGAGGCGGAGCTGCCGGAGGCAGCAACGTATTCAGTGTAGGCAAGAGCAAAGCCAAACTTGTGGAAAAAGGGGAAGGTACGAAAGTCACATTCAAAGATGTGGCGGGGCAAGCCAGCGCCAAACAAGAAGTGGAAGAAATCGTCGAATTTCTGAAGAATCCCAAAAAATTCACCGATCTGGGAGGAAAAATCCCCAAAGGAGCCCTTTTGGTCGGCCCTCCGGGAACGGGAAAGACACTGTTGGCCAAAGCCGTAGCCGGCGAAGCCGATGTGCCTTTCTTTTCCATGTCGGGTTCGGACTTTGTGGAGATGTTCGTCGGTGTGGGTGCCAGTCGTGTACGCGACCTCTTCCGTCAGGCTAAGGAAAAAGCTCCCTGCATCATTTTCATCGATGAAATCGACGCTGTGGGACGAGCCCGAGGGAAAAATCCGGCCATGGGCGGAAACGACGAACGGGAAAACACCCTGAACCAGCTATTGACGGAAATGGACGGATTCGGCACCAACAGCGGTGTCATCATTCTGGCTGCCACCAACCGGGTGGATATACTGGACAAAGCCCTGTTACGGGCCGGACGCTTCGACCGACAAATACACGTGGATCTGCCGGACCTGAACGAACGGAAAGCCGTTTTCAAAGTACACCTTAAACCGGTGAAGATAGACTCTACCGTCGACGTGGACCTATTGGCCCGACAGACCCCCGGTTTCTCCGGTGCCGACATTGCTAATGTATGCAACGAAGCGGCCCTCATCGCTGCACGCCACAACAAGAAAGCAGTAGGAAAAGAAGACTTCCTCAGCGCAGTAGACCGTATCATCGGCGGACTGGAAAAGAAAACGAAAGTCATGACCGACGAAGAAAAGCGCACCATAGCCCTGCACGAAGCGGGACATGCCACCATTTCCTGGTTCCTGCGTTATGCCAATCCTTTGATAAAGGTAACCATCGTGCCGCGCGGACGGGCTTTGGGAGCCGCCTGGTACCTGCCGGAAGAACGGCAGATCAACACCAAGGAACAGATGCTCGACGAGATGTGCGCCACTTTGGGAGGGCGGGCCGCTGAAGAGATCTTCACCGGACACATCTCTTCCGGTGCACTGAACGATCTGGAACGGGTAACGAAACAGGCATACGCCATGATCGCCTATATGGGTATGAGCGAGAAGCTTCCGAACCTTTGCTACTACAGCAACGAGGAATATGCTTTCAGCAAGCCCTATTCCGACAATACGGCGCAGTTGATCGACGAAGAAGTAAAACGGATGATAGCCGAACAATACCAACGTGCCAAACAGTTGTTGAGCGAACACAAAGAAGGACACGCCCAACTGGCACAAGTATTGGTGGAGCGGGAAGTCATCTTCGCCGAAGACGTGGAAAAGATATTCGGCAAACGTCCCTGGACCAGCCGTACCGAAGAATTGCTAAGCACTCCTACGGAAGAAGAGGAAGCCGAAACAGCTTCGGAACCGACTGAAGACAGCGGCTACAACAAGAAAGAGAAAAACGACTAAACGGATATTATTTATAAAATCCCGGTATCGGGACTTCCTCCCGATACCGGCACAAAACCCGCTTCGAATACCATGACTGCCAAAACCCAAAACCTGTTACTACGTACTTTTACCGGACTGCTGTTCATTACCGTGCTGACAGGAGGAATCCTCCTCGGCCCGTTTACCTATATGGCACTTTTTGTTGTCATTACGGCATTAAGCATCCGGGAGTTCTGCTCATTGGTAAACAAACGTGCCGACGTACGGATTAACCCGTTCATCTGCACCATAGGCGGCGTTTACCTCTTCCTTGCTTTCTTCGGATTTTGCAGCCAGGTCACCCCCTCGGGTGTGTTCATCCCTTATCTCGTTTCCATCATCTATCTGTTCATCACAGAACTATATACCGACCGCGTTCATGCTTTGAACAACTGGGCATATAGCATGCTCAGTCAGATGTATGTGGCTCTGCCATTTGCCTTGCTATGCGTACCGGCATTTCAAAACGCCCCGGCATACCACAGCTACCCTGTGGAATATGTAGGCATTCTGCCTCTGTCCGTTTTTATTTTCCTATGGAGCAACGACACGGGTGCTTATTGCATCGGTTCACTGTTCGGACGGCATAAACTCTTTTTCAGCATTTCCCCGAACAAATCCTGGGAAGGTGCCGTGGGAGGAGGCGTCACAGCTTTGGCTGTCGCCCTTTTATTATCCCGCTTTTTCGATATTCTTTCGCCTGTCCAATGGGTTGGATTGGCTCTGACCGTCGTATTCTTCGGCACTTGGGGCGATCTGGTGGAAAGCCTGATGAAACGGCAACTGGGCGTCAAGGACAGCGGTGCCTTACTGCCCGGCCACGGAGGTATGCTTGACCGCTTCGACAGTTCACTGCTGGCTATCCCCGCCTCTACCGTTTACCTGTACACACTCACTTTATGGTAAGATGACACTTCGTCCGGCAAACGAAGCAAACACCCGCCCCTCCTCCGCATAGAAATGCGGAACACATGTTCTCGCCCGTCCAATGTGTTGCTCGTCTCACGCGTACGTGGCGAGCAACACGCACAAACGGGGTGAGCAACACCAAACAATAGCATGAGCACCCCGCTCCGATCCTTCCCTATCCCCTTTCACAGACTTTGAGAAAACAGGGATTCACGGATTCACACCCGCCGCAAACCCGCATTCCATGCGGAGAAACCGTGTGAAGGGGACATGCAAACCCCTTCACCTCCCCTTCACAGGCTTCACAGCATCCGATAAGCATTCTGTAACGCATAATATGAAAAAGTATTATAATAAGGGTTACCTTTGGAGGTTATTAAATAATCACCTATCTTTGAAACATCAATTAAAACACCATCCTATACCAGAAATACTTAGAATATTCGGATTACGGTTTTTCTTCTTTTCGCGCGAGTATGAACCGATCCACGTACATGTACAAGGAGCCGACGGAACCGCAAAATTCAACGTATCGCCGGAAGGCATTACATTAGTGGAAAATCACGGATTGAAAATGAAAGACCTGCGTCTGGCTGAATCCGTATTGGAAGAGAACAAAGAACTTGCTATTGAAAAATGACAGGAATATTTTTTGGGTAGATGATTAAGAAAGGAGGTTGATATGAAAATTATACGTATTTGGTTTACGGATGAACGTCTGTATGGCGAAACAGACGACGGACGCATTCTGTGGCAGTCACTCCTGTATTATCACCGTCTGAAAAGGGCAACAACAAACCAGCGGGAACAATACCATATCGGAGAGGAAGGAATACATTGGCCGGAACTGGATGAGGATGTATCGTTTGAGAGTTTTGAATACAGTCAGCCGGAACCGAAAGGTATTAGTCGGTTCTTTTTGGAACATCCCGAAATTAATGCAACTGCAATAGCGCGCAAGTTAGGAATCAGCCAAAGTCTGTTTGCACAATACATAAACGGAACGAAACGGCCATCAGAAGAAAGAAAAAACGATATTCTTATTGCCATCCACGACTTGGGAGAGAAACTTACCAAAGCTACATTCTAAAGTTGTCACACAATCTGAAAACGTTCACCTCCCTTTTCACAGGCTCCACACCATCCGGCAACCATTTTATAAATGCAAAAAGAGGCCAACCTATGGTTGACCTCTTTTCATGTTGTCGGGATGACTGGATTCGAACCAGCGACCACTCGCCCCCCAGACGAGTACTCTAACCGGACTGAGCTACATCCCGCTCTCTGTTAGCGAGTGCAAAAGTAGAAATTCTTTTTGAACTATGCAAATTTTTCTTTATTTTTGTGCTCGTGAAAGTACCTTTTCCTTTCGAAGAATATGCAGTTTTTACTTACACCTCCCGCCCGCCTTCAAGGCACCATCCACTTACCGGCCAGCAAAAGCATCAGCAACCGGGCTCTCATCATTCATGCGCTCTGCGGCGAAGCACCTCCCCCGCAGAACTTGTCCGATTGCGATGATACGTTCGTCATGGAACGGGCCTTAAATCAAGATCCCGACATAATAGACATTAAAGCGGCCGGCACGGCCATGCGTTTCCTTACGGCTTATCGAGCCGTGACACCGGGTACTCGGTTGCTGACCGGAACCGAACGGATGAAACAACGTCCTATCGGAGTGTTGGTAGACGCATTACGCACTTTAGGAGCACACATCGAATACGCCGGAGAAGAAGGTTTTCCGCCCTTACGCATCACAGGCGGCAATTATCAGGGGGGCAGACTTTCGTTACCGGGGCACATCAGTTCGCAATACATTTCGGCTCTTTTGATGATTGGACCGATTCTGACCGACGGTCTTCACCTTCAGCTGACAGGCCGGATTATTTCCCGCCCTTATATCGACCTGACCCTGCAACTGATGCAGGAATTCGGCGCCAAGGCCGACTGGACGGATGACCATTGTATCCGGGTGTTCCCCTCTTCCTACACGCCCCGCCCTTTCTACATTGAAAACGACTGGAGCGCAGCCTCCTACTGGTACCAGATGATAGCTCTTTCCAAAGATGAACAAGCCGAAGTCGTACTACCGGGATTATTCCCTGCCAGTTATCAGGGCGATAGTGCCGTACAGACGCTATTTGCCGGTTTAGGGGTAAAAACCGAATTCTTTACCGATGAAAAGGGACAGGAGAGCCTGAGATTGAAGAAAAGCGGAACATGCAACAAACGGTTGGAATACGACTTTATCAGCCAACCGGACTTGGCCCAAACATTTGCCGTAACTTGTGCCATGGCAGGTATTCCGTTTCGTTTCAGCGGACTGCAAAGCCTCAAGATCAAGGAAACCGACCGTATGACCGCCTTAATCAATGAACTGCGTAAACTGGGCTATGTACTGGGAGAAGTTGAAGACAACATACTGTTTTGGGACGGCGAGCGCTGCATGCCTCAAGAACATCCTTCCATAGACACTTATGAGGATCATCGCATGGCCATGGCCTTTGCCCCTTGTTGCCTGACAACGGGAGAAATACGTATCAACGACCCGCATGTAGTAAGCAAATCCTACCCCCGTTACTGGGAGCATCTGCAACAAGCGGGATTTAAGCTGACCCGACAATGATAGTTCTTTACACGTTATTGGCATTGACCGGACTGGGGCTGCTGGCGCTAGTCGCCGGATGGCTGCATAACCGGCAGTTGCAAAAACGAATCGAAGCAGGAGCAGCAACAGAAATGCCGACCGTAAACCAGGTAGACACCGAATGTTGCGGTCAACACGAGGTTTGCGAGAAAGACAGTCTGCTGGCCGCCGTCAGCAAAGAAATCGAGTACTACAACGACGAGGAACTGGACCGTTTTCGCGGACGGGCTTCTTCGGCTTATTCGGACGATGAAACCGAAGAATTCCGGGAAGTTCTCTACACAACACACGAAGAGGAAGTTGCCGGCTGGATACGCAGCCTGCAACTACGCGGTATCGCCTTACCGGACGAACTGAAAGACGAAGTTTTTCTCATTATCGGAGAAAGGAGAATACACTGATGGAAGTCCTGACATATACTTTTTTCCGCCATGCCCTGCTGGGCAGTCTGTTGGCCAGCATCTTATGCGGCATGATAGGTACCTATATCGTCACCCGACGACTGGTCTTCATCAGCGGAGGCATCACACACGCCTCGTTCGGCGGCATCGGCATCGGCATGTATACCGGTATTTCTCCGTTATCCGCCGCCGCCGTTTTTGCCGTTCTTTCGGCATTCGGCGTACAGTGGTTCAGTCGCCGGCGCGACATGCGCGAAGATTCGGCCATAGCCATGTTCTGGACATTCGGCATGAGTGTGGGCATCATCTGTAGTTTCCTTACTCCGGGATTCCTTACCGATCTGTCTTCCTTTCTGTTTGGCAACATCCTGACCATCACACGCTCGGACTTATGGATACTGGGTACAATCACAGGTTTGGTCGCATTGCTTTTCATCTTTTTCCTCCGCCCCGTAATTGCCGTAGCTTTCGACGTGGAGTTTGCCCGTTCACAGCGTCTGCCGGTGGCCTGGATCGAATACGTCCTGATGGCTTTTATCGCCCTTACCATCGTAGCCTGCCTGAGGATGGTGGGCATCGTACTGGTTATCTCGCTCCTTACCATCCCTCAAATCACGGCCAACCTGTTCACACATAATTTCCGTAAACTCATTTTCCTGTCTATCGCGCTGGGATATGCAGGATGTCTGGGTGGTCTGGGGCTGGCTTATTATTACAACATACCTTCCGGTGCC
>CAJUDC010000075.1 GCA_910584955.1 uncultured Paraprevotella sp. | reverse complement strand
TCTCCTTCTCTCCGCATTTAAAATAAATGTCTCCGGCATGCTCCAACAACACCCCGCTGATGCTCCCCCCGTCCTCTTCCGAACCCGGTGCCAGAACTTTATCAATATAAATACGGGCTTCCGTATACCGCCCCTTCATGAAAAGGATCCAGGCATACGTATCCAGATAGGTACGATTGTCCGGTTCGGCCTTGATGGCACGGTAGCTCATTTCCTCGGCCTTGTCCATATCCCGGTTATGCAGCGACAGGTAATAGGCGTAGTTGTTCAGACAGCCCACATTATCATCCTTATACACAAGGCACGAATCGTAGGCGGCAAAGGCTTCCTCCTTACGTCCTTTCTTATAATACAAGTCTCCCATCATGGAGTACAGATCCGAAACAACCGCCGGCTCGACGGTCCCGTTGATCTGTTTCGCCCCGCTCTCCAGCGCTTCCAACGCCTCGTCCACCCGGTCTGCCTGATAACAGGCAAAGCCCAGGTAAAAATAAAACATCAGTTGATCGGGATAATAATTGATGCCCTGCCGGCAAATATCGGCCAGGGCGGCAGCCTCTTTCCGGCTACCGTAATATTGCAACAACTGGAACAGGGCCGTCTTGTTATCCGGCTCAACCTCCAGAATCCGTTTCATAACGCCGGCAATAGAATCCTGACTGGCCTTTTCGTTGACCAGATAGGCGGCATAGAGCGCCAGCATGTCGATGCTTTTCTGCTTTTTCCGCAAAATACGGTCGAAGATTTCTCCGATCTGCGCTTTCCCCTCCGCACTTTCCTTTTTCTGCAAAATGAGATCACGCAACAATCCGGCGCGCAGACCGTTGTCCGTATGTTCTCCATACAGCAACGAATCACGAAGAGCCGTATAGGAGGCATCGTCTTTCACATATTCATAATAATCCAGCAACGCCATTTGCAAAGCCGGATTTCCGGCATCCCGGAGGCGCACCTCCTGAAAGATGTCCCAAGCCTGCCGAGGCTTGTCCTGCTGTAAATACTGATTGCCGATGAGCACCCTGTACGAAAGGTCGTTCGGGAACTCCGCCGCCAGGAGTTCCAACTCCCGAAAAGCCTTCTCCTCCTCTTTCAGTTCCATATAAAGCCGGTATTTCTCCAGGCTTACCTGCTCGGATTTACCGTCAAGCACCTCTATACGTTCCAGCACCCGCACCGCTTCGGTATATTGCTCACTGCTTACATACAGCGTGACGAGTTGCGAAAGTACGTCCGTGCGTTTAGGGCTGAGTAAGGCCAGGTCCTCCAACACGGGAATGGCCTGCTGCACATCCCGCTTGCCGATGTAATAAGAAGCCAGCGCCTCCTTAAACCAGGCGTTATCCGGCTCCAGCCGAACGGCCTCGGCCAGCATGTGCGCTCCTTCTTCCTCGCGGCGCAGATACATCAGATAGATTCCCGTTTCATAAAGTGCCTCGGAACACTCGGGATCTATCTCCAAGCAATGCCGGTAGAGCTCATAGGCCGCACTGTGACGACCGGCCTGTTTATGCTTGAAAGCCTCCTGATAGAAATAGGACAACCGCTCGCGCTGTTCGACTGGCAACCGATGAACGGACGTTCCGTCACCTCCCGCCGCCGTTCTTTCGGTCCGCCCCACCGACGTCCGGAGCTGCCGGCTTGAAGCGCATCCCGCCAGCAGACACAGCCCGCATAGCATACAAAGCCGGACTATATGTTTTATCATCACGGTGTTCTTCATCCTACTTTGCTCCCGTATGGCCGAAGCCCCCCGTCCCGCGATCGGTATCGTCAAGTTCCTGCACCGGTTCCCATTCCACTTGTTCGTGGCGGGCAACAACCAGCTGGGCCACTCTCTCCCCGTCTTCTATCCGAAAGGGCGTATCGGACAGATTCACTAGAATAACGCAGATTTCACCGCGATAATCGGCATCAATCGTACCCGGTGAGTTCAGCACCGTTATGCCTTTCTTCAAAGCCAGTCCGCTGCGGGGACGCACCTGTGCCTCCATGCCCGGAGGCAAGGCTATATAAAGTCCCGTAGGCACCAGACAACGTTCCAACGGACGGAGGTCGACGGACTTTTCCAGGTTGGCACGCAGATCCATTCCGGCAGACAGAGCAGTGGCGTAGGCCGGAAGAGCATGGTGAGACGTATTAATAATCCGTACTTTCATTTTCGGAGAAAAGTTTTATCATCATTATCGTGCAAAAATAACCAATTCCGCCCACATTCACTTTGTTTTTAATGAAAAAAGCGCTGCTACCTATTCCTTTTTACATTACTTTTGCATTCAAAAGTATTCGGATGATGAACTGGGAACAATTACTATCCAACAAGCGCCTGGGACTGGAAAACGCTTACCAAGGACGCAAAGACGACCGCACGGAGTTTCAACGCGACTATGACCGCCTGATTTTCTCGGCTCCCTTCCGCCGATTACAGAACAAGACACAGGTTTTCCCGCTTCCCGGCAGTGTCTTCGTCCATAACCGTCTTACACACAGTCTGGAGGTGTCGAGCGTGGGACGCTCGCTAGGGAACGATGTCTCCCGCCTGCTGTTGGACAAACACCCGGAGCTGACGGACACGCACGTTTGCGAGCTGGGTTCCATCGTATCGGCAGCCTGCCTGGCTCACGACCTGGGCAATCCTCCTTTCGGGCATTCCGGTGAGAAAGCCATCGCCACGTACTTCAGCGAAGGCAAGGGACAATGGCTACAGCATTACCATGACCCCGATACCGACGACCGGTTATCTGCAAGCCAATGGAACGATCTGACGCACTTCGAAGGCAATGCAAACGCATTCCGTTTGCTGACGCACCACTTCCTGGGACGCCGTCAAGGGGGATTCGTCATGACTTACTCCACCTTGGCATCCATCGTCAAATATCCATACGAATCCACCGTGGCGGGCACCAAACAGAAATTCGGATTCTTTCAGAGTGAGGCGGCGGACTTCTGCAAAATTGCCGATGAACTGGGTATCATCCGCCATGACACGCCGGACGGATCGTTGCATTTTGCCCGCTACCCCCTGGTGTATCTGGTAGAAGCGGCAGACGACATCTGCTATGAAATTATGGATATTGAGGATGCACATAAACTGAAACTCCTCACCGACGAGGAGACAAAAGAGCTTCTGTTGGGGTTCTTCACCCAGGAGAGACGGGAACGCATCCTACAGAACATGGGCATTCTCACCGACGTGAACGAACAAATCGTTTATCTCCGCTCATGCGCCATCGGCTGTCTGGAACGGGAATGCGTGCAGGTGTTCGTCGAAAACGAAGAGCAGATCCTGAACGGGACATTCCAAGGAACACTCATCCGGCACATCAGCGACATACCCCGTCGCGCCTATGAAGCCTGTGAACAGACGGCCTACAAGCGCATTTATCACAGCAAAGACGTGGTGGACATCGAGCTGGCCGGTTTCCAAGTGATTACCACACTTACGGATTTAATGATAGAGGCTGTGACGCATCCCGATAAAACCTATTCCCGTCTGCTCATCAACCGGGTATCGGCTCAATACGAAATAAAGGCCGCCACCCTGTACGAAAGGGTAATGGCCGTTCTGGATTACATATCCGGCATGACCGACGTCTACGCCCTCGATCTTTACCGTAAGATAAACGGAATGAGCCTCCCCATCGTCTAACCGAAGGAAGGCCCATAACTTATTTCACGGGATATATCACCTTATTGGCTCCCGAAGTAATTTTCACGGCTTCGGGATGCTCGCGTGCAAAGGAGTCGATATGACGCACCCGCTTTTCAGCCAGAATTTCATCCACGGCGATGAGGATACCGGTCTCCTCAACATCACCGAAACCATAGTTTATGCCGGTTCCGAACATACGCATCGTAGGAGATAGCCCCATATAGGCGTTCACCAGAGGAGGGATATTCAGACCGCGCTTGCGCACTTCGGTGTTCAGAATGCGATAGTCTTCCTTGAAATCCTCTTTACAGAACAGGCGGTTCAATTCTTCGGGATCGCTCTCAATTTTCAACGGTTTCACCGGAATAATCAGCCGGTCGGGATCGCCGAAATGTTTGTTCAGGAAGAAGAGAATCATATCCCGTGCCTCCCGATCGTACGAAGGGTACATCGTCATTTTACCGAAGAAATAGCGGACATTGGGTTTAATCACGGTCAGCGCCCCCAAACCGTCCCACAGATTATCCAATGCAAAGAGGCCCTTGGCTCCCATTCGCGAGCTCTGATATTCGAGCGTGACAAAGGAGCGACCCAACTCGATGGTGTAGGGCATATAATTTTTCATGAACTCCTCGGAGAAATGAAACATATGCGACGTGGCCAGGACAGGCTGGCCCTCCGGTGTCAACTGCACGTCGGACCCCAACAGATAACGGTATCCGCCCAGGATTTCCTCTGCTTCGGGATTCCATACCACCAGCTGTTTATAAGGATTTTCCATCGTATCGAATTCATCCAGATCGAGAGCAAGCCCGGTACCGCCGCCGGCCGCCCGGAAGGCGATTTCCCGCAAACGCCCTATCTCTCTCACCACATGGGGTGAATTCTGCCACGTCACCACATAAATTTCGTTATGGCTTTTGTTCGTCATCCTGAGGCGTTTTGCCTCCGTCAGTTCCGACTTCAGCAATTCTCTGTCTACAGGAGCTATTATCTCTTCCATACTAACGCTTATGTTTTTCTATAACTTATATACCTCTTCCTGTACGTACTTGGCCCATGCTGCCGCAGGGCGCGATTTGTCGAATGTCTGCCACGGTATGGGTTTTCCTATCACCACCCGATAGCAGGCATGGCGGGCCCGGTACATCTCATCGGGCAGCAACAGCATAGCCAGGTTCACCTTCAAACGCAGTTTGCTGCAAATATCGGCCACGGTATAGAACCGTTCGGAATTCCGGCCCTCAAAGCGGATCGGCACCACATCACGCCGTGTCTCCACGCTTTTGGAGATAAATGTCTTCTTCCAGGGCAGATCACGTATCTGCCCGTCGATGCGGCGGGAGCATAATCCGGCCGGGAACATGATAATATGATTGTCCGAGCGGAAGCCGTCTTCCACCATCTGCGGAAAATTCCGCGCCTGCTTGCCTATCTTGTTAATGGGAATACACAGCGGCGCCAGGCCTTTCAGATTCATCAGCAAGTCGTTCACCAGATATTTTACCTTGCCGTCGTAACGGCGCCCCAGCACCATACCGAGTGCCAGCCCGTCGATTGCCCCCAAAGGATGATTGGAAACAAACGTATAACGCCTTCCGTCCGCAGGCGGCAGATTCTCCGCCCCCACTACCTCTACCGAAGCATCGAGATACTTCAGGCTCTGTTCGCAGAAATCCACTCCCACGTAGCCCCGACGCAGGAACTCATTAATAAAATCCTGATGAATAAGACGTTTCAGCGCATGAATTACGAAACGGGGCACAAACCTTGCCTTACGACCGGCCCTCTCCCGCACGATACTGTCCAGATCGATTTCGGTGATGGTACTATCCTGCCTCATGAAAACCGCTATAAGATGGTGATCTTTCTGTTATTTATATAATAGACACCACGCGGCAGACCATTAATCCAATTAATACCTTTCGTAAGCCGGAACATCGCATAAAACGCCCCTTTTTGGGTATAGACGGGAATCACCTGGTTATAACCGCTGCGCACGCACACGGCGCGCCCCTGCACCTTCAGATGAACAGGATAGGCGGAAGTGGCCATTTTGCCTTTCACGGTATTCCCGTATTCGGAAACCGGCTGATGGCGATAGAAAGATCCTCTACTTGCCACGTACTTGTCATGAGCTTGCAGACTACCGGCAACAATCAACAGCATGACTATCGCCCACAAACAGTTTCTATTCCACGTAAACACAGGTTCCATATAAACACTTTTTCCCAATGCAACCGCAAAAATACTTTATTTTAAACATATTTGCAAATGTTTATCAAACTCTTTTACCCGATTGCCGTGAATCTAAAAAAAATGTGTCAGAAAGATGACTTTCCGACACATTTTAACAGATTTAGGGCGTAGGGGCCTAATTCCAGATGTCCCAGCCCGTATTGTCCTTGGCGTCGCCGCCAAAGTTATCTCCCGGATTCGGATCTACCGTCAGACTGACAGCAATCATGCCTTCCAGTCTCACTTCATTCACTTCGCAGCAGGGAGCCGCATATGCTTTTTTCTTCATAATGTTCGTTTTCTTTGTTTATGATTACTTTACGATCACCTTTTTACCGTTCACCAGATAGATGCCGGGACGCAAACCGTCCGTAGCCGAAGCGGCGCTCACCTTCGAGCGAACCCGTACACCGCTCACCGTATACACATCGACCGTAGCCGCAGCCGTTTCGGCATCAGCCTCCACACCCGCGATGCCGGTCAGCAGACCGTCAAGGCCGATTTCCAGTCCTTTCACGGAAGCGTCGGCCTCGGGCACCGCGTTCATGTCGATATAAGCGCGGTTGGCACCCAGCCAGCAACCCTTTCCGCACAGTTGCAGTTTATTGCCTGTGAGCATATACATGCCTTCCAATGTCGTATCTTCCGTATCGTGAGCGGCGTTCACATCCGTCAACGTTCCCTGCAAACCGTTCTCCGAAGCAGCTGCCGTTACGGCCCTACCGGAATAAGCGGCCACCAGTTTGTCGGACGTAGCCCGGAAGATGTAAGGCACACCGGCTTTCAGTTCCGTAGCCTCTACCAGCACAACGGACTTCAGCGCTCCGCCTTCCGTACGTTTACCGGCCACGGTATAGAACTCCGCTCCACCGAAGTCGGCGGCAGCCACATCGTTCGGCAAGCAGATGGTACCGAAGTTCTCGGCAGTCACCGTACGCACATAGCCGCTGGTGATAGGCATTGCTACGGTTGCTCCGTCAGCATAACTAGCTTTACCGATATTACTGATAGCATAATTCTTGAAATAACCACTCGTCGTATATATAAAAGAACGAGTTCCCAACTTCCACATGCCTTCTTCATAAGTCCATGTTGTCTCAGCCGTACTCAAATTTAAATTTGTACTACCGCTTGCAGCTGTCAGATATTCCCCCGTATTGGTTCTGATAGTACCTTTGGCTTCATTTATCACCCATGCCAAATCATCAATAGTAAGATCACCTGTCAAGACCACCTTGTCATTCACAACATTCACAGCCTTTGCTGCTATAGTATTCTTCGTTGTCCCGGCTTTTGTAAGCATAGCATAATATGCCCCCTCAAGAGGTGCTACCAATGCCGTACCCTCAATCTTTGCATCCGGGTCAACAACCGTCAGTGTATAGGAAGCCTCCGCCGCTGTAAAGTCATCGTTTTCTGCCACGCGGGCGGTGATGGTCACCTTGCCGGCAGCCACAGCCGTCACTTCGCCGCTCACGGCGTCGACCGTTGCAATGCTTTCATCGGAAGAAGCGTATTCGATAGTAGCGGTAGAGTTCGTTGTAGCCGTTACGGTCTGCTTTTCGCCGATATTCAGGCTATACGCATCCGCCGGGAACACCAGGGTAGCTACTTCTTTGCCCCCTTTCACTACAATATCTTCCTGTACCAGCACATTCAACTGTGGTACCCCTTTATACAAACCGGGATAACCAACAACATCCACATTTGCCCCCAAATCCATCTTGATGGTAGTATTTGCAGCGTGCACAACTATGGTGCTACCTGCCTGTTCTATCTCACCGTTTTGGCTGGAGATGGCTTGGGTAGCCGTTGCATCTACCACCTGCACCCGCATGGAGGCATACTTCTTAGCATTTGCCAACAATTCGGCCACGGTAACAACCGTTTGCGGTATTTCAGCCCCTTCGGTTACCTCAGCACCCGAATAATCCATGGCGGTTAGCTCAGGCAGACCGTTATAAAGCGTGATCTGACCTGTTACAACACCGTTTATCTTCTGCCCGACTTGCAAATTATGCCCTGATTGGTACAATAAAATACCAGCCTCGCTATCTTCAATATAAACCTGTTTCCCGCTTACACCTGTTACTATCGCATCTGTCAGTTTACAAGCATAATCTATCTTGGCATCTGTCAAATCCAGCGCATTCAGCGCTGCAATGCCATTCAACATTTCCACCTTATTATATATAGCTGTGGCCACACCGCTGTTTTCCATTCCCTCTTTCACGGCTATGGCCTTAACGGTAGTCGTTTCGGTAATGGTGAAAGGAGCCGTGTATTCCATTGTAGAAGAAGCACCGACTTCGGGAGTGCTGCCATCCGTAGTATAATAAATTGTCGCACCTTCCGTAGCACAATCAACAGATACTTCCAAAGCTCCCTCAAATGAAGTTTCACTTGCAGGCGACAATACAGGGACAGCAACAACATCTTCAGTGGAACTTATTGTATAAGTTACCTCTATAATCTTTACTCTAGCATGCCCACTTGTACCCGGAGCAACATATGTAATAGTAGAAGCTGAATTCCCTGTCCAAGGATTAACTTCTTTACCGTCTATTGTCAAGGACTTACCATTTGAAGCACCATACGTCAACTTAATTGTGGTAATAACAGCACCATTTTTAGGTTCAATATCCAATAAACCACCGCCATAAAGACGAACCGCTGTTCCAGTTGTGTAATACTTAGGAGTATTCGAATTAGAACCTTGCAGAAAACTATATTTGATATTATCATCTATCGTTCCCGTTGATACTTCTTGTGCATTTGACAAACCTTGTTTCGAGAAATCTATCGAAACCGTTGTCTGCCCCCAGGCCACACTTACCAGGCCCAGCAGCAACAGGGTCACCCACGACCTTAATGCGTAAATCTTTTGTTTCATACTTTTTCCTTTTTAAACGATTAATATTAATTGATTTTTCCTGTTCTTTTCCGTCTGTACTCCAAGAGAGTGTACAAATATATAGAAAATTACAAAAAGGCGTTTCGGCCGAAGCCGTTTTTTCCCTAATAAAGCCTAAAAAGAAGAGGAAAAGCTAACAATATGTAACTAAAATGTGATCCAAGAGCAAACAACATGCGTGCGGCAGTCTATGAACCGCCGCACGCCGCATTATCGGGGCACCCCGCTCACCACTCCGCCACAATCGCAGCCGGATACAGGCGGCGGGGGTCGTAGAACGTGGCACAACTGTTCAGCAGATGCTTCAGGCGCGGACGCACTTTACCGGAAAACACCCGCCGGCCATTGATAAAGAGCCGTACGGGACGGCCCAGGTCCACCAGCTCGTCGCTCAGATACACCGTGACGCATCCGCCCGCCACAGGCGTGTTGTGTTTCAGCAACCCTATCTCTATCCCCCACACGGAGTCGCGCGACGTCACTTCATAGTCCACACGGCTCACCGTCAGGTGCACATCGTTCCCCTCGATGCGCATATCGTAACGGGTGCGGGCCTCTTCGCTGCTGTCGGGCCGGCTGTTCACCACCAGGTTATAGAATCCCTGCCGGCGGCGCCCGTCCATCGCATAGTCCTCCCACACGAACCGCTTGGGCCAGGGACTGCGCACATGCTGTTTCAGCCAGGGGGTGGTGGGACGGTAATCAATGCCGTGGCCACGCCCCGGAATCAGTTCAATGCGATGCCGATAGAATCCCGGCATCTGCCGTTGCAGGCTGTCGAACACCTCGCCGATGCGGCGCGTCAGTTGGTTGCGCGCAAACATATAGTCATCGGCTCCCGTAAGCAGCGAGAAAGCGATGTTGGCACAGTTCTCCGGCGGGGCGTTGCGCATCGGCTCTCCCCCGGCCATCGGTCCCGCCCCGGCCAGGTAATCGGCATAAAACGAAGCCAGCCGCTGACTGCCGTAACCGCCTTCCGAGATGCCGAACAGATAAATGCGGTCGGGACAAACCGTATCGGACGCCAGCGCCTGCCGCAACAGACGTTCCCACACCGTCTGTTTGGCACGCTGCCACCAACGGTAGTAGCCGCCTTCGTTGGGAATCTGCGGGATAAAGCACATCGACGGCGCGTCGTCAAACATCCGGCAGAGCGACAGTCCCGCCGCCCACTCGTGTGCCTTGGGGCCCGAACCGTGTATGTAGAGAAACAGCGGCCATCCCTCCGCCGGCCGGTCGCTCCCCTTCGTACCCCAGTAGAAAGGCATTTCGGCACTGGGTTCCATGCCGGCAGGCAGATGCCACAGATAGGGCCGGGCGCTGTCCAGCGGTTCCGCCGCAGGCAGTTTCTCTTCCGGCGCCTCGCTCACGGCCTGCCGCCATGCCTGCCACACACGCCGGCGCCAGGCGTCCACGTCGGTCCGTCGCAGTTTGCGATCCGCATTCCTTCCCGTTTCCTTTTCCGTCAGACGTCCCTTCCAGAAATCCGGTCCGGGGCCCGTCTGTGCGTTCAGCGCCACAGCCACCAGCCACAGCCACGCCCACGCTCCTGTTCGTTTCTTCATCCTATATCGTTTTAAATCCGTTGCCTTTTCACAAAGATACGGAGAATACTTTAAAAACGACGGCTTCCGCGCTTCCTTTCTCGCTTTTTTATGCGTATCTTTGCCCGCATCATGAAACTAGCCTTTCTGCTCACACTGGTATTCTGCGCCACGGTTCATCTGATGATCACCTGCACGCTGGCGCTCTACTCCCGCTACAAAGTGCAATATTTGTCGCTCACGTGGATCATGGGCATCTTCTGCGCGGGGTTCTGCGCGGCCATCCCCCATTCCTTTGCGCTGGAAAGCGCCGCGCCGGGCATGCTGCACCCCGTCATGCTGCTGGTGCTGGTGGCCTGCTCTTATCTGCAAAGCATCTATCCGCTGAGCATCTGCATGCCGGGTTATCTGCAATGGGGGCGTATGTGGAAATACGCCACGCCGGCCCTGGTGCTCATTGCCCTTTACATGCTGGGAATGCTCCTGGGCAGCCGCCCGGTCATCGTACACGACGGTCGCGAACTGGCCCGCCACCTGCTGAGCGGCGACATCCTGCTGCGGGCCGCCGCACTGGGTCTTTCCATCTACTATATCGTCAATATTTTCCGCCTGCCCCATGTACTGGTGCGAGTGATCGACCTGCCGCGCTACCTGATCGGCTACGGCACGGCTATGGGACTTTCGGCGGTGTTTTACGTCGTCCTCACCGTACATTTTCAGAGCACGCTGCTCATGGTCTATCTGTTCCTCTTTACGGCGCTGAATCTGTACATGTTCTTCCGCACCCTGGAAACGATGGCCATCAACCTGCCCAAGCCGAAAATAGAGACCGTAACGGAAGCCCCCAGCCCGGAACGCATCGAGCAGGCGGAGCGGGAGGACTTCAACGAGGCCAACCGGCAACGGTTCCGACGGGTGCAGTATTTCATGCAGAACGAACGCGAATGGACCGACAACACCTTCGGTCGCGACCGCCTGTGCGAAGCCACGGGCATCAACCGCCACCTGCTGCTGCAATGCCTGCGCAGCCAGGGCTACAACAACATTCACGACTACATCAACTATTACCGTATGGAAGAACTGAAACGCCGCATCCAGCGAGGCGAAATCACCACACTGAACGGATGCACCGACACGGGGTTCGGCTCCGTAAAAACGGCCCGCTCCTGCTTCGAACGCATGGAAACCTCCTCACTGGACGATTTCCTGAAAAACAACCTGAAACAGCGACAGGGCGAAGACTGAAAACGACCGATGAAACCGGTCGTTTTTTACACAAGACAAAGCTTCGTGTGCCCATCAGCACAGCGAAAGCGACGTTCCGTCAAACGAAAAAGCAGCACTCACGCCCATCGCCTTGAATGCCCTTACAATTGTACCGATAGTGAGATTATGTCCATTTTCGATCCTCGACACCTGCGCCCTTTGAACGCCCATCAGCTCACCAAGCTGCTCCTGAGTGAGATTCTTTGCCTTTCGGGCCTGTTTAATGGCCTCACCGATGAGATAGGATTGCAGTTCCGCTTCCATAGCGTCGCGACGTGGAGTGCCTTTCTCGCCAACCACACGATCAAGCATCTCTTCATGCGTATAAAGTTCCATTTTTTCCATGTCTATTTTGTTTGGGTGTTATAATATTCTTTTCTTAACGCCTCCGCTCTATCTATTTCTTTCTCGGGTGTCTTCTGTGTTTTCTTGATGAAACCGTGCGTAGCTATCACCAGATTCCCCGTGTCCTTGTCCCAAAAAGCCAACAACCGATAAGTAATGCCTTGACATTTGGTACGAAACTCCCAAATCTCACCGTCGAGTTTCTTAAACAATTCCTTGTCCATGAAATAACGGCTTTTGGATATATTATAGGCAATCTTATCCTTGGCCTTTTCTGGCAAAGATTCAAGGAAAACCAGCGCCGCTTTCATATATATGACATCAAATTTCGCTTTCAGTTCCATACTTCTCCCGTCTTCTTTCGCAAATATATAAAGAATGCTACATATATGGAAACAAGAAAGCATTTATTTTTTATGACGAAAACACATCACCCCGCCGCACAGCAAACGTCTCCGTAGGGAGGAAGAGAAAAGAAAAAGGTCTACACCTTCTTGC
>CAJUDC010000074.1 GCA_910584955.1 uncultured Paraprevotella sp. | reverse complement strand
CATTCAGTACCATATTCACCTTAGGCATTTTCTTATCGGCAACAATCTGGTTGATCATATCAAAATTGGATTTTAGAGAATAATCGGCACGGCACATAAAGAGCGTTGCGTCTCCTACGCGTCCCAATTCCAACGTATCGCTTACCAGACCAACCGGCGGTGTATCAATAATCACATAGTCATATATTTCACGGAAATGGTTGATTGCCTTATCTAACAAATCTTTCGAAATCAGCTCACCGGGATTCGGCGGACAAACACCGGCCGGCAACACGTCCATATTCTCGTTCAACACTCCGTGCGTAACCTGAGCCTTCAGGAACTCAACGTCATCCACATCATTGGCCAAGAACGAAGTAATACCCCGCTTGTCCTCCTTCAATCCGAAGAGACGTATCAAACGAGGTTTACGAATATCCAATCCTACGACAAGTACTTTCTTACCCAGCAGGGCCAAACTCATTGCGAGATTGGTTGCAATGAATGTTTTTCCTTCACCGGGAATAACCGATGTACAGATCAACACCTTCTCATTCTGCCCCAGAATAAAACGCAAATTGGTACGCAGGCCACGGAAAGCCTCCTCCATCATATCATTGCTATTGGCACGTACAACAACGGCACGCGTTCCCTTCTCCAACCGTTTAGCCAAAGGTATATCAGCCAAAATAGGAAGCTTCGTCAAACGCTCCACATCCTCGCGTCCCTCAATCTTGAAACGCAGGAGATTCAACAGCAGGAATATGGCCATAGGAATACCCAATCCGGCAAGAAGTCCCATCAGCCATATCATGGATACTTTGGGGGCAACCTGTGCAACAAACTCGGGGGCGTCGATCACACGCGCCTTGTTGGCTGTAGACGCCAATGAAATGGCGTTCTCCTCGCGTTTCTGCAATAACAACAAATACAATCCGGCCTTTACTTCCTGCTGACGGCCGATGTTATTCAGCATACGTTCCTGACTGGGCGTATTCGAAATCTTACCCATATAACGCTGATACTGATTGTCTATCGCCCGTTTCTGAACTTGCAGATCCTGATAGATGGCCTGGAGCGACTGCCGTATAGCCGGCCACAACCCCTCCACAACATTGGTAAGGGCAATCACTGCAGGAGAGTTCTCGGAAGAAGACTTCAACAGACGGTTACGCTGCAAGATCGCGTCATTATATTTGGCTACCTGCTCATTCACCTCGCGACTGGAAAGCCCGAGATTGGCCGGTATCACCTGCATGACATTTTGAGGATTATCCACATAATCCAACAACGACTTCACCAGCATAAGCTGCGTCTGCATCTCAACCTGTTTCTGTTGGTACGTGCCGCTTCCCTCCAATGCTGCCGTAGCGTCGTTCTTCAGATTTATAAGTTCGTTCCTCTTTTTGTACTCCTCCAGATGGCTTTCCGTAACATCCAACTCTCCTTGCAGCACGTTAATACGCTCATTGATGAACTCTTCCGTTTTCCGTGCCACCTCATTCTTATCCTCGTTAGCCTCGATATTATATGATTTTATGAGTTCATCCAAATAATCCAATGAACGCTTTATATTCGTATTCACAAGCATCACCTTGGCCACAGTGGTCGTTTTGCTGGTTGCTTCGGCAGAAAGCGACTGCGCATAGGCCTGCCCCATCAAAGCCGGCGGATAAATGGACACATACAAATGCCGCCCGTCCATCGGACATCCCGGATTGCGCTGGAACATCAGCACTCCCGCTTGGGTTCGTATCGTACCGGGCAAGCGGTCCAGTTTCTGCTCAATCGGACTATCGCCGATCAGACCTTTTACATAAATGCCCTCTCCCACCGAAGAAAGTTCCAGCGTAATCACCTCTTCCAAATGGTCCAATGACAACTCATCCAAATCAACCAATACCGGCGAATCCTTGTACAATTCGGTCGAACGCACCTTACCTTCCTTTTTATAGGTCACATACAGCTTCAGATTCCGCACCGTACGCGTGGCTATCTTCTTACTTCTCAAAATCTCCAGTTCGTTGTCAAACCCGTTACTGTTGGATATGATGCCGACTTGTGCCAAATCCATACTTCGCTGCATGGAGGGAGACTTGTCCGTATCGTCCTTGATAAGGATCTTGACAGCCGATGAATATACCGGATGCTTATAGCGCAGATAAAGGAACGATCCGGTGAGGCACACAATCACCGACAAAACAAACCAATGCCAATGAAGCACTAGTATCATCCAAATTGTTTTCAGATTCAAACCGGATTCGTTCTCATCCATTAAAATCTCGTTGTTCAGATTATCAGCCATAAACGTATTTACAGTTTTTTACAATTAATCGGGTGCAAAGATAGGCAAAAAAGGGCATAGCTTAAAAATATTTTTAGCGAAAAAAAATAACCGGATCGAAAAATCCGAACATGAATAAAAGCTATAAAAATAAAAGTCCTATCGAAAAGTAAAATAATTTGCAATATTAAATTTTAATCTCTACCTTTGTCAGAAATAAAATTTTATGTATTTTCTTTCAATTTAAATTAAGGATACGGCATGAAAAGAAGAGATTTGGAAGAATCCGGCATAATCAAAACGACCATCTGCATCTGCGATGTTATTTTACTATGCGTGAGCATGATTATCACCTACTATGCACTGACCTTCTGGGAGCCGTCCAAGACCAACAATTTCCCTCTATGGGAAAACATGGTCCTTGCCATCCTGTGTTATCTGCCGCCTTCTCTGGTCACACCTCCCATTCTGCTGGGGCGTGTCGTACGGAGCGACCGCATCGTGGAACGCGTTGTACGGCTCACATTTTTACAAATCATCCTCTACTCCGCCGTACAATACGCCATCAAAAGTAGCACTTTCTCACGTTCGTTCGCCGTTTGCTTCTTCTGTCTCTTTACACTTCTTCTGATTATAGAGCGCTTGTCATTCCGTTCCATGGTAAAACATGCCCGTAAAGGAGGGCGCAACCAGCGCAATGTTATTTTTGTAGGCAACACGGAAGAGTTCGAAGAGTTGGCCCAGCAATTTCAAAACCGCTCCTACGGCTACCACATCCTGGGCGTATTCACCAATAATGACGACAAAAAACTTGAAGGAGCGCCCCGCCTGGGCAACGTAACGGAAGTGATACCGTTTTTGAAAAAGAACCCGCACATCACGGATTTGTATTGTGCCATAGCCGGCACCCCTAGAGCCGAGATTTTCGGCATGTACAGCTATTGTGAAAACAATGTCGTACGTTTTTACGCTTTGCCGGCTTACCTCAGCTATTTACGCCGCAACATGGTGATGTCTCATGTAGGAAGCACCATGCTTTTATCTTCCCGAAGCGAACCGCTTCAGAGCATCGGGAATAGTTTCATCAAACGAGCATTTGACATTATCGTATCCGGGACGTTTCTTATCACTTTATTCCCCATTGTTTATCTGATTGTCGCCATTATTATCAAACGTTCCAGTCCCGGTCCCGTATTCTTCAAGCAGAAAAGAAACGGGCTGAACGGCAAAATCTTTAACTGCTTCAAGTTTCGCAGCATGCATGTCAACAAGGATGCCGACAAAATACAGGCCACCGAAAACGATCCCCGTAAATTCAAATTCGGCGATCTGATGAGAAGGACGAATATCGACGAGCTACCGCAGTTTATCAATGTATTCCGAGGCGACATGAGCCTGGTAGGACCACGGCCCCATATGCTGCTTCATACGGAAAAATACTCACAACTGATCAACAAGTACATGGTGCGCCATTGGGTCAAGCCCGGCATCACAGGCTGGGCCCAGGTACAAGGATTCCGGGGAGAGACCAAAGAACTCAGCCAAATGGAAAAGCGTGTACACGCCGACATCTGGTACGTGGAACACTGGACTTTCTGGCTCGACATCCGCATTATGTGGCTCACCATCTGGAATACCTTACGGCGTAACGAAGAAAACGCTTATTAAAAATACACCTATATTATATATATGAAAGGAATTGTTCTGGCCGGCGGCTCCGGCACCCGGCTTTACCCCATTACCAAAGGAGTGAGCAAACAGTTGTTGCCTATCTTTGACAAACCGATGATCTATTACCCGATTTCCGTTCTGATGCTGGCCGGCATCCGGGAAATCCTTATCATATCCACTCCCTACGACCTTCCGGGATTCAAACGTCTGTTGGGCGACGGCTCCGACTACGGCGTAACTTTCGAATACGCCGAGCAACCCTCACCGGACGGTCTGGCCCAAGCCTTTTTGATCGGTGAATCATTCATCGGCAACGACAGCGTCTGTCTGGTACTGGGAGATAATATCTTCCACGGCGCCGGTTTTTCCGCTCTGTTGCGTGAAGCCGTCACCCAAGCCGAGCAAGCCGGAAAGGCCACCGTATTCGGATATTGGGTAAACGACCCCGAACGCTACGGCGTAGCGGAATTCGACAAAGAAGGGAATTGCCTGAGCATTGAGGAGAAACCGAAACTCCCCAAAAGCAACTATGCTGTGGTAGGGCTGTACTTTTATCCGAATAAAGTAGTCGATGTGGCCAAGCATATCAAGCCCTCAGCCCGGGGTGAACTGGAAATTACGACAGTCAACCAGCAATTCCTGGCAGACCGGGAGTTGAAAGTACAAACGTTGGGCCGTGGATTCGCCTGGCTCGATACCGGGACACACGACAGCCTGAGCGAGGCCAGCACCTTCATCGAAGTGATAGAAAAACGGCAGGGCCTCAAGATCGCCTGTCTGGAGGGTATCGCCTACCGCAAAGGATGGATCAGCCGAGAAAAATTACAAGAGCTGGCCCGTCCGATGCTCAAGAACCAATACGGACAATATTTACTGAAAGTGGCAGAAGAACAGAAAGAACAATAATCATTTATCCGACGCCCCCGGCGTCTCATTTATAACCATAAAAAAAACATGAACATATTATCATTCCTGTTCGGCAAGAAAAAGGCCGAAGAAACGGGTGTGCGTGTCGGCGGCATGGAAGACTTCATGACGCTGATTCGTGTGTACTACCAAGCCGTCATGGCCATGCAGTTAGGCATCACGAATCTGGCCTTCCTGCCCGACCTCCGTATCTTTAAACAGACGCTGCACGTGCCTACGGTAAACAACAAACTGGGCATAGGAGAGAAAAACCGCTGCAAGAAAATGCTGACCGACATGTACGGTCTCAGCGACAGTTTCTTCAAGGAAATCGACGGCAGCATCAAGGGCCGTTGCAAGAATGTCAACGACGTAAAAGGCTATCTGCTCATGTTCCAGGGATTCAGCCAGGACCTCATGATGCTGATGGGGAACCTGATGCAGTGGAAATTCCGCATGCCGGCGCTGTTCCACAAGGCGCTACGCAACATGACGGCTACCACCGTACATAAAATCATGACGAAAAACGACTGGAGCGACGAAGGTGTCAGACGCACCTGTGTAAGCCTCCGCAAATACCAAAGTTTCCTGGGCTATTCGGAAAGCTGGATGACGGAATACGTCTACAACATCGTAATGCTGGCGAAAAAAGAACCGAAAACAAGCGAGCCGGACCTAAAGAAAAAATAACTTTTGGTGCTCATCACTTTGGATAAAGTAAATAATTTACTATTTTTGTAGCCAAATGGAGTAGTATGGCTTCTGAAGCAGATAAATTGGTGCAGACATTGGAAACCCGGATCAGGCAACTCATACTTCAATACAAGCAATTGAAAGCGGAAAATGAGTCGCTCTACGAAATGATGGACCAGCAAGAGACCGTTATCAACGCTTTAAAAGAGGAGGCAAAAACCTTGAAAGCCGACTACGCCGATTTAAAGATAGCCAAAATGATTGAGATCGGTGACAACGACATCAAGGATGCCCGGAGCCGTATTTCGAAGTTGGTGCGTGACGTAGACAAGTGTATCACTCTCTTAAAAGCATAATTCATGAAGACAGTGAGTGAGACCTTTACGATAACATTAAGGCTGGGAAGTCTGATTTTTCCCATCACGGTGAAACGAAGCGAAGAGATCATCTACCGTGATGCCGAGAAACTGATAAACCAACGCTTCAATTACTATGCGGGACAATACCCTAATCAGGGCAATGAAACGTATTTGACTATGGCGGCGCTCGACATCGCCGTTTCCTTGAAACGAAACGAACACCGCAACGACACGGCCCCATACGTGGAATGTATGGAAACCATGCTGGCCGAAATTGAAGATACGCTGGGCGTGCGGTAAAGCCCCCGAGCCGGAACAACCTGAGTGAGTTAAAGCGCACCGTTTTCTCCCTGTCTGCGCGACAGAAGATGGCGGTGCGCATTTTTTATTTATATACAAACAAAACAAACAAAGTATGGAATGGATCATAGGAATCTCCATCGTTGCAGTTGCGATCATAGGTACAGCCCTGTATGCCCTATACCGGAGCAAACTGTCGAGTAAGTATAAACGGCTGGAAGAAGCGGCCCGCAAGGAAGCCGAAGTGATGAAACAGAAAAAAATGCTGGAAGTAAAGGAAAAATTCCTGAACAAGAAAGCCGAACTGGAAAAAGAAGTACAGCAACGCAACCAGCAGATCCAGCAAAGCGAGAACCGGCTGAAGCAGCGGGAAATCGGCTTGAACCAGCGGCAGGAAGAGCTTAACCGCAAAAAGAACGAACTGGAAAACGAAAAGAAACGCTTGGAAACCCGGCAACAGAACGTAAGCCGGAAAGAAGAGGAACTGGAACAACTGCAAGCCCAGGAACGGGTAAAGCTGGAAACCATCAGCGGATTGAGCGCCGAAGAAGCCCGGGAACGCCTGATCGACTCACTTAAAGAAGAAGCCAAGACCAACGCTGCCAGCTATATCAATGAAATCATGGACGATGCGAAAATGACAGCCAACAAGGAAGCCAAACGTATCGTTATCCAGACTATACAGCGGGTGGCCACGGAAACAGCCATAGAGAACAGCGTCACCGTGTTCCACATCGACAACGACGAAGTGAAAGGACGCATCATCGGACGCGAAGGCCGCAACATACGGGCACTGGAAGCAGCAACGGGCGTGGAAATCGTGGTAGACGACACCCCGGAAGCCATCGTTATCTCCGCTTTCGACCCCGTGCGCCGCGAAATCTGTCGTCTGGCCCTGCACCAGCTCGTAGCCGACGGACGCATCCATCCGGCCCGCATTGAAGAGGTTGTGGCCAAGGTGACCAAACAGGTGGAAGAAGAAATCATCGAAACCGGAAAACGCACCACCATCGACTTGGGTGTGCACGGACTGCATCCCGAACTGATACGCATCATCGGAAAGATGAAATACCGCTCCAGCTACGGCCAGAACCTGTTGCAGCACGCCCGCGAGACCGCGAACCTGTGTGCCGTCATGGCCTCCGAACTCGGTCTGAATCCCAAGAAAGCCAAACGCGCCGGACTGCTCCACGACATCGGTAAAGTGCCCGACGAGGAACCCGAAATGCCACACGCCATCTACGGTGCCAAACTGGCGGAGAAGTACAAGGAAAAACCCGACATCTGCAATGCCATCGGAGCCCACCACGACGAAACGGAAATGACCTCGCTCTTCGCTCCCATCGTGCAGGTATGCGACGCCATCAGCGGTGCCCGACCGGGTGCCCGCCGCGAAATCGTGGAAGCCTACATCAAACGTCTGAACGACTTGGAAAACATTGCCATGAGCTATCCGGGTGTGACGAAGACCTACGCCATCCAGGCCGGTCGCGAGCTGCGCGTCATCGTGGGTGCCGATAAGATCGACGACAAGCAGACGGAGAACCTGAGCGCCGAAATCGCCAAGAAAATACAGGACGAAATGACCTATCCGGGACAGGTGAAAATCACCGTCATCCGCGAAACACGTTCCGTCAGCTACGCCAAATAAACCCTGGCAGGCGAAACAACAAAAAATAAAGACCGGCTCGCATACTAACGAACCGGTCTTTTTCGTTTTACTTCATGAAACCAAACACAACTCACGGTGATTCATCTTCAACACAAGCTTATAGCCGCCCTTATGCTGGCGGCAGGCAGCTATCCGGCGCAAGCCCAGTTCAGCCGTCTGGGACAAGACGTGACCTACAGTGCCGAGATCAGCACCACCGTATCCGGCGGTGATTTCGCTCCTTTCTGGCTGACGGCCAACAAATACGGCCTCTCTTCCATCAAAAACAACTCCGGCTATCTGCGCGGCGGGATATTCCGTTCCACCGCCGCCGACAGCGCCCGTCGTTGGCACATCGGCTACGGTGCGGATATGGCCGTACCGGTAGAATACACCTCCAAGTTCGTCGTCCAACAGCTATACGTAGACATTCAATACAAGCACGGACGTCTGAGCCTAGGACAGAAGGAATACCCGATGGAACTGCGCAACCAGGCTCTCAGTTCGGGGGCCATGACCAGCGGCATCAACGCGCGCCCCCTGCCGCAGGCGCGGCTCGAACTGCCCGACTATTGGACGATCCCCGGCACCAAAGGATGGCTGGCCCTGAAAGCCCACATCGCCTACGGCATGTTCACCGACGGCAACTGGCAGGAAGACGCAGTCCCTCCCACCGAACACTACGCCAAAAACGTTCTCTACCACAGTAAAGCCGGCTTCCTGCGCATCGGAAACCGGGACAGATTCCCCGTCACCCTGACCGGCGGTTTCGAAATGGGCGTCCAGTTTGGCGGCGAAGCCTGGAACGTAAACAAGCGCCCGGACGACCTCAGCGATTTCGATCCCGGATATGTAAACATCGGACACGGTTTCTCGGACTTCTGGAATGCCTTCATCCCCGGCGGGCAGGATGCTTCCGACGGTGATTTCACTAATGTGGAGGGCAATCACTTGGGCAGCTGGCATCTCAGTGTCCAATACCACGGCAAGAACTGGTCGGTGCGCACCTATGCCGAACATTTCTTCGAAGACCACTCGCAGCTCTTCTTCCAATACGGCTGGAAAGACATGATTTACGGCATAGAAGCCGAACTGCCCGAAAATCCTTTCGTAAGTACATTCGTATACGAACACATCGGCACCCGGGACCAGACCGGCGGCCTGTACCACGACGCCACCGCCCTGCTGCCCATTCAGATAAGCGGTGTAGACAACTACTACAACCACGGCACCTACACCGGCTGGCACCACCACGGCCAAGGTCTCGGCAACCCGCTGCTCATTTCACCCGTCTACAACACCAACGGACGCATCTATTTCATGCACAACCGCATTACGGCCCATCACTTCGGCATCAGCGGTCGCCCGCTGAACGAACTGGGCTACCGGATGCTGTTCACTCACTCCAAATCGTACGGGACCTACGACACTCCCCTGCCCGATCCGGCCTACGGCAACTACTTCATGCTGGAACTGGACTACCACCCCCGGCGGTTGCGCGGCATCTCTCTGACCGGTGCCTTCGCCACCAACGGCGGCAGCCTGCTGGGCCGTAGCACAGGCGGTATGCTGACCCTGCGCAAGACCGGACTGTTCGGACGGAGACACCGTTCGGGAAAATCTTTATAACACTGGTAAACAACGAACATTCATGAAAACGATTCTGCCTTTTATTCTAAGCATCCTCCTCCTGTCCGGCCTGCTGCCGTCGTGCGACAAAATGGACTGCAACGGCAAACTGGACGGCACTTGGCAACTGACCCGTTGGGAAAACCGCAGCGACCACCGGCTTTTGGCCGACAACCGTTCGGGCATCTACTATTACGTAAAGCTGGATCTGATGCGGTTGCGCCAGGTGGGCGAGCGCCACTCCTATCTGGCCCGTTTCCGCCACGAAGGCGACTCCCTCTTCATCGGTCCGGTATACATGACGCCCTTCGACACCATCGTCCCGCCGGACTCGCTGAAATACTGCGGAGTGGCCCCCGACGGGAAGTTCCGGGTAGAAGTGCTGGAAAGCAGCCGGATGATCCTGAGCAATCCGCAAAGCATCCTTACGTTTCGGAAGTACTGATTATCTGGTGCTCAACGATAAATACACACAGCATCGTCAAGTCTTTTTCTCCATGTACCCGCGACAATTCCGGCTCGTACCTTACTCTCTACACAACCCGACATGATCTGAAGAGACCACGGCATGAACCGTAAAGATCAAATCATGATCTGAAGTTTTTCTCCGCATGCCCCTAAAAAAGCAGCACAAGGAAACAAAGTATCGAACAACAGAAAAACAGCCTTTTGCCCGGATGCGGAATCGCAGGCAAAAGGCTGTTTATAAATATATTCCCGACCTTAAATAAGTCTCTTCCGAAACGCCTTGTATGCGTAACAGACGTAATAAAACAAAGCTTTAGGATACCCCGTTTTCTCGATGTTCACATAAATATTCCATTGCCAAGGCAAAACAGTGAGTTTACGCGACGATACCGACTGGCTCCGCACCCGATACAGTCCGACCACGGTATTCGTATTTCGGGCCACATAGCCCTGCTTGAGAATAGACAGCCACAAGACGTAGTCCTCGTGATGCAGTTCCCGGAAATACTTCTTCCCCACCTTGGCCGTATCATATATACCTGTAAGATTTCCAATGACATTCCCCCGCAACAGCGCAGTGTACGTTGTTTGTTTCGGTGCCGTAAAGATACGGCCTTTCCTCTCTCCGTTCTCAGCCATCTTTTCATAATTGCCATATACAATAGCCGTATCGGGATGCTCGAACAAAGGCAACTGCTCTTCCAGTTTTTTCGGCAACCACGCATCGTCACTGTCAAGAAAAGCAATAAAGCGCCCTGTCGCCTGCCTGATACCTTCATTACGGGGCGTGCAAGGCATTCCCGAGGATCTCTTCGTGGTCAGCAGATGAACACGCGAATCTTTTTGTACATACTTTTGTACAAGTGCGGTGGAACGGTCTGTTGAGCAATCATCAATTACAAACAGTTCCCAGTTGGCATAACTTTGTGCCAGCACCGAACGTATGGCCTCATCGACAAAGCACTCGGCGTTGTGCATCGGCATTATTATGGAGACTTTATCCATCATGCATACACCTTATTTAGAAAACAAATAATGCCTTAACTTGCCAAAGGCTTTCAACGAGCGCTTCAAATCGGACGGATGTGCCAACCCCACCCGCAAACGGTGCAGGATATAGCCCACCCGCAAATAATACTTCTTACGGGCCATATTGCAGAAACGCACCATCTCCTCAGCCGGCAGATCCGGCAAAGACAGCACCGTATTGTGCGTACCGTCGGGCAAACAATATCGGGCATAGTCCGTCTCTATGTAACCGTTCTTCCTCGCCCAGGCATAAGCCTCCGTCCCCGGATAAGGGATAAGCGGGAAAAATTGGGCCGTATCCGTATTCAGTTTCAATGCCAGGCGTAAGGTATCGCGCATCGTCTCTTTCGTCTCGCCTTCATTTCCCACCATATAACAGGCATGAATCAGCAGACCGGCTTTCTTGGCATTGGCCACATACTCGAAGAATTGCTCTACCCGAGTACCTTTTTTTATGTTGTCCAGAATCTGCTGGTTGCCGGACTCTATACCGGGAATGATCAGACGGCAACCGGCTTTCTTCATGGCTTGCATCGTTTCCAGATCCAGATTGACACGCGCGTTGCACAGCCAGCGCAGGCGTTTGTGCAGGCCTTTCTCCACCAGCAGGTTGCAGATTTCCATTACTCTCTTCTTGTTCACGGTGAACGTGTCATCCTCGATCACCACTTCCTTCACATCCGGGAAATGAGCGGCTATATACGCGAACTCGCCTACCACATTCTCGGCCGAACGTGCACGGAAGATATGCCCGTGCATGGTTTGCGGATAGACACAGAAATTACAATGGAACGGACAGCCGCGCCCCGTGAAAATCTGAATGGAAGGATACGTGGCCGCAGCAAAAAAATAATCGTGCTCGTCCAAAAATTCCTTGATGAACTGCGAAGCATACGGTATATCGTCCAGATTACGCATCACCGGCATGCGCTCCGTCCGCACACACTCCTCTCCCTTACGCAAACATAAGCCACGCACACCGGTCAGGTCGCCCTGCCGCTCCAACGTATCAGCCAGTTCGCGCACAATTTCATCGTATTCTCCCAAAGCGATGCCGTCGATAGCGTCGGAATATCCCATTGTCTCCTCGGCACAGGCCGTGGGATGCGTACCTACCAACAGGATGAACGATGAAGGGTACATCCGTTTCACCCGTTCGGCAAAAGCCACATCACTCTTTATAGAGGGCGTGCTGGTGCCGAACACAAACAACATGCCGTCCTGTGCCTGCCCGGCAATAACATCCAATGCCTGTTGCTCGTTCAACGGTTTGGCCGGTGCATCCAGGAAATATACTTCATGCCCACATTTACGGCTGTAAGCAGCCGCATAAATCATCCACAAAGGGTAGTAAAGCGCGCCGCTTTTCGTAATGGCCGGGCTTCGGGATTCCCTTGAAAATTTTCCGAATTCGGCTTTAAAAGGCGGGTTGACAAAATATATCTTCATGCGTACTTCTTTTTATTTTCATTCTATTACTTATCTGTACGGGCATAATGTAACCTTTTCAAAAAGTCTATACCCAGACATTTTATTATCACTCTCTTCACACAGTCGAACGACCAGAAATAAAAATAGCAAAACTCGGCCAATAGGCGGCCTCCCCCGTTGTTCAGCACAATATGTTTCA
>CAJUDC010000073.1:2471-12724 GCA_910584955.1 uncultured Paraprevotella sp. | reverse complement strand
CCACGGGAATGGCACCAGGCGCCTACAATGTGCTAGTCCACGATACCGTACAGCGCGTCTTCCTCTGCGATAGCTGCGACTTCTCCGTTCCCTCGTCCTTTAAAGCACTGAACCTATACTATACACGCCAGTTAACGGCCCGCCCCGAAACGGTATGCCTGCCGTTTTCCGTAGAAAGCTGCGATTTCCCACCAGGCAGCCTCCTCCTGTCGCCCCGAGAGACAACAGGCAATGACGGAATACGTGCGGACACCCTAAACTCCATAGAGGCAGGCGTTCCATTCCTGCTTCTAATGCCTGACAGTGTAACGGAATGGCAAGTAAGAAAAGAACAAACGGAAGTAGGGGCACATCCTATAGACGGCTGCCTGCTGAAAGGTACGTTCCAAACTTGCAAAACATGGGAAAGCGGCGATTATATATCGACCGAAGAAGCCGGTCGATACCGAAAGGCACAAGTGACGGATTCGATAACGGCTTTCAGAGCTTATCTGCATCTCCCTGACGCCATCGCCGACACGCTGTATCTTACAAACGAACAAGACACGGAGACACAAATCGGCGTTGTACATTCCGAGCCAACCGTCTCGTCGGAACGCCACAAAATCCTTATAGAAAACGTACAAGGACAAGCCGTCACCGTTTACTCTTCCGAAGGTATGATGCTATACTCCCTACGCCCAAAGAACGGACAAACGATCGTTCCCATAAACAAAAGCGGAATTTATCTGGTAACCGTAGGCCGACACTGTTATAAAATTATAATCCCCTAAAAGGAATGTGCCGGACCACGCAGTCCGGCACATTCTTCTTCCGCTTTCTGTAAGGATACCTTCAACACGCATCCGGGCCGGCTTTTTGACAAGAGCCGGCCCGGATGGTTATAAAGAACGTTCGGAATAGCGCAAATGGAATTCCACCACGGCCTCTATTCCTTTTCGAAACACATCCAGCGAAAAACTTTCATTGGGCGAATGGATGGCGTTGCTCTCCAACCCGAATCCCATCAATATCGTTTTCACACCCAGCTCTCGCTCAAAATCACTGATGATAGGAATGCTACCGCCCCTGCGAACCGCCAGCGGTTTCTTTCCAAAGGCCTTTTCGAAACCGGCCTCCGCCGCTTTATAAGCCGGAAGAGTGATAGGACACACATAGCCTTCGCCGCCATGCATCGGCGTCACTTTGATCTGTACAGCCGGCGAAGCCATTCGCTCCATATATTCCACGAAAAGGCGGGAAATCTTCGCATGGTCCTGATGAGGGACCAAGCGACAAGACACTTTGGCAAAAGCCTTAGAGGGCAAAACCGTCTTGGCTCCCTCGCCGGTGTAACCGCCCCAGATGCCGCAAATATCAAAAGACGGGCGGCAACTGTTACGCTCCAGCGTGGCATATCCCGCCTCTCCTTTGAGTGCTTTCACACCGATAGATGCTTTGTAAGCCTCCTCATCGAAAGGAATACCGGCTATCATCTCGCGCTCGGCCACAGGGACTTCCTCTACATCGTCATAGAAACCGGATATCGTAATACGCCCCTGCTCATCTACCACACGTGCGAGAAGGGCGCACAGTTCGTTCACCGGATTGGCTACAGCTCCGCCGAAATGCCCCGAATGGAGGTCGCGATTCGGTCCCGTCACCTCTATCTCCCAGTAAGCCAAGCCGCGCAAGCCGGTGGTAAGCGACGGCAAATCGACCGCAAGCATACTGGTATCCGACACCAAAATAATATCGGCCGCAAGCAATTCCTTGTTGGCCCGCATGAAAGGTGTCAGACTGGGTGAACCGATCTCCTCCTCACCTTCCAGAATAAATTTCACATTGTGACGAAGCAGGCCTTCACGCACCAGATATTCGAAAGCCTTGACCTGAATCATCGTCTGCCCCTTATCATCGTCAGCCCCACGGGCATACAACCGTCCGTCGCGTATCTCCGGTTCGAAAGGATCGCTGTGCCAAAGTTCAAGCGGTTCGGCCGGCATCACGTCATAATGACCGTACACAAGCACCGTAGGCGCAGCCGGATCTATCCGTTTCTCGGCAAAAACCAACGGATGGCCTTGTGAAGGCATCACACTCGCCCTGTCGGCACCGGCTGCCAACAGCAACTCTTTCCAACGTTGCGCACAAGCCTCTATGTCGGGCCGATGCCCGGGATGGGCACTCACACTGGGGATACGTATCAGGCTCTCCCACTCTTCCAGAAAACGAGGTTCGTTTTGCCGGATATATTCCTTTATATGCGTCATGATTCATGAAATATGTTCTTTTCAAAAATACATATAATCCGACAAATTACTGAACAGCAACCCGAGCTTTAAACCTATTTAACATATCGGGTAATAACCGCCCCGCACAGCCACCCCTTGGTAAAATCATCAACAGGCTGGTAGCCATTCCTTACTCCTCCTTTCTTTATCCGTAAAAATCACTTCGACAGTTCACTTGCTCGCCGTCTCGTTTTTTTATCGTATCTTTGCACAAAATCCCAACCGACCATGAATTTTTTTAAAGCTTTATTCGGCGGGCACGAAGAGACTGCCGAAGAACTGGAACAGAAGAAGCAGGACAAAAACTTCGACATACTCAAATACGATGGTGTACGGGCACTGAAAACCGGGCAGACAGACTACGCCGTACGGTGCTTTACCGAAGCGCTGAAACTGAAAAGCGATGCCGACACCATGAACTATCTGTCACAGGCTTATTTACAACTCAACCAACCGGAGCAAGCTTATGAGATCTTATGTCGGCTGTCGGCTCTGTTACCCGAACATACGGAGGTGTTGCTGACCCAAGCTCACGTAGCTTTCCTGCTAAAAAAATACGACGAAACTTTGGCAGCATGTCGAGCCGTATGGCAAATCGACGAGAAAAATGCCACCGCCCATTACCATGCGGCACAAGCACAACAGGCCACCGGCGACATTTTTAACGCCATTGCTTCCGTCACACAAGCCCTTACGCTGCAACCTGATCTGGAGGAAGGATACCGTCTGCGAGCCGACATTTTCCAAGGCATGGGACAGCTGAAAGAAGCCGAAGCAGATGCCGACTATCTACTGGCCCACTTTCCGCACACGGAAGATGCCCTGCTATTGAAAGCCGGACTTCGGTTAAACCAGGGCGCCCCCGAAGAAGCCATACCTTATTATATAAAGGTAAAAGAGCTGAATCCCTTTAATGAAAAAGCTTACCTCCTGTTAAGCCAGTCGTATGCTGCTCGCCGACAGATGGACCAATCCCTGCTGATTCTCAAAGAAGGGCTGGAACTGCTTCCGCAATCGGCGGCCCTCTACAAAGAACAAGGCCGGATCAAATTGGCATTGGGCGACAAAGCGGGAGCAACCGATGACCTGAAAAAGGCACTGGCTCTAAATCCTGAGGAAGCCCGGCGCGTGGAAGGACAATTCACCAATCTGGCCCAAGAGATGGAGGCACGCTACAAAAGTCAGAACCCTTACGGATTCTGACCCGCATACGTCCACAGAATGACAAAAACACAGCGAAAATAAAGTTTTATACAAAAATTCAGAACTTTTATTGGCAGTGAAGTAAAAAAACGCTATCTTTGTGGTGCATTAGAGAACAAAATGAAAATGAAGAATCTGTTTAACGCATACTTTTATTTCTTTTTTTGCTTTTACTTTAGCCATAAAGTGAAGCGGGAAATCGTATGTGTCTACAACCGGAAAAATCAATAACCCCATACACAAAAGGATCCCGCTTCCACCGAAGCGGGATTTTTTTTACACTCTCACCCAACCCAAACAAGAAAAATGAAACGAATTGCCATACAAGGAATTGAAGGTTCCTATCACGACATTGCGGCACACCGCTACTTCGAAGGAGAAGACATCGAACTCATCTGTTGCTCCACTTTCGAACAAGTTTTTGAAGAAATAGCCAATGACAGTTCGGTGATCGGCATGGCTGCCATCGAGAATACGATTGCGGGCAGTTTGTTGCACAATTACGAATTGCTCCGGGCGAGCAACACGACCATCGTAGGAGAACACAAATTGCGTATCTCGCATAGTATCATGTGCTTGCCCGACGACGATTGGACCGACATTACCGAAGTCAACTCCCATCCGGTAGCCTTGATGCAATGCAGGGAATTCCTGAACCAACACCCCGGCATCAAGGTAGTGGAAGCCGAAGATACGGCAGGGTCCGCCGAAATGATCAGCCGCCGGCAACTGCACGGACACGCCGCCATCTGTTCCCGCTTTGCCGCACCGCTCTACGGCATGAAGGTGCTTCAGGAAAGCATCGAGACCAACAAGCACAACTTCACGCGCTTCCTCGTATTCTGTCATCCGCAGCGGGCCAATCTGTTGCGGGATATACGACAGACCAACAAGGCGAGCCTGGTGTTCTCTCTGCCCCATGCCGAAGGATCGTTGTCGCAGGTGCTGTCCATCCTTTCGTTCTACAAACTAAACCTGACGAAGATACAGTCACTCCCCATTATCGGACAAGAATGGCAATACATGTTTTACATCGACCTGACTTTCGACGACTATACCCGCTATTCGCAAAGCATAGACGCCATTACCCCCCTGATTCAAAAACTCAAAATTCTAGGAGAATATAAAGATGGAAGACAAAGTGTATAACCCGCATATCCGGCCGGCCGATCGCCTGGCGAACGTAAGCGAATATTATTTTTCCCGCAAAGGAAAGGAAGTGGCACGGATGAATGCCGAAGGCATGGACATTATCAGCCTGGCTATCGGAAGTCCCGACATGCCCCCCTCACCGCAAACCGTCGACACGCTGTGCGAACAGGCCCGGCGCCCCGACACCCACGGTTATCAGCCCACGGCAGGCACTCCCGAATTGCGGCAGGCCATGAGCGATTTTTACCGACGCTGGTACGGCGTGGAGCTGGACCCGTCCACGGAGATTCAGCCGCTCATTGGTTCCAAGGAAGGCATTCTGCATGTAACGCTGGCTTTCGTGAATCCGGGCGATTGCGTACTGGTTCCGAATCCGGGCTACCCGACCTATACTTCACTCAACAAGATACTCGGCAGCGAAATCCTCACCTACGATCTCAAGCCCGAGACCGGATGGCAGCCCGACTTCGACGCACTGGAAAAAACGGACCTGAGCCGCGTAAAAATCATGTGGACCAACTATCCCAACATGCCCACCGGTGCCAACGCCCGCAGAGAGACATACGAGAAACTGGTGGACTTCGCACGCCGGCATCATATTGTAGTTGTCAACGACAACCCCTACAGCTTCATCCTCAACCACGAACGGCTCAGTCTGTTGCAGGTGCCCGGTGCCAAAGAATGCTGCATCGAATTCAACTCCATGAGCAAAAGTCACAACATGCCGGGCTGGCGCGTAGGTATGCTGGCCACCAACGCCGAATTCGTGAAATGGATATTGAAAATAAAGAGCAACATTGATTCGGGCACCTTCCGCCCTCTTCAGCTGGCAGCAGCCGAAGCGTTCCGCAACAGCGACGAATGGCACGAACAAGCCAATGTGGTGACTTATGCCCGGCGCCGAGCCTTGGCCGAACAAATCATGACCGTGCTGGGCTGTTCGTTCGATCCCGCCCAAGTAGGCATGTTCCTGTGGGGACGTATCCCCGACCGGTATGCCGATGTGAAGGAACTCACCGAGCGCGTACTTCATGAGGCACGGGTTTTCATCACACCCGGATTCATCTTCGGCACCAACGGCAAACGCTACGTACGCCTGTCGCTCTGTGCCAAAGAAGAGAAACTCGCCGAAGCACTGGAACGCATCCGGTCCGTATTCGGATAATCCCCTGTTCTCCTCCGACAAAAACATAACATTGAACAACTTAAAAAAACAGATACCTATGGAACTGGATTTACAACCGCTAAACCTGATGGGCGCCGAGAACAAACGCCCGTTCGTCATTGCCGGCCCCTGCAGCGCCGAGACCCAAGAACAAGTTATGAAAACCGCCAGACTGCTGGCATCCAAAGGCTGCAGAATATTCCGGGCGGGAATATGGAAACCCCGCACCAAGCCGGGCGGTTTCGAAGGAATGGGCGAACAAGGGTTGCCTTGGATGAAGCAGGTGAAAGAAGAGACGGGCATGATGATTGCCACAGAGGTGGCCACCCCGAAGCACGTTGAAGCCGCCTTGAATGCCGGACTGGATGTGCTGTGGGTGGGTGCGCGCACCACCGCCAATCCTTTTGCCATGCAGGAGCTGGCCGATTCCCTACGCGGCGTGGACGTTCCCGTATTGGTGAAAAATCCCGTCAACCCGGACATAGAATTGTGGATAGGAGCCTTGGAGCGCATCAACGGCGCCGGCATCAAACGGCTGGGAGCCATTCACCGGGGCTTCTCTAGCATCGATCAGAAACTATACCGCAACGCTCCCATGTGGCACATCCCCATCGAGCTGCACCGCCGCTATCCCAACCTGCCCATCATCTGCGATCCCAGCCACATCGGCGGACGCCGCGATCTGATCGCCCCGCTCTGCCAGCAAGCTATGGACATGGGATTCGAAGGCCTTATCGTAGAAAGCCACTGCTGCCCCGACAGCGCCTGGAGCGATGCCAAACAGCAGGTACAGCCCGAGGTGCTGGATTTCATTCTGGACCGTCTGGTGATCCGCGACAGCCAGGAGGAGACGGAAAGCCTGACCGCCCTGCGCAGACAAATCGACGAACTGGACGACACACTGATGAACCTGCTTACCAAACGCATGCGCATCAGCCGCGAAATCGCCGCCTACAAAAAGCAGCACAACATGACAGTGGTGCAGACCGGACGCTACAGCGAGATCCTGGACAAACGCGGCGCACAGGGTTCGTTGTGCGGCATGGACCCCGACTTCGTAAAAAAAGTTTATGAAGCCATCCACGAAGAAAGCGTGAGACAGCAAATGGAAATCATCAACAAATAATTCGGGACATAACAAACGAATCACATGAGAATACTGGTATTAGGTGCCGGAAAGATGGGCTCGTTCTTTGTCGACCTGCTCAGTTTCGAACACGAAACGGCCGTATACGAAATCGACGCCAAGCGTCTTCGTTTTATGTACAACACGCAGCGATTCACCTCGCCGGACGAAATCGACGGTTTCCGTCCCGAACTGGTCATCAATGCCGTGACGCTGAAATATACGCTCGACGTGTTCCGGCAAATCATTCCCCATCTGCCGGAAGATTGTATCCTGAGCGATATTTCGTCCGTGAAGACGGGACTGAAAGAGTTTTATGAAAGTACCGGACGGCGCTATGTAAGCACACACCCCATGTTCGGCCCCACCTTTGCCAATCTGGGAAGTCTGAGCCATGAAAATGCCATCATCATCAACGAAGGCGACTACATGGGGCGGATCTTCTTCCGCGACCTGTACAGCCGGCTGGGACTGAACATCTGCGAATACAGTTTCGACGAACACGACGAGACGATGGCTTACTCGCTGAGCATCCCGTTCGTATCGACGTTTGTATTTTCCGCTGTAATGAAGCATCAGGACGCTCCGGGAACCACGTTCAAGCGCCACCTGAAAATCGCACGGGGCGTACTGGGAGAAGACGACTGTCTGTTGCGCGAGATCCTGTTTAACCCACGCACCAAAGGACAGGTGGAAGGAATACGTGACGAACTCAAGGCGCTGCTGCAAATCATCGACGAACACGATGAGGATGGCTTAAACGCTTACCTGACCAAGATACGGGCGAACATCAAATAACCCGTCAACGGTCGAAAAAGAAATATCCGTACAGAACACGTTTGTTCTGTACGGATATTTCTTTTTCCCCTTCCTCTCCACACAAAAATGCCAAGCACATTCTTTCGTACGGTGATGCCCGTCCCGAAAAAACGGGATGAGCATCACTGTTTACTGCGGCGAGCACCCCGTTTCTTCGAGACGCTCGCCACAAGAGCGCGTACCCGCCAAGGAACCCTTATTTCACACCGGACGGGAACAAATCGCTTACAAGGAAACAGCATATAACCGTCTACATATCAGAAAAGTAGATTCAAAAACAGGCTTTAAGAAACGCGTAGAGCGGAACACCGGGCATTCCCGTAGCCTACAAGAAAGAATGAGAAAGCCCCTGATGCCTCAACACAACAAGGGCACCGGTTCGGCGCCCTTAAAAAGAATACTATAAATCGGTAACGAATAAGCTTACAGAGAAACGGACAAAAACCGTTCCTATTCATACAAACGGAACATACGCTCCATCAACGTCCACTTTTCGCTGCTGGACGAACCGGGCCGGCAGTGCTGGAACAAAGCCATGTAGTCCTCCCATTCCGCCTGCCGGGGCAAAGCGGCCATCTTGCTCATGGCGGCGTCCCAATCGAAATCAAGCGGCGTTTCCACAATCATGAACAACCGGGTGCCCAAGATGTATATCTCCATCTCCAGAATACCGCATTCACGGATTCCGGCCACGATCTCGGGCCATACATTGCCACGCTCGTGCCGCCTGCGGTATTCGGCAATCAGCGCGGGATCATCGCGCAGGTCCATCGTCTGGCAGTAGCGCTTCACCGGTCCGTGGTATTCCCGTACCCGGTAGCCTTTTTTCTTGTCCTCGGTCATCTTACCTCCTTAGGTTCGTTAAAGTTTGTCAGCGTGCGGTAGCCATATCCCACTACCACCACAAAACATATCAAGGGCAACACAAACGAAACATTCACAGCCGGCAGTCCGAACAGCAGCCCGTCGGCATCGCCGGCGTCCACAATCGCACCCTGCAACGGCGGCAGTACGGAACCTCCCAAGATGCTCATGATCAGACCTGCCGCTCCGAACTTGGCGTCCTCGTCCAGTCCGTCGAGCGCGATGCCGTAGATAGTGGGAAACATGATCGACATGCAGCCCGACACCGCAATCAGACAGTAAAAGCCCTCCACTCCGCAACAGAAAATCGCTCCGGCGGTGAACACGGCACCCAACACGGCCAATAACAGCAGCAGATGGCCGGCTGAAATGAAACGCATAAAGAATGTACACAAGAAACGGCTGGAGCAGAACACGGCCATAGCCATGATGTTCACCATCTGCGACAATACGGCGGCATGTGTTTCGATCAGTTCCGTTGCCGAGACAATAGACGACCACGTCTCCACATCCAAAACGTGCAGAACCGACAGGGCCGTCTGCATCAGGCCGGACTGCATTACTTGGGGATCATCGAGCAGAAGGCGCTTCCCGTACTGGATGATAAACGTCCAGCACATAATCTGAGTACCGACATAAAAGAACTGCGCCACGACGCCTTCCCGATATCGTTTCAGCCGGACCAGACGGCGGAGAGCGTCCGACACCTTACCGCCGGCGGCATCGCTCCGTCGGGGCACGCGCATCACCGCCAGCACCACGAAAAGCACAGCAATGACGGCGGCAATCCACAAATACGGACCGATAAGCACGCCCAGATCGGCGTCCTTCACCTGGTTGAACAGTTCCTCGTTCCAAGTAGCCCGTACATCGGAATCGGCCGGATTCAACTGCGCCTGAATGAAAATCATGGCAACGGCCATGCCGAACAGCGAGCCTATCGGATTGAAACACTGGGCCAGATTAAGACGACGTGTCGCCGTCTCCCGGCTACCCATCGTAAGAATATAAGGATTGCAACTTGTCTCCAAGAAAGAAAGTCCGCAGGTAAGAATAAAGTAAGCCAGCAGGAAGAAAGAAAAGGTGCCTGCCATACGGGCCGGGAAAAACAGCAACGCACCGACCGCATACAATGCCAGGCCCAACAACACACCGACTTTGTAAGAATATTTACGGATAAAGAGGGCCGCCGGAAAGGCCATTGCAAAATATCCGCCGTAAAAGGCCGTCTGAACCAAAGCTCCTTCCGCCACACTCATGCGGAATATTTTAGAAAAAGCCTCCACCATAGGGTTCGTGACATCGTTGGCGAATCCCCAAAGCGCAAAGCAGACGGTCACCAACATAAAAGGAATTACATAGCTCACCCCGTTCCGCCGAAAGAGGGTGTCTCTTTTTAGGTTTTTCATGTGAATAGCAACTTATTTGAATCGGATAATTCACTTATCCGCTGCAAAGATAGCTTAAAAAAAGGCAACGAAATGGATTTTAGCTGAATTTTTTATAACTTTGTGGTGTATGAAAAAAATCATCCTCATCACCGGAGGAGAACGTTCCGGGAAAAGTACGTATGCCGAGAACCTCGCCCTGTCGCTGTCTCCGCACCCTGTATATATGGCAACGGCCCGCATCTGGGACGAAGAGTTCCGAC
>CAJUDC010000073.1:0-2461 GCA_910584955.1 uncultured Paraprevotella sp. | reverse complement strand
GCCACCGAGAACGCCGGGGAGCGCAATGGACGAACATCGAAGAGGAGAAATGCCTGAGCCGGCACACCGTAGCGGGCAGGGTTGTACTGGTGGATTGCATAACCCTGTGGAGCACCAACTACTTCTTCGACATGCGCCCTGCGGAGAAAGACGGACTTCCAACCGCCGAACCGACCGCCGACAACGACGAGAAAGCACAGGCACAGGAGAGCGACCTCCACGTGGCACGAACCCTGCAAGCCCTGAAGGAGGAGTTCGACCGCTTTACCGGACAGGAGGCCACTTTCATCTTCGTAAGCAATGAAATCGGCTGGGGCGGCATACCGGCCAACGGCATTCAGCGCCGGTTCACCGATCTGCTGGGCTGGATGAACCAGTACATTGCCGGAAAAGCCGATCAGGTGGTGCTGATGGTAAGCGGTATTCCCGTACAAATCAAGTAAAAGATATGAGACATTTCGACATTCAAGTTCCCGACGAGGCCTTACGCCCCGCCTTGCAAACGAAAATAGACAATCTGAACAAGCCCAAAGGTTCCCTAGGACGGTTGGAAGAACTGGCCTTGCAGGCCGGTCTCATCCAGCACACCACCGAACCGTCGCTGCACCGCCCCTGCCATATCCTCTTCGGCGCCGACCACGGCATTGAACGGGAAGGGGTCAGCATCTCTCCCCGCGACATTACCTGGCAGCAGATGATCAACTTCACACGAGGCGGAGGAGGCATCAACATGTTTTGCAACCAGCATGGATTCAAACTGCTCATCGTGGATATGGGAGTGGACTATGACCTGATGCCCTACCCCGGAATCATCAACCGGAAAGTGGCGGCCGGCACACGCAATTTCCTGCACGAAGCTGCCATGAGCATGGAAGAGATGGACCAATGTATCGATACCGGCGCCCGTCTGGTAACGGAATGCCACGACATGGGCTGCAATGTCATCAGCTTCGGTGAAATGGGGATCGGCAACACCTCGCCGTCGTCCATATGGATGCACCTGCTGCAAGACATCCCGCTGTCTACCTGCGTAGGAGCCGGAGCCGGGCTGGACGACGACGGCATCCGTCATAAACGACACGTACTGGAACAGGCGGTCGCCCGGTTCCGGTCCGAATACCCCGCATTCCGCCCCGGTCGGGCCACAACGGAAGAATGTACCGAAGTGCTGCGTCAATTCGGCGGTTTCGAGATGGCCGCCGCCGTAGGAGCCATGCTGCGGGCAGCCGAACTGCGCATGATGATCCTCGTGGACGGTTTCATCATGAGCGCCTGCATGCTGATGGCCTCCCGGCTGAACGACGCAGTGCTCCCCTACGCCGTATTCTGCCACGAAGGCGACGAAGCCGGCCACCGCCTGATGCTACAGGGCATGGGGGCACACGGCTTGCTGCAACTGCGGTTGCGGCTCGGTGAGGGCACAGGCGCCGTTTGTGCATGGCCCCTGCTCCAATCGGCCATGCACATGCTCAGCGACATGAACAGTTTCGACGGTGCCAACATCACCAAGTACTTCTAAACCGACCGACCGCATGACCGACCGCATCCTTGCCGCCCTGATGTTCTTCACGCGATTGCCGTTATGGCGCTTTAAAACGGTGGACGCAAGTTGTTTCAAGCATGTAGTGGATTATTGGCCGTTTGCCGGATGGCTGACCGGCGGGCTGATGGCCTTTACATTCTGGCTGACCGCATTGTTCTTTCCCGTCACCGTGGCGGCTTTGCTGGCCATAGCCGTCCGCATCGCACTGACAGGCGCGCTGCACGAGGACGGTCTGGCCGATTTCTGTGATGCTTTCGGAGGTCACAACACGCGCGAACGCACCCTGGCCATCATGAAGGATTCGCATATAGGAACTTACGGCGTACTGGGACTTATCCTGTACACAGGACTGTTATTCGCCTCCCTCACCGCCCTACCGCCGGCAGTCGCTCCCGCCCTCATTCTCACGGCAGACATATACGGCAAAACGATCGGCTCCCTGCTGATCCGTCAACTACCCTACGCCCGTCGGGAGGAGGAGGCAAAAGCACGTGTGGTGTACGAGGCGCCTACAGGCATTCATGCTTTCCATCACGTCCTGCGCTGTCTGCTGGCCCTCGCTCCCGTGGCCGTATGGAACTATGCCGAGCCGTCCGGTGTGCAAGCATGGATGTTTCTGGTTCCGGTGGCCGTGGAACTGGGCCTGGCCGCCCTTATGAAAAAACGCATCCGGGGCTACACCGGCGACTGCTGCGGCGCCACTTTCCTGCTTTGCGAGCTTTCGTTTTATCTGGCTTATCTGTGCCACATTCCCGCTTAACACCTTACTAATATATGGAAGTCTACTTAATCCGACATACCTCCGTCGATGTGGAACCGGGCACCTGCTACGGATTCACCGACGTACCGGTGCGCACCACCTTTGCCGAAGAAGCCGCCGCCACACAGCGGCAGTTGCAGGGCCTTGTTTTCGATCAC
>CAJUDC010000072.1 GCA_910584955.1 uncultured Paraprevotella sp. | reverse complement strand
TGCTCCGGCCTAGGGCACATCGTATATTCCCATCCTCCGGGAGTTGTTCAAAAAGGGATACAAAAAAGGGGAGCTACCGTGGTAACTCCCCGCAGTGACCCCGCTGGGACTCTAACCCAGGACCTTCAGAACCGGAATCTGACGCTCTATACAACTAAGCTACGGAGCCTTAAAGACGGTGCAAAAGTAATAAAAAAAATGGAAAGTGCAATGAAACGACAAAAAATATATGAATGATGAAAAAATCATTTCGCTATTTCCGGGCTTTCCATCCTGTCTTTTTAATAAAATGATGTATATTTGCAGACCAAATGTAAAGCCATTGATAAAAAACAAATAGCAAAATGAGCAATCTGATAAAACCTGATAATTATCATTCTCTGCTTGATTTGAAGCAAACCGAATTAGGCATCAAGAAGATCAAAGACTTTTTTCTGAGCAGTATCTCCACGGAGTTGCGCCTGCGACGCGTCACCGCTCCTCTGTTTGTGCTGAAAGGCTTGGGCATGAACGACGACCTGAACGGCGTGGAACGCCCCGTGACATTTCCTATCAAGGATATGGAAGACGCACCGGCCGAGGTGGTGCATTCACTGGCCAAATGGAAACGGGTGACGCTGGCCGAATACAACATTGCTCCGGGATACGGCATCATCACCGACATGAACGCCATACGGGCCGATGAAGAGATGGACAACCTGCACTCGCTCTATGTGGACCAGTGGGACTGGGAACGGGTGATCCTGGCGAAGAACAGAAATGTGGATTACCTCAAGAAGATTGTACGGGGCATCTATTCGGCCATCCTCCGCACCGAATTCTATATCTGCGAGACATACCCGCAACTACAGGCGTTTTTGCCCGAGGACGTATACTTTATCCATGCCGAAGAACTGCTGCAACGCTACCCGGACCTTTCGCCCAAAGAGCGCGAGCATGCCATCTGCAAGGCGTACGGCGCCGTGTTTATCATCGGCATCGGAGGCAAGTTGAGCAATGGACAGGAACACGACCTGCGCGCCCCCGACTATGATGATTACTCCACACCTACCGGTGACGGGCTGGCCGGACTGAACGGTGATCTGCTCATCTGGTATCCGTTGCTGAACCGCTCCATCGAACTGTCCTCGATGGGTATCCGCGTGGATGAGGAAGCCTTGCTGCGCCAGTTGAAGTCAAGCGGAAAGGAAGACCGCAAGGAACTGTACTTCCACAAGCGCCTGTTGGAAGGCAGCCTGCCCTTATCCATCGGCGGCGGTATCGGCCAGAGCCGTCTGTGCATGATATTACTGCACAAAGCCCATATCGGCGAGACGCAATCCAGTATATGGCCCTCCGAAATGCGGAAGGAGTGCCACGCCGCCGGCATGAGCCTGATCTGAAACAGCCTCTTCACAGTCTATGGACACCGTCTATCACCTCGTCTGCGAATCTCCCTTCGGACCACTCACGCTGACCGAACGCAACGAACACCTTGTTGCCGTAACGTGGGACACCGTCCCGGACATACGCGAAAAAAGCACCCCCTTACTGCTGGAAAGCCGCCGGCAACTAACGGCTTACTTCGAGGGGAAACTACGGAAATTCCATCTGCCGCTTCGTCCGAAAGGCACACCTTTCCAGCAAGCCGTGTGGAGGGCCCTGCAAGAGATTCCTTACGGTGAGACCGCCTCTTACTCCGACATCGCCCTGCACATCGGACGGCAGAAGGCCGTCCGGGCGGTGGGCATGGCCAATCACAGCAATCCGCTGCCCGTCGTAGTGCCCTGCCATCGGGTTATCGGCAAGAACGGACGACTGACGGGATATGCCGGCGGACTGGAGTTAAAAAGCAGCCTGTTACACATGGAAGCCGCCTTCAGCGGAAAGTCTTTTTACTTTCCCGACTGAAGGCGGCTTCCCTTATCTCTCGTTCCGCTTTTCGGCTACAGGGCCAGTATCGCTCCTCCGTTGGTGGGGACGGTCAGCACAAAATCACCGTTCTTGCCGATCTTAACCGTCTTGCTCTGCGGCGTACCGTCTTTTCCGTCGTGATAATATGTCACGGTTTTTCCGGCCAGCATCGGCAGGTTCACCTTGCATTTCTTTTCCGTAGGTTCCGCATTCATAGCCGCAACAAACCAGCGCTCCCCGACCCGGCGGGCCATCACCACATAAAGCCCCGGATAGCCGTCGATAAACTTCACTTCGTCCCACTGTGTAGGCACCTTCTTCATGAAATCAATCTCAAAGGCCGGCTGTTCCGTCAGGTTGTTGGGAGCCAGCGCAAAATTCTGCACACTGCTCTGGAAAGCTATGGCCGTAGCCAGTTGGAAAATATCGGTAGTGCGACGCGTCGTGCCGCCGTTGTTTCCCCGGTTCAGCCGTCGGTTCAGAATCGTGCCGCCGAACTCCATGCTACCCACGGCGTTGCGGATAAAGGGATGCAGACAGGCATTGAAGGCCTCGGCATCATCAAAATGCTGGTTGAACACCAAGTTCTCACTGGCCAGCACAGCCTCACTGGAACAATAGTTGGGGTACATGCGTTCCCATCCGCGAGGCAGGGTACAGCCGTGGAAGATCACCTGTATGCCGTAATCGTTCGCATCGCTCAATATCGCTTCGTACAGGCGGATCGTCTCCTGCTTGTCGCCGGCAAAGAAGTCCACCTTAATCCCCTTCACCCCGTGGTCGCGCAGCCATTTCATTTCCTTCTTGCGTACAATCGGGTTGTACATACGCTGTTTGGCGCATTGAGGCGCATCATTCCACCCTCCGTTGGAATTGTACCACACAAAGGGATGAATCCCCTTCTGCTTGCAATAGGCAAACAATTCCTCCATGCGCGGCCGCCCGATGTTCGTCTCCCAGCCTCCGTCGATAAGGCAATACTCCCAACCCAGTTCGGCGGCCAGGTCGATAAATGTCTTCTGATCTTCATACACAATGCTCGCATCCTGCCAGAGAATCCACGACCATGTGGACCGTCCTCCCTGATAGTCGACGGAAGGTTCGTAAAGCGGTTCCACCACATCAAAAGGTATCGTAGTCTCCACCACAGGGGCAAGCGTACGTCCCAAGGTCAGCGTGCGCCACGGCGTGGCACCCGGAAGCCCGAACTGCGCACCGGTGCTGCCGAAACCGTTGTTCTCTCCCTCCATCGGGAAAGCCACGGTATAAAGGCCTTCGGGAGTACCTTCGCTCAAGTGGGAACCGCAATAATTACCGTCAACACCCGTCTCGCTGACCAACACCCAACCGTCGTCACCTACCCGGAACAGGCAAGGGAACGTGTAGCCGCGCCCGTATCTCGACGGCGTACCCATCGCTTCGTCGGGCGTATACTCTTCCTCGTAACTCGGCTTGGTCCGCTTCCATCCTATCATGGGGTCGGACTGCGGGCATAGGAACGTAGTGGTCTGCTGCGGGAAGTCGAAACCGGTAGCCTCGCCGTTCACGACAATGGCCGCCGTCTCGCCCTGCATGGGGATACGGTAACGGTAGGCGATATTGGCGTTGCTCACTTCAAACTCTACAAAGAAGGTCTGCTTACGGTCGTTCGACACCTCCACTTCCAGCGTACGGGCCTCGTAATTCACCCGACTGGCTTTCGACTGCCTCAGGCTGTACGTGTGCTGCTTTTGTCCCGAAACATGTTTCTTCCAAACCAGATTCTTCGAAAAGTCGCCGATATTGGTGTATAATCCCAACGGTGAATCCTCCAGCAGGACCACCCGCGCCGTGTCTTTCTTTTCACACCGGTAATAGCCGGCACTGTACAGCAATTTCCCGTCCTTCAGGTTCACATCCAGATACGTCTGTCCGTCAGGACTGGTTACCGTTATTGCCGGTATGCTTTTTTCCTGTGCCGACACTCCTGTCGCGGCTCCCGGACCATTCCACACTCCGACGGTCAACAATAAAGTCGCCAGCCGGCCTTTCATCCCTTGCATTTTCATAATTACACTATTAAATAAGGTATATAAACACTATTTCGTTTCTTCTTCAACGCTTTCTCTTCCGACCGAACCGATAGCCCCGGAAGGTCTTGCCCGATCCTTCCAGTTCCGCCCCCAGATAAAAACCGGGCTGGGTGGGCTGGTTATAGCTCACGTTCTGTGTGACCAGACTAAGCCGGTAGACCGGATCCTGCAAGAAGGTATGAAAACGGTAACCGGTAGGCAGCGTTGACACATAGAGCCGGAGATAACGGCTGTCTTCGGTGCGTACAAGCACCTCTTCGCGCCAATCGCCCAGCACGTCGCCTTGCAAGCAGGGATTGCTCTTGGTACCGTTGTTAAACCGGCATCCCTCCAAAAACAGAACCGGCTCACAGACACCGGTATTCCAATTGTACTTGCTGATACACTCCCGGTCCAGCATCTCGCGGAGCAGATCGCCGTCCCACCACACCGCCATGTTCACCGGCAGCTCTTTGGGCGAGGCATTCACAATCTCTCCTTTTATATTACGTATTCCTCCCGAGGCGGTCGACCACATCTCCAGTCCGCGATTCGTCGGATCTATATCGGCGGCCATGCAACGGCCCACGTCCTTACCGGAAGGAAGTTTATAGAGCACCTTTCCCGTGGCCGCATCACGGAAATCGGTTCCGTCGCGTTTGTTTTCATGACAGTCCCACACTTGCAACCTGTCGCTATCGGGGGAAAAAGCCGTCAGATGCAAGGCATCGCCGTGTCCCATCCCCGTGTGGTAAAGTCCCCGGCCGTCGTGGTCGATGCAACAGGAGCCGTAGGTGATTTCGTCACATCCGTCGCCGTCCACATCCGCCACGCGCAGGTTGTGATTCCCTTGTCCGGCATAAGCTTCGTTGCCGGGCTTTTCCGTATCAAAGACCCAACGGAGCGCCAGTTCCCGCCCGTCCCAGTCGTAAGCAGCCAACACGGAGCGGGTATAATATCCCCGGCACATCACCACACTGGGGTGCACACCGTCCAGATAGGCCACTGCGGCCAGATAGCGCTCGCTGCGGTTGGCATAACCGTCGCCCCAGGCGCGGATGTCACCTCGCGGAGGCGTATAGTCCACCGTTTGCAGGGCAGCGCCGGTCAGTCCGTCGAACACCGTCAGAAATTCCGGTCCTTCCGCCACGTATCCCACACGGCCTTGCCGCTTCCGTCCGTCGTCCTCGGCTGCAGCCCCCTTCGGCGCTCCCTTCCGATAGTCGGCTTGCGGGTCCCCTATCACCCGGCCCTTCCCGTCCACCGTTCCGTCCGCCGTTTTCATCACCACCTCCGCCCGACTGTCGCCGTCCAGGTCGTAGACCATAAACTGGGTGTAATGCGCACCGGCACGAATGTTTCGCCCCAGATCAATACGCCACAGCTGCGTCCCGTCCCACTTGTATGCATCCAGCAATACATTTCCCGTGAAACCACTGTGCGAGTTATCCTTCGAATTGGTGGGATCCCATTTCAGCACCACTTCCAGTTCTCCGTCGCCGTCCAGATCCGCCACCGAGGCATCGTTGGCCGTATATGCGCACACCGTGCCATCGGGCATCGTGACGGGAGCAGGCACAGACAACGGAATCTGTACATACCCCACCGGCGCCTTTGCGGGCAATACCCACCGTCCGGGAAGGCCGGTCGCACCACTCTTCCGACGGGACACGGGCCGCACCTCGTAACAGGCTGCCGCATCGGAAGGATTATAATCATAAAACAAGGTGGTTCGCCTCACCGGTTTACGGCTGACCCTCCTGCCGTCGCGATACACATGAAAAGCCGCCTTTGGCGGATCGGAGGACAGATAACGCCAGCTTACCGCTACCGAATCCGCCGAAGCGCGAACGGCCACTACGCCCCGGTTGAGCGTCTCCATCTTCATGTCTGCCAGCCGATAGCGGGGTTGCGCTACCAACGGAAACACCCCCGGCACACCCAACAGAAATCCCATCATCCATAAACAGATGTTATATAGCCGGACATCTTTTATCATCATGTAAGCCGATTTATCTTTATTAACAAAAGGAAACAATCACACAAAGATAGCGAAAAAAAGTGTACCTTTGCCCCTCAACCCGCGATATTGCGGATATAATTAATTATTTTTTTATGTTCAAACAACAAGTAAAGCGCAGTAGCACACTGACCTTCAAGCACTACACCCACAAACGGTACGGTGCGTTTGCCAGTCTGAAGCGCGAAGTTCGTATCGGCGTTCTCGCCGTGGCGGTACTGTCTACCGCACAAGTGAATCATGCCGTGGCGCAAAACGAGAGCCGCCGGGAAACCCAGGCACCGGATTCACGCCATCTGGACGAAGTAGTGGTGCCCGGCACCCTAGCTCCGCTCACGGCCCTGCAATCGGCCCGTATCGTATCGGTGATCTTCCGCGAAGACGTTCAACGAGCGTCGGTACAGAGTATTAACGATCTTTTAAAATTAGCCGTCGGCGTGGATGTCCGTCAGCGCGGAGGCTTTGGTATTCAGACGGACATCAGCATTGACGGAAGCACGTTCGACCAAATTACTCTTCTACTGAACGGTGTGAACATCAACAACCCGCAAACCGGCCACAACGCAGCCGACTTCCCTGTAAGCCTGAACGACATAGAACGCATCGAAATTCTGGAAGGCGCCGCTTCGCGCGTCTACGGTGCATCGGCATTCGGCGGCGCAATAAACATCGTGACAAGAAACGATGACCGAAGCGGAGCGGAGATCGGAGCACAAGGAGGCTCTTACGGCACCTGGGGAGGCAACGCGCGCATAAACCTGTCGAAAGGCACGCTCCGTAACCGTCTCTCGGCAGGATACACACAAAGCGACGGCGGCACCGAGAACAGCGATTTCCGCAGACACCAAGTCTTTTATCAAGCCGACTTCGACCACAAAGATTTCAACGTAAACTGGCAGGCCGGCTATTGCAACAAACAGTACGGAGCCAACACATTCTATTCGGCCGCCTATCCCGACCAGTATGAAAAGAACAGCCGTTTTATGGGTTCGGTAAGTGCGGAGACCAAAGGCAGACTACGCTTCGCACCCGGCATTTACTGGAACAGAGCGATCGATCATTATCAACTTACCCGACACAGCGACAAAGGGGAAAACTTCCACCGCACCGACGTATACGGGGCCAACCTGCGCAGTTACTTCAACTGGGCGGCGGGTAAGACGGCATTCGGTGCCGACCTGCGCAACGAAGGCATCCTTAGCACCAACCTGGGACGGCCGCTTGAAGAGCACCTGCTTGTAGGCATACCCGGACGCGACGGGAGGCATTATACGCACAAGGACAACCGGACCAACATCAGTTACTTTCTGGAACACAACGTTCTGCTGAACCGCTTCACGCTGTCGGCCGGCGTAATGGCCAATATGAACACGGCGGTGGATCACCGTTACCGGTTCTACCCCGGTGTGGACGCGGCCTATACCCCCCACCGCAACTGGAAGCTCTTCGCCTCGTGGAACAAAGGGTTCCGCTTGCCCACCTTTACCGATCTGTATTACAAAAGCGTGACCTTGCAAGGCAACGTCGGACTGCAACCGGAAGAAACACAATCCTTCTCCGTCGGCACCCGTTTCCGACTGCCCGGATTCACCGCTACGGCAAAAGGGTTCTATCATAAAGGGCATCACATGATAGACTGGGTGATGTATCACGCCGAAGACATCTATCACTCCGCCAACTTCGATCTGGACAACCTCGGCGCACAGGTTCAGACAGAACTGGACTTCAGCCGGCTTTTCGGACGCGACATTTACCTGCAACGATTCAGCGCGGGATACACCTATATCCATCAGAAACGACACGATAACATCCCGATCTACAAGTCGAACTACGCACTGGAGTACCTGCGCCATAAATTCGTACTGAACCTGGACCACAAGATATGGAAGCAGCTAAACGCCGCCTGGAGCCTGCGTTGGCAAGACCGGATGGGAGCCTATATCCTTTACGAGAACCATCAGAACACGGGGCACCTGACAAACTACTCTCCGTATGCCACCCTGGACGTAAAGCTTCAGTGGACCGCCCCGCAGTATAGCTTATATATAGAAGGTACGAACCTCACGAACCGCACGTACCACGATTTAGGCAACATTCCGCAACCCGGTATATGGCTTATGGCCGGAGCGCGCTGGAACCTGTCTTTCTAACAATACATTCACTTCGCAAGACCCGGAGCCTTTCGAGGCTCCCCTTGCGAAGTTTCTCTTTCTCGGGCTTTACAGAAAAATGCCTGTGCCCCGCTCTTTTTCCGTTTGCCGTACGGACAAACGCAACATCAAGATGTGATGTTGACACACGGCGGTTTGATGCGTATAAATCCAACCTTGATTTACACCGAACAAACCGTGATTTGAAGTTGAAAAGACGGGGAAACAAGTTTCTCATGCCGACCGTTCGCTTTTTTTACCGGCGGATTGCATTTTATAACTTTCACAAAATGAATAAAACTTCGTGAAAACGAATCTACTTCGGGAAAAAACCATTATTTTTGCACGGAAATGAAACGTATGAGCAACTGCGGGAACATATTCTCCAAATTACTCCTGGCCTTGTGCTTGTGCTGCGCAGGAGCCGGTCTTTTCCCAAGCACGGAATGCCGGGCAGCCTCTAAAGCATTCACACTGGTGATTGATGCCGGGCACGGCGGCAAGGATCCCGGCGCCATCGGAAAGATGTCGCGCGAGAAAAACATCAACCTGTCCGTGGCCCTGGCTTTCGGTCGGCTGGTGGAGAAGAACTGCTCGGACGTCAAGGTAGTCTACACCCGGAAAACCGATGTTTTCGTCCCCCTGGACCGACGGGCTGAAATAGCCAACAAAGCCAAGGCTGACCTGTTCATTTCCATCCATACCAACGCATTGCCGCCCGGCCACCGCGCTCGCGGTGCCGAGACCTACACGCTGGGAATGGCCCGCGCCTCCTCAAATCTGGAGGTGGCACAGCGGGAAAACTCGGCTATCCTCATCGAGAACGATTACGAAGAACGCTATCAGGGATTCGACCCGAAATCGGCCGAAAGTTACATCATATTCGAGTTCATGCAAGACAAGAATATGGAACAGAGCGTGAAGCTGGCACGGCTCATCCAACAGGAATTCCGCACGACGGCATCACGCCCCGACAAAGGCGTGCACCAAGCCGGATTTCTGGTGTTGCGCGCCACTTCCATGCCGAGCGCTTTGGTGGAACTGGGTTACATTTCCACGCCGGAAGAAGAACGTTTTCTGACGTCCGACGAGGGGGTCCGCAAGATGAGCCGAAGCATCTACAACGCGTTTCTGAAATACAAACGCAGCCACAACGGAAAAACGACCGCCTCCCCCCAGCCCTCCGCTTCGCATACGGCTCCCGAAAAGCCATCGGCCCGGGAGACAGCGGATGCCGTGACACCGGCAGACACCGCCGCCGACACACCGGCACCGGCCTCCCGGGACACTGACCGGAACCCAACAGCCGGCTCACCCGACACTCCCGCCGAAACAGCAACGGTTACCGCCGGCAGCGCCCCGGTCTTCAAGGTACAGATTCTCGTTTCCGACCGTAAGCTACCCGCCTCCAGCCGCCTGTTCAAAGGACTGAAGAATGTGGATCACTATCAGGAGAACCGCCTGTTCAAATACACCTGGGGGGCCACCACCGATTACAACCAATGCCAGCGAAAACGCAAGGAAATCAGTAAAAAGTTCCCGAAAGCGTTCGTCATCGCCTTCAAAGACGGAAAAAGAACCGACCTGCAACAGGCCATCAGAGAATATAAACAAAATAAAAACAGATAAACCAGCACGACGTATGAAATACTTTACAAGAGAAGTCAAAATCGGACTGGCCGGCGTCATTGCGCTGGCGATGCTTTTCATCGGCATCAACTTCCTGAAAGGAATCAACCTGTTCCAATCCAGCCAATCCTATTACGTATCGTTTCAGAATGCCAAAGGACTGGCGAAATCCAGTCCGGTATATGCCGACGGATATAATATCGGAATCGTAAGAAACATACTGTACAATTACAACAAGCCCGGAGAAGTAATCGTAGAGATCCAGGTGAACAACGCACTCCGCATTCCCAAAGGAAGCTCGGCCGAGCTCATATCCGAAATGCTGGGCGGCTGCACCATGAATCTGCTGCTGGCCAACAACCCCAGAGAACGCTGCGAACCCGGAGACACGCTGATCGGAAAAGAAACCACCGGCTTGATGGACCAGGCCGCCACGCTCGTCCCCCAGGTAGAGCAGATATTAGGCAAAGTCGACACATTGCTCACCGCCCTGAACCAACTGGCAGCCGACCGCAATCTGGCACAGATCATGCAAAACACGGAAGCCGTCACCCGAAACCTGAACCAAAGCACGGTACAGTTGAACCGGCTTCTGAGCAAAGACATGCCCATGCTGACGCGCACATTCAACCAGGCCGGACAAAACATCACGGAACTGACGGGCAACCTGAAACAACTGAACTTTCAGGCCACACTGGACAAGGCGAACACCACGCTGGGCCACGTGGAGCAGATGACGGCCAAACTGAACCGCAAGGACAACAGCCTGGGACTACTCCTGAATGACACCTTATTATATAGTAATCTGAACAACACCATAGGCAGTGCCAACCTACTGCTCATGGATCTGAAAGAGCATCCGAAACGATACGTACACTTCTCGGTGTTCGGGAAGAAAGATAAATAAGAACCGGCAATCTATAATTATTCTAAATACCGCCTTTGTTTCGGCCTCCTTTTCGAATAAGTTCCTAAACAACTTATTTTAGGTAGGTTATCAAACAAAAGCGGTATTTTCATTTTGCCGTTCCATTCTCCTCGTCTCTGCAAACAAGCAACTTATTCACAAGCTTTTGCATTTGTACAACACATTTTCGCCACAGTTGCACGTACGGGCTTTTACGATGCTGTAAACAAGTTGGTTAGAAGAGCGGGACTACATACTCCGGCCTTCGTCATTTGCTTTTCTCACGAAATATCACGAACTTTGCCTATGTAGAGATATTGAATGATCGTAGAATTATAAAAGCAAGAGCTTAATGGAAAGTTCTCCCCAGTTGTTGTGGGAACATTGTCTGAGAATCATCCGCGACAATGTGACCGAACAGCAGTATAAGACTTGGTTTACTCCCATTACCTGCTTATCGTTCCAGGACCGGACATTAACCGTCAAGGTACCCAGTCAGTTCGTATACGAATACCTGGAGGAGCATTATGTGGGATTGCTGCGCAGCGTACTTAACAGAGTTTACGGTGCGGGCACGAAATTGTTGTATCGGGTGGAGGCCGATAAAATCCATGATATAACAGTGGATCTGGAAGCGACTACGCGTCCGGCAAAAGTTCCCGTATCACGCTCCGTCACCGGCGGAAACCAGGCTCCCGGTCTGTTGCAGGCTCCCCTTCCACAGGATCTGGACCCGCAATTAAACACCAACTATAACTTCGAGAACTTTATCGAAGGCATCAGCAACAAGCTCCCGCGTTCTGTCGGACAGGCTATTGCAGAACATCCGAAACAAACGACATTCAATCCTCTATTTATCTACGGTCCCTCGGGCGTGGGCAAGACACACCTTGTCAACGCGATCGGCACCAAACTCAAAGAGTTGCACCCCGACAAAAGGGTTCTTTACGTATCGGCGCACCTGTTTCAGGTGCAATACACCGACTCGGTACGTAAAAACACGATCAACGACTTCATCAATTTCTACCAGACCATCGACGTACTCATCATTGATGATGTGCAGGAGTTTGCCAGTCTGACCAAGACACAGAACACATTCTTCCACATCTTCAATCACCTGCATCAGAACGGGAAGCAACTTATCCTTACTTCCGACCGCCCGCCCATCGCCTTGCAAGGGATGGAGGAACGTCTGCTCACCCGATTCAAATGGGGACTGCTGGCCGAACTGGAGAAGCCGAATCAAGATCTCCGCAAGGCCATTCTACGCAGTAAAATCCATCACGACGGCCTGAATATACCGGAAGATGTCATCGACTACATCTCCGCCAATGTCAATGATAGCGTACGAGATCTGGAAGGCATCGTCAACTCGTTGATGGCTTACTCCGTTGTGTACAACCGAGACATCGACTTGGCTTTGGCCGAACAAACCGTCAAACGGGTCGTGCGGATTGAGAACAAACCCATCACGGTGGACTTCATTTTGGAAAAGGTCTGTGAATACTTCAATGTGAAGCCGGAGGACGTGTTCACGTCCAGCCGCAAACAGTCTGTGGTTCAGGTACGTCAGATATCCATGTATTTCGCACAAAAACTCACGGGACTGTCCTCCGCACGTATCGGCGCCCTAATCGGCAAGCGCAATCATGCTACGGTATTGTATTCCTGCAACCAGGTACAGGACAGCATTCACGTAGACAAAAGCTTCAAATCCAAGATGGACGAAATCGAAGCTATCCTGAAGAAGAGATAAAATGCAAGACGGCCGCAATCCACACGATTGCAGGCCGCCTTTTCTATATAGCAATGAAAAAGTTATCGTTTCCCTACGCTTCCTGAATTTTCTTTTTTCAATCCAAAAAGCCCTGCTGACGGAGCGCAGCTAGGAAAGTAGCGCTCAGCGCTTCGTTATCCTTACGGGTATAACGGATATCGGTGAAGATCTGTGCCAACGTCTCTTTTCGGTTAATCTCCACATAATGCCGGTTCTCCGGCAAAGCCTCTTTGGCCGCATACCAACGGTTTATATCCTCCGGCGTATAGTCGTGATACACCTCTTCGTGAAGCAACGAGGACAAAGGCAACCGGTCGGTAAGCGCCGGTTCTTCGGCCGGATACCCCAACGTCAATGTGGCCACAGGCATCACCAGGCGGGGCAACCGCAACGTCTCGATAATCTGCCCGGGCATATAAACCGTCGTGCCCAAATAGCACAATCCCAGTCCGGCCTCTTCGGCCAGATTGCAGAAAGTCTGCGTAAAAAGCAACGCATCGGACGCCGCATTCACAAAAGAAAGAAAATTAGCGTATTGTATTTATGTATCGGCGGAGTTGCAACGTGC
>CAJUDC010000071.1 GCA_910584955.1 uncultured Paraprevotella sp. | reverse complement strand
GTTTCTCAATCGCTTTCTCGCCGCCACCCAGACGGGCCTTGGCGCGAAGCTCTACTAATTCTTTGATTCTTTCTGTCTGTGCACTCATGATGTTATGGTGTTTATTTTTAGAAAAGCAGACTTGAATCCTTTATCTCCTTTGCGGGGGCGTCGGGTATTCAGGTCTGCTTTGTTAGATTGGGCGGGTACGCTGTAGCGCGTTCGCGGTTCTGCTTATTTTTCGCAGAGCTCCGTCAGGATGCCGCATGTGGATTTGGGGTGCAGGAAAGCGATGTGCAGTCCTTCGGCTCCCAGTCGCGGCGCCTTGTCGATCAGGCGGATCTCCTTACCGTCGCATTCGGCCAGTGCGTTGGCCACACCGTCTTCAATGGCAAAAGCCACGTGGTGTACGCCGCGACCGCCTTTCTCCAGAAATTTGGCGATGGCGCTGTCGGGGCTTGTTGGCTCCAGCAGTTCCAGTTTCACTTCGCCTACTTTCAGGAAAGCGGTCTTCACCTTCTGGTCGGCTACTTCCTCTACGCTATAGCACTTCAGTCCCAAGACATTTTCGAAATACGGCAGGGCTTTCTCAATGCTTTCCACTGCGATGCCCAGATGTTCAATGTGTGAAATCTTCATTTGTTTAGAATATCTTTGTTAAACATTGTCCCGTTTACCGGTTGTTTTTCTTTATACAAAATTACCGCTTTTGGGCGAAATATGGAAATGTTTCGTCGTAAATCTTCTTTTTATACCTTATAATTCGATGAGGAAGCGCGCGTTGAGTTGGCGCCCGGTCAAGTAGTTGGGTACGGCATATTGCTGGTTGCTGATGTCGGTCACCCAGTAATAGGAACTCACGTTGTTCAGGCCGAATACATTGAAACAGTCAAGCCCCAGCCAGATGTTGCGGATATGGCGGACCAGGTTCCGGCGGTTGCTTTTGTCTTCGTTGTTGAGCAGGCGGTAGTTCATGCCTATGTCCACGCGCCGGTATGCCGGTGCCCGGAACACCTGGTTCTCAAGGCCCGTGTGGGGCGGGCCGAAAGGAAGACCGTCGGCCACGCTGGCTTTCAACGTCATTTTCCAACGCGTGCTGCCCGGGAAGAAGTCACTGAAAAAGAAGTTGATGTTGTAACGTTGGTCCGTCGGTTGCGGCAATGTCTTGCCGTTGAATTTCTGCTGTGCTTTCATCAGGCTGAGACTGATCCATGAATCCGTTCCTTCTACAAATTCGCCGTATAGTTTCAGATCGACGCCCGCCACGAAACCGCTGGCTACATTGTCACCGTAGTACACGATTTTCACGTTATCTACGTTATAGGGGTTCAGATGGCTTTGTGCCTTGTAGTACACCTCGGTCGAGAATTTGAACGGCCGGTTCATCACGCGGAACTTGTACTCTCCGCCCAGTACGAAGTGGATGGAGCGCTGCGATTTCAGCCGGTTGTTCAGGCTTACACGGGCGCTTCGTCCGGTATGGGTGGTGTCGCGGATCTCTTTGTAGAAAGGCGCCTGGTAATACAGACCGGTGGCAAAGCGGAACGTGAAGTTGTCATTGGCTTCCGGTACGAATCCCAGCGAAAGACGGGGACTGAAAAGCCATTCTTTGTTGTAGCTCCAATGACTGAGGCGGGCACCGTAGTTGAACGAAAATATGCCTTTGGCGTTGGTGAAGCGCCAAGTATCCTGTGCAAACAGTTCCAGACGGTTGCTGGAAAGGGTGTTCGCCGATTTCAAATGATAAATAAGCTCCAGCCGGTCGTCGCGATGGGGGAGTGAGTAGCCGGAGGAATCCCGCATTTCCCATTCCCTTGCATTCTCTTTGATATGTTCGTTGCGCCAGTTCACTCCTGCCTGGATGTCGTGCTGTTTGTTGGCCGACCGGTGCTCGAACAGGAGCTTCATGCCTTTCACGTCTGCCGTCAGGTAGTTGCGTCCGTGTTCCATGAAAGTGCCCACGCCCAACTGCGTTCCGTTGTTGGTCTCGTCCAGCCAATATTGGCCCTGTATGTCGTATGTCTCTCTTTCTTTCGTAGTAAAGGCGGATGCCAGCAGGCTCACTGCGGTACGTTCTCCCAGGCGCCGCTTCAGATTCAGTGTGCCGAACAGTGTGCGGAACAAGTCCTTCTCTTGTCCGTCGAAATATACGCGGAACGATTTGACATCCTGCATCGTCCCGAATTTGGTCTCCCGGTCCGTCGGGGTGAAGTCGTAATTGTTTTTCGATACATAGCCGATGAAGTCGAGTGTCCATTTCCGGTTCGGTGTCCAGCTCATGTAGGTCTGGTAGTCCAGGAACTTCGGACTGTATTCGCCTTTGGTTTCGAGCGATCCCAGCAGGTAGCGGTTGGTTTTATAGCGTATTCCGTGCGACATGCTGAATTTGGAGCGGGCAAAACCTGCGTATATGCTTCCTCCCAGCAGACTGCCGGCTACGTTGGTTTCGAACTTCTTGGGTTTGCGGTAAGTGATGTCGAGCACGGAAGACATCTTGTCGCCGTATTTGGCTTCGAAACCGCCCGATGAGAAACGGATGCTTTCCACCATGTCGCTGTTGATCACGCTCAGCCCCTCCTGCTGTCCCGAACTGATCAGCAACGGTCGGTAAATCTCGACACCGTTGATGTAGACGCTGTTCTCGTCGAAACTTCCTCCGCGCACGTTGTATTGCGAACTCAGCTCGTTGTGGGTACTCACTCCGGCCTGTGTGGCCACGAGTTCCTCCACCGCGTTGCCCGTTGTAGAGGGCATCCGTTTCAAATCCTTGACGGTAAGCCGTTGTGTGGAGCCCATCTGGCGCTGCACTTCTTTAACAGTGATCTCACCCAGTTCGTGGCCGGCGTTTCTCAAGGTGATGTTCAGGGTGAGATTCCCTTTGGGATTGCGGAGCACCTTGCGCCGTTTTTCGTAACCCAGCAACGAGTAGACGATAGCCACGCTGTCGACCGATTCGAATTCGAAACTGTAGCGACCGTCCGTGTTGGTGGTGGCACCGATAGCCTGGTGTTCCAGTTTCACGGTAACGAATATCAGGGGATTTTGTTCTTCGTCCACCACCCGGCCCGACAGTTTCACCTTGTTTTGTGCCGTTGCCGGCAGGCACATTATGCCGAGGCTTATGAAAAACAGCCATCGGAAGAGGATATATGGGGTTTTCACAGCAGTCAATATTGTTTTTATTTCTCATAACGGATAAAACGGTGTTATGGTATGCGAGTGTTCCGATTTATTTCATAATATGGTGCCCCCTGCGCTTTTTGCGAGGCTTTGCTACAGTTTCGGGTGCGCCGGCTTCGATGTCTCGTTTTTTTTACCTAAGTTTGCACGTATATTTTAAAGCAATTGAAGTCATGGAAAAGTTCAGCGAATTGATACGTATCCGTCGCAGTATGCGCAAATTTACGGAACAGGAATTGTCACAGGACGAGGTGGTGGCGTTGCTTCGGGCCGCTCTGATGGCGCCTTCGTCGAAGGGGACGCATGCCTGGGAGTTCGTGGTGGTGGATGATAAAGAGCTGCTGGCCGGGCTGTCGCAGTGCAAGGATAAGGGAGCGGAGCTGATAGCCGGTGCTCCGCTGGCTGTTGTCGTGCTGGCCGATCCTGCGGTAAGCGACGTGTGGGTGGAGGACGCGTCGGTGGCAACCACCCTTATGCTGTTGCAGGCCGAGGATCTGGGGTTGGGTGCCTGCTGGGTGCAGATGCGCAATCGCTCGATGGCCGACGGAAAGCCTGCCGAGGAGATGGTGCGTGCCTTGCTGCATATTCCCGATCGTTTGCGGGTGCTGTCCGTTGTGGCGGTAGGTCATAAGGGGATGGAGCGTAAGCCCTTTAACGAAGACAGGCTGCTGTGGGAGAAGGTGCATATCAACACTTTTGACGCTCCCGCCGAATGAAGATCGTACTGATTGGAGCCGGTCGGTTGGCTACGTGCCTGGGACCGGCATTGTTGCGGGCCGGCCATACGCTGATGCAGGTGTACAGTCGTACGCAGGCCTCGGCCCAAACGCTTGCCCTGAGGCTGGGCTGTCCATGGACGACTGCGCCGGAAGAGGTGATGCAAGGGGCCGACCTGTATATACTGGCGGTGAAAGACGGTGCGTTGGAGGCGCTGATACCGTCTGTTGCCCGGGGGCGGGAAGAGGCGCTTTTCGTGCATACGGCGGGGAGTATGCCGCTATCGGTTTTCGAGGGAAGCGGATGCCGCCGTTACGGCGTGTTCTATCCGATGCAGACGTTTTCCAAAGAGCGTGAAACGGATTTTCGTACCCTTCCGATTTTTGTCGAGGGAAACGGAGGGGAGACCGAAGACACCCTTCGCAGCCTAGCTGCCACACTGTCCGATTCGGTCTACGTGCTTTCCTCCGAGGGGCGTAAGAGCCTGCATCTGGCAGCTGTGTTTGCCTGCAATTTCGTGAACCATTGTTACGCCCGTTCCGCCCGTATCCTGGCCGAACGGGGCATACCCTTTGAAGTGATGCTGCCCCTTATCGACGAAACGGCGGCTAAAGTGCATAGTTTGTCGCCCCGTGAGGCGCAGACCGGTCCGGCCATACGATACGACCGTAATGTGCTGGCCCGCCACCTGGATATGCTGCAAACCGATGGCGATGCGGCAGCGGAATATGAATTGCTCAGCCGGGGCATTCACCGGTTGGCCGCAGCCGAAGAATACTTCGAGCAGAAGAAGAGTAGAAACGGATGAACAATAAGATAAACAGATACCTATGATACCTTATGACCTGACGAAGATTAAGGCGCTGGTGTTCGATGTAGACGGGGTGCTCAGTGCCGAAACCATTGTGTTGCATCCGGGAGGAGAACCCATGCGCACGGTCAATATCAAAGACGGTTATGCCTTGCAATTGGCGGTGAAGACCGGTCTGCATGTGGCGATTATCACCGGTGGAAAAACGGAAGCCGTGCGCAAGCGTTACGAAGGGCTCGGCATACCGGACGTCTATATGGGATGTGCCGTGAAAATACGCACCTATGAAGAGTTTCTGGCCCGCTACAACCTGTGCGACGGGGAAGTGCTTTATATGGGGGACGATATTCCCGACTACGAGATCATGCAGCGTTGTGGCTGTCCGTGTTGTCCGGCTGATGCCGCTCCCGAAATCAAGTCGCTCTCCGTTTATATTTCTCACCGCAACGGCGGGCAGGGATGCGGACGCGATGTCGTGGAGCAGGTGTTGCGTGCACAGGGACGCTGGTTGAAAGACAAAACGGCCTTCGGATGGTGAAAAGACAGGTTACAAAACGGAATAATAGTTGGAAGAGATGTTGGACACATTAAGAAAATACCATGTGGTGCTGGCCAGTAATTCGCCCCGACGCAAGGAGCTGCTGGCCGGCTTGGGACTGGAATACGAAGTGAAAGTACTGCCGGATATTGACGAAAGTTATCCGGCGACGTTGCAGGCGGAGGATATTCCCCTTTATCTCTCGCAGAAGAAAGCCGACGCTTATCTGTCCGGGATGGCCGAAAACGATCTGCTTATCACGGCCGATACGATTGTATGGCTCGACGGTCGGGTGCTCGGCAAGCCGAAAGACGAGGCGGAAGCTCGGGAGATGTTGCGGGCACTGTCCGGTCGGAAGCACGAGGTGATAACCGGTGTCAGCCTTACTACCCGGATGTTCCGAAAGAGCTTTTCTTCCGTGAGTGAAGTCGTTTTTTCGGAGTTGGACGAGGAAGAGATCGAATGGTACGTGTCACGCTACCGGCCGATGGACAAGGCCGGCGCATACGGAGTACAGGAATGGATCGGATACATCGGGGTGGAAAGTCTGTCCGGTTCTTATTTTAATGTAATGGGGCTGCCGGTGCAACGACTGTACCGGGAGCTTAAAAATCTTTAAAATACGGTAATTGGTCGATTCGGCCGGACAAATCGGTCGGAAAGGCGGAAGCCGAACACAAACTTTCCGTATCTTTGCGGAATAAAATCTTATGGACGTATGAAGAAGAAGTTTGCTCTGTGGGGCATAGGAATGTTGGCCGGCCTGTTTGCCGTCTTGCTGACAGGATGTGAAGAAGAGGACCACGAGTCTTATGTACCCGTTTTCGAAGGTTTCAGTGTGTATCCGAACCAGCCGGTAAGTGGCGATTCGGTGGTATTCGAGGCGGTTCAGTCCCAAATCGGCCATTTGCTTTACAAAGCGGTCTATACGTGGAACTTCACGTATACGGTGAACGGGCAGGAGGATCTTGTCACCAAGACCGTCACACAGCAGGTGGTGTACGACGCCAATCCGGCCAATCCGAAAGCCGGATTCCGTCTGCCGGAGGCCACTACGGGGCAGTTGGTCGTTACGTTCTCCGCCGAGTACAGTTACTCCGGTCAAGGGAGGCAGTCGACTTCGGGGGGTACCTACGACAATCCTTCCATCGGTCGGTACGGAAGCATCCAGCAGGTGCAGTCGAGTCAGCTTTTCGGCGTCTGCCGGGGACGTGCATCGCTTACGGTGCGTCGGTAAGGCGTGCGCATTTTTACGGCTTCCCTAGTAGGGGAAGCCGTGTTTTTTATGGATATGACTATCTTTTTATTTAATTAACCTTTTAATATAACGATGTTTATGAGAAGCACAAAAGTATTTGCCGTTTTATTTTTGTTGGCTCTCCCTTTGTCGGGAAACGCGGCTAAGCGCGTGTATGAGGCCGAGGCTTTCGGAATGCTTCCGGGAACCGGAGCGAATCTTTCCGCCCGGATGCAGGAGGCTATACGGACCATCCGTGCCGAAGTGGGGAAAAAGGATAAGGCCGTGTTGCGGTTCCGGGCCGGACGCTACGACTTTCACCCCGAAGGTTCCGCCGAACGTGAGTATTACATATCCAACCACGATCAGGCGAACCCGAAGCGGGTGGGGCTGCCGTTGGAGGACATGCATGATTTTACGCTCGAAGGCAACGGAGCTTCTTTTGTTTTTCACGGGAGGATGTTGCCGGTGGCTGTGCTCCGTTCTTCCGATGTCACGCTGCGCGATCTGAGTATCGATTTTGAGAATCCCCATATTGCGCAAGTGACGATTGTGGCAAACGATGCCGAAGGCGGTATCACTTTCGAACCGGCACCGTGGGTGCATCACCGCATTTCCACGGACGGGTTGTTCGAGGTGTACGGCGAAGGCTGGGCGATACGGCCGCAAGGGGGGATTGCCTTTGACGGGCAGACCCGTCATATCGTATATAATACCGGCGATGTGGGCGCGCCGATGGCCGGCCTGAAGGCGGTGGGTGAAAACCGTTATCAGGCGCCCGGCTGGAAAGACGCCCGGCTGAAACCAGGCACAGTGATGGCGCTGCGGGGATGGGGCCGTCCCACGCCGGGTGTTTTCCTGTCACACGATGTAAATACCACCTTATTGAATGTCAAGGTACACTACAGCGAGGGAATGGGACTGCTGGCACAGCTGTGCGAGAACATCACCCTGGACGGTTTCGGTGTCTGCCGCAAGGGAGACGACGATCCCCGCCTGTTCACTTCGCAGGCCGATGCCACGCATTTCTCGGGGTGCAAAGGGAAAATAAAATCGGTGAACGGATTGTACGAAGGCATGATGGACGATGCCATTAACGTGCACGGCACTTATCTTAAGGTTGTGAAACGCATCGACAGTCATACGCTGGAGGCCCGCTACATGCACGGGCAGTCCTGGGGATTCGACTGGGGATTCACCGGCGACCGGGTGCAGTTTATCCGTTCGCGTACGATGGAGACGGTAGGGGCGGAAAACCGTATCGCTTTGATAGAACCGGCTGATAAACCCACTGTGACGGGCGTCAAGGTGTTCCGTATCCGGTTTGAACAGCCTGTGGACGATGTCGTTACGGAAAACGAAGGGTTCGGTGTGGAGAATCTGACCTGGACGCCGGAGGTTTATTTTGCCGGCAACACGATCCGCAACAACCGTGCCCGGGGCGCTCTGTTCAGTACGCCCTGCAAGGTGGTGGTGGAGAACAACCTGTTTGACCATACCTCCGGTTGTGCCATCTTGCTTTGCGGTGATTGCAACGGCTGGTACGAGACGGGGGCTTGCCGCGACGTCACGATCCGCAAGAACCGCTTTATAAATGGACTCACCAGCCAGTATCAGTTCACCAATGCCGTGATCTCCATCTATCCCGAAATACCCGAGTTGGAGGCGCAGCGCACACTGTTTCACGGCGGCAGGAAGAACGCCATCCGCATTGTGGACAATGATTTTGAAACGTTCGACTATCCGATTCTCTATGCCAAGTCGGTGGATGGTCTGCTGTTCCGTGGCAACAGAATCCGGCGCAGCTCGGAGTATGAACCGATGCATTGGAACAAGAATCGTTTCTGGTTGCAGAACGTGCGACGGGTCGAGATCGAGCATCTGCTTCGGGACCACGGAGGCATCTTGAAAGATGTTAAGCTGTGTCCGAATGAGCACAGGACTTGGAATCCCTGACCTGAAGCAAAACGGGAATGAATGCCCCGTAAGCGGATGATTTCTCATCTGCTTGCGGGGCTTCCTTTTGCCTGTTCGTGGGGACGCACATGGAGAAGAAAAGAGCCTGCGACGCCCGAATGTGACGGACGTCTGGCCGGGCGGAAGGTGAGGATGCCCCGGGGATTTCCGTCTCCGCCGGGCGGAGAGGACGAGGGAACCGTGGGACGAAAACGAGTGGTGCGGCGGGGAGCATGCAGGATCTCCGGCAGTGCGGGAAGGAGCGAGGCTGCGCGGTGCAGGGCATAGCTGTGGGTGCGTTTCGTTGCACTTCGGGACAGTAACCGGCCCCACCGGGCAGCGACGGGCGGAGGGGAGAAAAGAGAAAAAGCAACTCTCCGTAAGGGAAACTTGCTGCGCCGTGCCATCCAAGGGGAGGCTTTGCCGGATGCGAGTTCGGTTCGTGACGCGGTTTTTACAGTTCGTGACAGGATATGTAAAAAACGCGCCTCGGTTTGTATAAACCAAGACGCGGTATGTAGTTTTCGCGGGCGGGACGGAGAGAAACCGTCGGCCTGCGGGAAAGTTTCTTTGGGCGAGGTCCGGTTTATTTTACCAGGAACTTTTCGCCGTTTATCACGTAGATACCCTTGTCCAGTGTACGGGAAATCTCGGAGATGCGTATTTGGCGTTTCACGAGTACGCCGTTCAGCGAATAAACGTCAACGGGAGCGTTTTGTGCCGTCAGTGTGCTGATGCCGGTGACGTTACCTAGGGCATCGGCCGTAGCCACATGCTTGATCAACAGCTCGGTGGCTCCGTTCGCCTGGCTTTCCCATTCCAGACCGCAACGGGTGGGCAGGAAGAACTTGCTCCCGTCGGTGCGTACCAATATACTTTTTACCTCGCCTTCGAGGGCCTGCGAAGCCGGTATGCCGTACTGGCCTACGGGCTGTACTTTTTCAAATACTCCGCAGAAGGTGACACGGTTGCCGCCGGCCTCGTTTATCGTAACGGGAACCGGCGTGTTGGTGGCCGAGCGCACACCGTTCTGTTTCACCCAAACCGATTTTTTCACCGGTGAATAAATCAGATAAGGCATTCCGGCTTTAAGCCCCTGTTCGGTGCAGTCGGCAAAATACAGTTCCAGTGCGTTGCCGTTTTGCTTGCAACCGGTAAGTTGTTCCAGACGTACGTCGCCGAATGAATTTTTTACTTCGTCGGCAGTGAGGTCGAATGGCAGGCAAATGCTGTTGTATCCGGCATACAGACTGCGGAAAAGGGTGATGTCCAAAGCCGTTTCTACAGTCTCCGGTACTTGTATGGTTGCAGAATAGGTGCTGATATACAGCTTCTTGTTGTTCTTCTTAGAGGCCGATGCCGGAACGGATATTGCTAGTGCGGCAGCCAGCAACAGGGGAAAAGTAAAATGTTTCATAGGCTGATAATTTATGTTTTGTAGGTTATTTTTTGCAATATTACTCTTTTTTCTGCGGATTCCGTTCGGATAAAAAGAGGTTTAACAATGTTTAGGAAAACAGGTGCCGGGATGCGGCGGTTTGCATATATGGCGGATTCCGGTTATTTTTGCAGGATGAAAAAGATTTTATTTGTTTGCCTGGGCAATATTTGCCGTTCCTGTACGGCGGAGGAGATCATGCGTATGCAGGTGCGTGAGGCAGGACTTGAAGCGGAGTTCCGGCTGGATTCCGCCGGATTAAGCAGTTATCACGAAGGGGAGAAAGCCGACGCCCGTATGCGGACTCATGCCGAGCGGCGCGGTGTGCATATCACGCATCTGTCGCGTCCCGTATGTTACGATGATTTTTTTACGTTCGACTTGATTGTGGGGATGGACGATCAAAATGTGGAACGCCTGCGCGAACTGGCTCCCGGTCTGGACGAAGAGAAAAAGGTGGTGCGCATGACCGATTATTGTCGCCGGAAGGTGGCGGACTACGTGCCGGATCCCTATTACGGCGGTGCTTCGGGCTTTGAAAACGTGCTCGACATTCTGGAAGATGCCTGTGCCGGTCTGCTGGAACACCTGCAATCCTGAGATGCAGGCGTTCCTTTGTCCGGTTCTGTTTATTCCACGCCCGAGTGCCACATCTGGTGGAAGTCCTCGGCCAGTCCGCCTTCGCTGGTCTCTTTGTAGAGCGAGGGCAGGTCGTGTCCGGTTTTCTTCATGACCTCCACCACTTTGTCGAAGGAGACACGGTGCATGCCGTCGGTGAGCATGGCGTATGAATTGGCATCCACGGCGCGGGCGGCGGCATAGGCGTTCCGTTCGATGCAGGGAATCTGTACCAGTCCGCACACCGGGTCGCACGTCAGTCCCAAATGATGTTCCAATCCCATTTCGGCAGCGTATTCGATTTGCGCCGGTGTGCCTCCGAAGAGTTGGTTGGCAGCCGCTGCGGCCATGGCGCAGGCTACACCGACTTCTCCCTGACATCCCACCTCGGCCCCGGATATGGAAGCATTCTTTTTCACGATATTGCCGAACAGGCCTGCTGTGGCCAACGCCCGGATGATGCGCGTGTCGCTCATTTCTCTCGATTTGTACAAGTGGTAGAGTACACCGGGAAGTACGCCGCACGAGCCGCAGGTGGGGGCCGTTACGATGCGTCCGCCGCCGGCGTTTTCCTCGCTGACGGCCAGTGCGTAGGAGAATATCAGGCCCCGGGTCTTCATGGAGCGTTGATAGCCTTCGGCACGCACATAGTAAGAGGCTGCTTTCCGGCGCAGGTTCAGCGGACCCGGTAGCACTTCCTCTTGTTCCAGACCGTTTCGTACGGCGGTTTTCATGGTGTCCCATACTTCGGCCAGATAGTCCCAGATGTCGGCATCCTCGCATTCTTTGACGTACTCCCAATAGCTTTTGCCCGTTCGGATGCACCAGCTCAGAATGTCGGTGGCGTAGTTCATGCCGTAGATTTCTTCAAATTCCACGGTAGGCATGCCTTCTTCGGCCAGTGCGCCGCCGCCCACGCTGAACACCGTCCATTCGTCGGTGGACTGTCCGTCGGGGCGTAGTGCCTTGAACTTCATTCCGTTGGGATGGAAAGGGAGGAATATTTTCGGTTCCCACACAATGCGGGTCCGTTCCTTGCCGAGTACGCTTTCCACTGCCCAGTCCGTCATGTGTCCTTTGCCGGTAGCCGCCAGACTGCCGTAGAGCGTCACTTCGAAGGCGGTATCCGGTTCGGGATGCCGTTCCAGGAATATCTCAGCGGCCTTCCGGGGGCCCATCGTGTGGCTGCTTGAAGGCCCGTAACCGATGCGGTATAGTTCTTTTAAAGTAATCATAATTTGTTTTTTGGGATTCTGTAGCAAATATACGATTTATTCGTCGTCTGCTCTTGAAAAGACGGACTGTTTTTCGGCATTCCGAGAAGATTTCCGTATTTTTGCATGGAATTGGGAAAGAAAGATTCCGAAGAGAAGAACGAAACCGTATTAAAAACAAAAAATATGTTGACAGCATCGCGCAAAGAATGGAGTGAGTTATATACCGTATTTTCTTTATTGGCCCGGGGAGCGGTGGATGCGGGCAATGCAGCCGGCGAACCGGTCGGTACCCCCTTGCCCATAGCCTTGCTCACACGGAGGGAACACGACGGAGAGCGTCGCTATTATGTTGAGGGTGAGCGGATACGGGTAGTGGGTGAGCAGATGGACGTCTGTTTTCCGCGCGAGGACTTCGGGGCGGTGGCCTCGTTGATTCTGAGCGGTCTGTCGGTATCGCGGGAAGCGGAGATAGAGGCGGCTCCGGGCGTGGAAGAGTTTCTGGACGCCGTACGTATCTATGATATGGAGGCTGTGACGGACGATCGTACGGATTTTTATTTGTCGTTCTACAGCGCCGATGCGCCTCCCGTAGGTTTCCGCATACAGTCGCGCCTATGCGGTATGACGCCTTTGCTGGACGGCGGACGCACGGCTAACCTGAAGTGGGAGCAGACGGGCGTGCGGTTTTCCGGTCCGGCGGTGAACAAGATCAACTATACCGAGGCACCGGACAATCCGGCGGAGGTGGCCCGTCGCATGCTGTACATCGAGAGCATGGGCGGTGTGCTGAAATACAATGATGTGGCGGATAAGATATTTCGCAGCAATCTGTTGATGATCGATTCTAATTTTCCGCGCGTATTGGCTGCCATGTTGCGGATGCTGCATCTGGACAACGTGGCCCGGATAGATGAGTTGACGGCACGGGTTGAAGAGCAGAATCCGTTGAAGATAAAAGATGAACTGGTGCATAAACACGGCTTTTACCGGTATAAGGTAAAGCAGTTCCTGGTGGCTTTGGCATTGGGACTGCGCCCGGCCAAGATGTTCAACGGAGAGGAGACGGCCGTGTCCGGGTTTATTGCGGTGGGGGCCGCCGGCGAACTGCTTTGTTACCAGAAGGCCGACCGTCAGACGATGGCCGATTATTTGTTTACGCATACGCGACTGGAAAAAGGTTTGCCCGATAAAGACAAATACGGTTATCTGGAACGGGAGAATCGGGCATACTATTTGAAATTGAATTTGAAGGTAGGGTTCATCCGCAGATAACTCCAGCGGCATCGGATGTGGCCGACCGTATGCAACAGCCCCGTACGCACTACAGTGATCTGTCGGTGTGTACGGGGCTGTTGTATGAGGGCGGCAAAGGTTTCCCGTAAGAAGTTTACGGTTGGTTTTATCCGTAACTGTCCTTTTTTTCCATGGCGGCTGTCAGTCGG
>CAJUDC010000070.1 GCA_910584955.1 uncultured Paraprevotella sp. | reverse complement strand
GGTGACGACCGAAGAATACGAGGAGTGGGTGAGTATGCAAGGCAAGAACCGCTATATCCTGACGTTGCTGGGCCGCCGGCTTACCGCCCGGCAGATAGAAGCGGCAACGGCCATCGTGGCGGAACAAGGACTGAATATCGACTCCATACGCCGGTTGACGGGGCGCATACCGTTGGAAGAACGCAAGGAAAACGTTAGGGCTTGTATCGAGTTGTCCGTGCGCGGTACGCCGCGCAACCGTGAGGCCATGCAGGCCCGTCTGCTCGAATTGTCGGGCGAGATGGAGATGGACTGTTCGTTCCAGCAGGACAATATGTACCGGCGTATGCGTCGGTTGATATGTTTTGATATGGATTCCACCTTGATAGAGACCGAAGTGATCGATGAACTAGCCATGCGGGCCGGGGTGGGCGATCAGGTGAAAGCCATTACCGAACGGGCCATGCGGGGCGAGATCGACTTTAAAGAGAGTTTCACCGAGCGGGTGGCGTTGCTGAAAGGACTGGATGCGGGGGTGATGGAGGATATTGCCGTGCATCTGCCTATTACCGAGGGAGTGGACCGCCTGATGTACGTGCTGAAGCGTTACGGATATAAAATCGCTATCCTTTCGGGAGGATTCACCTACTTCGGCAATTATCTGAAAAGCAAGTACGGCATAGATTATGTGTATGCCAACGAACTGGAGATTGTGGACGGCAAACTGACGGGGCGCTATGTGGGGGAAATCGTCGACGGGCGCCGTAAGGCTGAACTGCTGAAACTCATTGCGCAGGTGGAGCAGGTAGACATCGCGCAGACCATTGCTGTGGGCGACGGTGCCAACGACCTGCCGATGTTGTCGGAGGCCGGTCTGGGGATTGCTTTTCATGCCAAGCCCCGTGTGGTGGCCAATGCCAAGCAATCCATCAATACCATTGGATTGGATGGCGTGTTATACTTTCTCGGTTTCAAAGATTCGTACTTGGACGAGAAGGGCAGGCTATAAGGCGTTCGGCTGCGGGGAGGACGGATCATTATCTTGTTTCCTGAATAGTAATAACAGTGACAGAGAGGAGGCGACATGAGGAAAGCATGGTTGTGCTGGCTGGCGGTCTGGGGATGGACCGTCGGCGTAAAGGCACAAGAGGAGATTACAGAAGCGAATTATTGGCGGCAGGACAGTTTGTTGTGGCAAGGCTATGAGAAGCGGATGGCGGAGTTGTCGGAACAGTACGGGCTGATGCCCGAAAAGAAAGACAGCCTGCGGGAGGAAAGCAAGGCAGCGCTTTGCCGGGCATTGGCGCAGAATGCGGCATTGGCCTTGCGGTTTGCCAACACACCGGGAGGATTGCACCGTTTGTATATGGTGCGGAACGAAGTGCCGAAAGACACCCTGCGCCGGACATTGAAGCGGCTGGATGCCGGGCTGGCCCGATCGTTCTATGCCGGACTGATCCGCGAATATGTGGATACGAAACAAGTGGGCGAGGGGCGTAGGCTGGTGACGTTCCCGTGTGTGACGGCAGACGGTCGGCCTTTCGACTGGAAAACGATTCGGGGCAAACAGGTGTTGCTGCTGTATGGCGGGTTGGATTGCATGGGGGTGCACGGAAGAGAGGAGCTTCGGGCTTTGTATGATGCTACGTCGCGCGATGAACTGGTGATTATCGTCTATCAGAAGGTAACGGCAACGGAGTATTTGCGGGAGCTGAAGGAGCGTTTCGCCGATCCGTACGTCTACGTGACCGACGGTAAGGGAGAAGCCAGTCCGATGTGTATCCGCTACGGCGCACAGGCTACGCCGACCTGTTTCCTTACCGACAGAAAGCACCGGATCCGGCTAATAACCACCGGTTTTTCCTTTGAACAGATACGTCCTTTTGTGAACTTGATAAAACAATGAGTATGGAATCGCAGGATGAAATACGGCTCAACGAGCATAACAAACAGGAACATCCGCCGATGCACACGGCGGAACACCTGCTGAATCAGACGATGGTGCGGATGTTTGGTTGCGAGCGTTCGCACAATGCGCATATCGAGCGCAAGAAGAGCAAGATCAACTATGATTTGGCTGAGGCTCCTACGGCGGAACAGATTGCAGAGGTGGAACGGCGGATGAATGAAGTGATCAACTGCCATTTACCGGTGACGTACGAATACGTGCGGCGCGAAGATGTGCCGGTCGGAGTGCCGCTCGATAAATTGCCGGAAGAGGCCGGCGAGGTGTTGCGGCTGGTGCGTATCGGAGACTACGACACGTGTGTCTGTATCGGTCGGCATGTGGAGAACACGGCGCAGATCGGTACGTTCAAGATAAACAGTACCAGCTATAAAGACGGTAGTTTCCGCATCATATTCAAATTGTTGCCGCCGGAAGAATAGACAGGTACGGCATCTACTTTGGGGTGGCGGTAGAGAGAAATCCCCATAACGGCAGGTATTCCGATGGAATGCCTGCCGTTATGGGGATGATGCCGGGAGATCCGGTTTATCGTTTCATTTTCAGGACAACACCACTGAAAGCCGGCAAGTTGATCCGGCACGGTGCATCGGGAGTGATGCAAAGTGTGCATGCCTCTCCGGTGAGCAATTCGGTGGCTTTGGCTGTTTCCGAGGGGGTAATTCCAAGCCATTCGAAAGCATGCACCGGAATGTTCACGGCAATGTGTTGCTCTTCTTCCGTGAAATTGGTGGCGACAAGCAACAGTTCCTTTCCGGCCCTGCGTAAGAATGCGTATGTTTTTTTCGGATTGAAGTCCTCGCTACCGGGATTTACGTACATCAGGTCGTAGAACAATCCTTCCCGCAACGCCTTTTCTTCGTTGCAAAGGTGGAGTATATGCGTATAGAAAGCCTGCAAATCCTTTTCTTCTTCCGTCAGCTTTTTACCTCCGAATTTTCCGCCGTTGCGCCAGCGGCTCACGGTATCCACCGTCCAGTAATCAAAGATAGTGGTGCGTCCGTCGCGACCGCTGAAGCCTTCCGTATCCATTCCGCGTTCTCCCAGTTCCTGACCGAAATAGATCATCATGGGGTTGGTTCCCATGCAGGCGCTAACCAGTAAGGCGGCTTTTCCTTTGGTTGCGTTTCCTGCGAAGAAGTCGGACGCCAGACGTTGTTCGTCATGGTTTTCCAGAAAGTTGAGCATGTGGTCCTTTATATCGTCTACGCTCTGCCAGCAGCGGGTGATGTCGGTGGCGGAAGCAAATCCGCAAGTTACGGCGCGGAGGGTGTCGTACAGTCCCACTTTATCGTACAGATAATCGAATTTTCCCGTATGGATGTAGTTGCGATATTCGGCAGGGTTATATACTTCGGCGATGAAGATGACGTCTGGGTACGATGTCTTTACCTGTGGCAAGGCCCATCCCCAAAATTCAACGGGTACCATCTCGGCCATATCGCAGCGAAAACCGTCTACGCCCTTTCCGGCCCAGAACAGCAGGATGTCGAGCATCTTGTGCCAGGTGTCCGGTATCGGATCAAAACAGCGACGTCCGCCGCCGCAATAATCGATGCCGTAGTTTAGCTTTATCGTTTCGTACCAATCGTTTACGCCGGGCCAGGCACTGAAATTGTCATTGCCGGTTGCTTTGGCGGGGTATTCCCGATACGGTTCCGGTGCGCCCTGTTGCAGATCAAACTGGGCGTGCAGCTCCTCACCCGGTATATAGTAAAAGTTATTTTGGGGATCAAAAGCATATTCGCGGTTGTCGTTCTCTCCCAGGTCGCATGTGCCGGTCGGTTTGGCATCCGAACGATATTGACGTGCCACGTGGTTGGGCACAAAGTCGATGATCATTCTCAGGCCTGCCTGATGGGTACGTTTCACCAGATTCTGAAATTCCTTCATACGTGCCGGTACGGAGGTGGCCAGATCCGGGTCGATGTCGTAGTAGTCCTTGATGGCGTACGGTGAGCCGGCTTTGCCTTTTACGACAGCCTTGTGGTCGGGGGCTATGCCGAAGGCGGAATAATCGGTCTGGGTGGCATGCTCGATGATGCCCGTGTACCAGATGTGTGTCGTTCCCAGTTTTTTGATTTCTTCCAGTGCCTTTGATGTGAAGTCACCCAGGCAGCCGCATCCGTTCTGCGCCTTGTCTCCGTTGGGGACAGGAGAGGGGCGGCTGTTGCCGAACAGGCGTGTGAAAACTTGGTAGATGATGATTTTCTCTTTCATAGTCGTTCGTTAAAAGCAAGGCTGCCTCTGTGAGTGCGGAGACAGCCTTGTGGGTGATAGTTCTGTATATTAAGCTTCTATGCCGTGTGCCGTAACGTCAGCGTTACCTTTGGCGATTTTGGCGATCATGCCCTGGAGCACTTTGCCCGGTCCGCATTCCGTGAAATCGGTAGCACCGTCGGCAATCATGTTCTGTACTTCCTGTGTCCAGCGCACCGAGGCCGTGAGTTGCGCGATCAGGTTCGCCTTGATTTCTTTCGGGCAGGTGTGTGCTTGGGCGTCCACGTTCTGATAGACGGGGCACTTGGGTTCGTGGAAGTCGGTGGCTTCGATAGCCGCCTGCAGTTCGTCCTTGGCCGGCTGCATCAGCGGTGAATGGAAAGCTCCGCCTACTTTGAGCGGCAAGGCACGTTTGGCACCGGCTGCTTTCAGTTGTTCGCAAGCCGTCTGAATGGCATCAATATTACCGCTGATAACCAACTGCCCCGGACAGTTATAATTGGCCGGTACCACTACATTTTCGGGTGTACTGATTTCGGCGCAAACCTTTTCAACCGTTTCATCGGGCAGCGCCACGATGGCAGCCATTGTAGACGGAGTGGCTTCGCAGGCTTTCTGCATAGCCATTGCACGGGCATATACCAGTTTCAGACCGTCTTCAAACGAAAGGGCACCGGCTGCCACCAATGCGGAAAACTCACCCAGCGAATGACCGGCCACCATATCGGGACGGAAACCTTCGCCCATGCACAGCGCCGAAATGACCGAGTGCAGGAATACGGCCGGCTGAGTGACCTTGGTCTCTTTGAGTTCTTCATCCGTACCGTTGAACATGATGTCCGTAATTCGGAATCCTAAAATATCGTTTGCTTTTTCGAATAATTCTTTAGCCAGAGCGTTGTTGTCGTACAGGTCTTTTCCCATACCCGTGAATTGTGCTCCCTGACCGGGAAATACAAATGCTTTCATTTTCTCTTTTTCGGTTTTTATTAATGTGACAATTTATTCTTGAATCGGGCTGCAAAGATACGAAATAAATTCGACAAAGGAGGGACGTCTGCCGAAATAACGTTGCAGATAAGAGGCTTATATCCGTTGATAAAGGAAAATTTTTCCTGTCAATATCCTGGAACCGATATGAAGCGGTTTCTTTATTGGGCTTTTACCGATAAAATTCCGGTAATCTGATGAAGGAACATTCGTTTGTTTCGGGGATTATCGCTATTTTTGCAGGCATATTAATGCCTATCAAATCCCTTTATATGAAACAACCGCAGCACGTTTTGGGTCTCACATGTCCTCCGATAACGCACAACGTACGCATCGGGCTGATCGGATTAGGCAATCGCGGACGGGCCACGTTGGAACGTTATCAAGTGTTGAAGGATGCGGAAATTACGGCTTTGTGCGATCTGCGCCGGCAGAACCTGGACGAAGCTCAGCATTGCTTGGTGCGTCATGGAAAGAACAAGGCCGTGACATATACCGGAGAGCAGGGCTGGCGGGACATTTGTCGGGATCCCGCTGTGGATCTGATATACATCTGTACCGATTGGCTGACCCATACGCCAATGGCAACGTATGCAATGGAGCAGGGCAAGCACGTGGCCTTGGAAGTTCCGGCTGCCATGACGGTGGATGAATGCTGGAAACTGGTGGATACGGCCGAGCGTACACGCCGGCATTGCATCATGTTGGAAAACTGCTGTTACGATACGTTTGCACTGGCCGCCTTGAGTATGGCGCAACAGGGAATGTTCGGTGAAATCACACATTGCGAGGGGGCTTATATTCATGATTTAAGGGATAAGTATAATGCCGACGAGAATAACGGGGGCTATCACAAGGGATGGATGCGCAAGTACAGTCTTTTGCACGGAGGCAATCCTTATCCCACGCACGGCTTGGGGCCCGTCTGTCAGTTGCTTGATATTCATAGAGGTGATCGGTTGGACTATCTGGTTTCGCTTTCGTCGGGCAGCGCTTCCGGTCGGCATGAGCACGGTGATCATATCAACAATACGTTGTTGCGTACGGTAAAGGGAAAGAGCATTCTGATACAATACGATGTCACCACACCGCGTCCCTACAGCCGTATGCAGACGATATGCGGCACCCGTGGATTTGCCCAGAAATATCCGCGTCGCTGTTTCATGTTTGACGGGCAGGAGGCGGTACAGGGCGATGCGGTGGAACCGTTGTTGGAACGTTTCAAGCATCCGTTTATCGCGACGCTGGGTGAAGAGGGGCTTCGTCTGGGGGTGTCCAATCTGATGAATTATATGATGGACCGCCGCCTGATTCATTGTCTGAAAGAAGGGTTGCCGACGGATATGGATGTATACGATGCCGCCGAATGGTCGTGTATTACCGAACTCAGCGAACAGTCGGCGTTGCAGGGAAGCGTACCGGTCAAAATACCGGACTTTACCCGTGGTCGCTGGCAGGAGTTGGACGGTTTCCGCTTTGCCTGAATCCGTAAACCGCTTGCGAATGGAATATATTCCCATACTTACGATAGCCGGGTCCGACTGTAGCGGCGGTGCCGGCATACAGGCCGATATAAAAACCATTTCGGCTTTGGGCGGTTATGCGATGAGTGCCGTAACGGCTGTAACCGTACAGAACACTTTGGGAGTAAGCGAAGTCTTTCCCGTTCCGCCGTCGGTGGTGGCAGGACAGATACGGGCGGTGCTGTCTGATATACGCCCTTGTGCCATCAAGATCGGTATGGTAACGGATGAGGCGCTTATCCGTTGCATTGCGGAATGTCTGTCGGATTGTCCCGATATACCGGTAGTGTTCGATCCTGTTATGGTTTCCAGCAGCGGATACCCGTTGTTGCCGCCGTCGGCTTTGCAGGTGCTGAAAGAAGAGTTGCTTCCTCGTTGTACCTTACTAACTCCGAACATACCCGAAGCCGGGCTGTTGAGCGGTTTCTCTTTACAAAGCGATGAAGACACGACAACAGCCGCCACCGCCATATTGGCCGGCGGCTGTCGGGCGGTTCTGATTAAGGGCGGTCATCGAACGGATACGTGTATGACGGATTTTCTGGCGCTTTCCTCAGCCGCCGGTATAGCAACCTATACGTATACGGAGCAAAAAATCCGGTCTGCCAATACGCATGGTACCGGTTGCACGCTTTCATCGGCTATAGCTACATTCCTGGGGCGGGGATGGGAACTTCCCGAGGCCGTACGAGCCGGAAAGGCTTATTTGACGGAAGCTTTGCGCAGCGGCAAAGATGTCCGTGTCGGCCACGGTACCGGTCCGTTGAATCATTTCTTTAGTCCGCTGAAACAGATTGTCCGTTAAAGGGACGACCGGTGTCGGTGTTTTATCCGTTCTTTATCCTATGCCAACGGAAAAAACATTCTTCTTAGTGTTTTTTGCTTTAAATCTCCGGTGCAATGACGGATTTTCATTATTTTTGTGAAAACGAATGGACATGAAAGAGCACATGGAAGATCACTGGCCGGAAGGATGTTGCTGGCTTCCGTTGCCGAAAGCGACGGATGAGCGCGGCACCTTGGCTTTTCTGGAAGGCGGAGAACACCTTCCTTTCAGCGTGAAACGCGTCTTTTGGATATACGGGGTTCCGGCCGGAAAGACGAGAGGGGGGCATGCACATCGTACGTGTGCCGAGGCTTTGTTTCCGGTGGCGGGGGCGTTTACCGTTGAAGTGGACGATGGTGTGTGCCGGCGTACCGTGCGTATGGATCGTCCCGACAGGGGGGTGTTGATTCCGGCCGGCGTCTGGTGCAACCTGACGGATTTTTCTGCCGGTGCTGTGTGTGTGGTGATGGCTTCTCATCCTTATGATGCGGAAGGCTATATTCATAAATACGAAGATTTTATTCAGACAAAACGATGAACGTACGTCGTTATAGGCATGCGGATGCGGAACTATGGAATGCTTTTCTGAAGAGTACGAAGAATGCGACATTTCTTTTTAACCGTAATTTCATGGATTATCATGCCGACCGCTTTACGGATTGTTCCTTATTGTTTTTTGAGAACGACAAACTGCGCGCCCTTTTTCCGGCCAATTGGGAAAAGGAGGAGCGTCGCGTGTGTTCCCATCGGGGACTGACGTACGGCGGCTTGCTGATGGCGGCAGATGTGACTGCGGCGGAAGTGCTGGACATGTTTCGTCTGCTAACGGCCTGGTATCGGAAAGAACTGGGAGCCGTGTCGTTGTTGTATAAACCCATACCTTATATATATGCCGCTTATCCGGCCGAAGAAGATTTGTATGCCTTGTTCCGTTCGGGAGCTGTGCTGTGTACGCGGGCCGTCTCATCGGTGGTACCGCTGGATGTGCCGTTGGCCATGCGTACGTTGCGTCTGCGCGGGGCCAAAAAAGCTTTGCAGAACGATTTGTATATCGACCGTTTGGGAGACAACGACGGTTATACCTTGGCAGCATTCTGGCGGGTATTGGAACAGGTATTGAAGAAGTACCACCAAACCAAACCGGTACATACCGTGAAGGAGATGGCTTTGCTGATGGAGCGGTTTCCTAAGGAAATCAAGCTTTATCTGGTACGTCACAATAAAGAAGTGGTGGCGGGATGTGTGGTTTTTGTCACCGGAAAGGTGGCACACATCCAGTATATCGCTTCCAGCGATCAGGGGAGGGAGTGGGGAGCGCTCGACCTTCTTTTCCGACATTTGATAACGGAACGCTACAAAGGCAAGGACTATCTGGATTTCGGTATATCCACGGAGGACGGAGGTAGGACGCTCAATGAAGGCCTTATCTTCCAGAAAGAAGGTTTTGGCGGGCGTGCTGTCTGCTACGACAGTTACGAGGTGCCTTTGACGGTTGCCTTTACGGATGAGAAAGCGGATGCGGGAGAGAAATCATGATGAATCAAGTAAAATTTTTAGACTTGCAGCGTATCAATGCCAGTTTCGAGCCCGAACTGACACAAGCTGTCGAGCGGGTGATCCGTTCCGGTCGTTATTTGCAGGGACCGGCGGTGCAGGCGTTTGAAACGGCCTTCTCGGCCTATTGCGGCTGTCGGCATACGGTGGCTGTGGGAAACGGCCTGGATGCTTTGAAGCTGATTCTAAGAGCCTACCGCGAATTGGAAGGCTGGGATGCGCAGGATGAAGTGATAGTGCCGGCCAATACGTTTATCGCCACGATGCTGGCTGTGGAGGAGGCCGGATTGAAAGTGGTTCTGTGCGAACCTTCACCGGCAGACTGCCTGTTGGATGTCGACCGGCTGGATGCCTTATTGTCGCCGCGTACGCGGGCCGTGATGCCGGTGCATCTCTACGGTCGTCTGTGCCGGATGGACCGGATTCGCACGTGGGCGTCCCTTCACGGACTGAAAGTGATTGAAGATGCCGCTCAGGCCCACGGTGCAACCGGCTACGGAGCCAGGGCCGGTCATTTGGGCGATGCGGCGGGTTTCAGCTTTTATCCCGGTAAGAACCTGGGGGCATTGGGCGATGCCGGGGCGGTGACTACCGACGACGATCGGCTGGCTGAAACGGTGCGGATGCTGGCCAATTACGGTTCGGCCCGCAAATACGTGAATGAGTATAAAGGTGTGAACAGTCGGATGGACGAATGGCAGGCAGCGGCTCTTTCCGTGAAACTGCCCCGTTTGGATGCCGATAACGAATGTCGTCGCCGGATAGCGGCCTGCTATTTGCGGGAGGTGCATAATCCGTTGATACGTATGCCGGAAGTGACCGATTGGGCGGCTCATGTCTTTTATGTTTTCGCCGTACAATGTGCCCGTCGTGACGATTTGCAGCGTCATCTGGCCGACAACGGTGTCGAGACGTTGATTCATTATCCGGTTCCTCCCCACAAGCAAGCGGCGTTTGCAGCGTGGAACGGTTACAGGCTGCCGGTAACGGAACGGATTCATCGTGAGATATTGAGCATCCCCGTCAGTCCGGTCATGACCGATGCCGAGGTGCGGCAGGTGACGGATGCGCTAAACAGTTTTCGATAGATGGGATTAAGGCTGAGTGTATTGATATGCACGCTCGACGAGGGCATACGGCAGGTGCCGCATTTGTTGCTGACCCCTCGGGCGGATGTCGATTATGTCGTTTCGTTTCAGTATACGACGGAAAGTGCCCGGACGCTCGTTCCGTCGGAACTTCGGTGCAGGGCGGATGTGAAGGTATATCCGCTTCGCGGAAAAGGCCTTTCGGCCAATCGTAACCATGCGCTCCGGCATGCTACGGGGGATGTGTTGCTCATAGCCGACGATGACAACCGCTATCGGAATGAATATTTCGACACCGTGTTGCAGACTTACCGACGGGATGCGGAGGTTGATGTGGCGCTTTTCCGGGTGAAGGACCTTCAGGGCCGGTGGATTAAGTCTTATCCGCCCCGTATTTTCGATTACGCCGAGGCGCCTCGCGGCTATTATCCCTGTTCGCAGGAGATTACCTTGCGGCGGCGGGCTGTGGAGAACGGTTTGTGTTTTAATGTCCGTTTCGGTCTGGGCGCCCCGTTCTTATGCGCCGGCGAGGAGGATGTGTTTCTGTGCGATGCCTTGCGTCAGGGACTTACGGTGAGGGGCTATCCCGATACGGTGGCAGAGACGGACGGCGATACCACCGGTCTGCATTTCTTGACCGATATACGGGTGCAGCGCAGCAAGGGAGCGGTGTTTTGTTATGTCTACGGCTGGCATAATGCGTTGTGGCGTTGCTTGAAAGAAGCCTGTTCGTATGCCGTTCGTCGGGGAGCGGCTCCCTGGCCTTTGTTCAAGAATATGTGGGACGGTATGCTATATTGCCGTAGATTATATGGAAAATAAGGAATTGACCGTAGTTATTCCCGTCTACAACCGGGAGAGATGGTTGCCCCGGACACTGGCATCGGTGGCGGCACAGACAAACCGCTCTTTCCATCTGATCCTGGTGGACAACGGTTCGACCGACGGTTCGTGGGCGATGTGCGACGCTTTCCGTCGCGAGCATACGGATAAAGGGGAGATGTCCGTTACGCTGGTGCGCGAGGAGCGTTCCGGTGCTTCGTGCGCCCGCAATTGCGGGTTAGCACTGTGCGCCACACCCTATATTTACTTCTTTGATTCGGATGATGAGATGTCGCCGGATTTTGTGGAGACCCTCTTGCCGGAACTGTCCGACCGTCCCGATGCAGTGATGCTGACGACCGTACAGACCGACGGACACAGGGAGCGTGTCAGAGCCTATTCGTGTACGGAGTCTCCAGCCGTACATATACTGAATGCCATGCTTTCTACGGTGTCCATGGTGTTGCGTACCGATTTTTTACGTACAATAGGCGGATGGAAGGAAACCTTGCGAACCTGGGACGACTGGGAACTGGGGGTGCGGGTCCTTCTGGCACGTCCCCGTCTGCATTGGTACGTCCGGCGCCCTTTTCATCGCATCTGGCTGCATCCCGAAAGCCAGACAGGCAGCGGTTTTTCATCCACCTGGCCTTGGCTGGAACGGGCCATGCGGGCAGCCGGTGAGGATGTACGTCGTCTGCTACCGCCGTCGGAAGAACGCCGACGTTGCGAGCTCGCTTTGTATTATCGGTATGCTATTTTACGCGGTAAGCTATATACCGAAGGAGATCGTTCGGCAGCCGGGGCCTGTCGGCACAGCCAAGAAAAATTTCTTTTTCCCTCGCTATGTCATCGCATGGCAGCGACTTTGCTGTACGTTTATACGGCTCGCGGCGGACGGGGCGCCTGGCGCCTGGCGCTGAAGTTGCTTTGAGTTATCGCTGTGTCCAGAAGTCGATGTACCGGCGGGCCACCTGAATATGGTCGTGATGTTTACGAATATAGGCCGTGCTTTGTTGGGATAGGGTCGGGAGTGTTTCCGGGTGCAGGAGTATGCGTTGTTCGATCTGTTCGTACACATCCTGCTCGTCGGGTTGTACGTTGATGATGGGGCGCAATTCTTTTTCTCCCAGAATCTCGTAGTTTTCTTCTTCTCCGCCGCCTACCACTACCAGCCCTTTGGCCATGGCCAGCAAGGCGTTCATGGCCGGTGTATAGGAGTACAGTTGATCCAGAAGCACGTCGCTGGTATTCATCATGTTCTGATAGCGTGCGAAGGGGACGGACTCGGCCTTGACGATTTCCATCCGGTCCGGGTATTTTTTCTGTAGCCGTTCCAAGGCCCGGAGCATGATATCCGTACCTTTGTAGGCGTTGCGTTGTTTCTGTATCCCTATGAAAAACCGGATGCCGTCGTATTCGGGATGAGGTTTGACGGGTTGAATGCAACCGGTGTTGATGGGGAAGGGAATGAATTCCGTTTTCTCCGGGAAACAGGGCCGGTAGCACGCATCGTATTCATACAGACCGGTGACGATTCCGTCGCAGTCGGCGGCTATGTATCGGTTCAACTTTCCTTTTTCTCCTTTCAGCCAGTCGCGTATGTAAACGTCATTATCGGGAGTATGGCGTAGGGCGGTTCCTAAATTGAAGTCGGAATACCGGAACGTGCGGCAGTCCATCCCCGTCTTTACCCAATAATGATCCATGCCGTAGGCCGCCAGGAATATTCGCCCGTTGTGGCGCCGCAGATAGTTGTAAAAAGGATACATGCGTTCGGCGGTGAGATCCAGAAAGACGGGATTGATGAGTTGTACCACATCGAAACCTCGTAAGAACGGGAAACGGCGCACCACATCCAGCACATAGCGGGCGGTGCCGGGCAAAGACAAAGAGCGGCGTTTGAGCGATATGTCGCGCGGATAGTCTTTCCATCCGTCGCCGTCGGAAACAACGGTTACTTCGTGCCCCAAAGCGCGCAGGCCCTCGGCCAGTGTCCAGTGTACATTGCTGTATTCTCCCAGTAGCAGAATCTTCATATTGCCGGTTCTTTCCGGTTTGGAATACGGAAAGCCGGACAAAGATACGCAAAAGAGTGTGAACCGTCAACAGGCCGGGGGAAAAAGGCCGGTTCTTCCGTGCAGGCACCTGTTTGCCGAGGGAACGGTCCGTATGGG
>CAJUDC010000069.1 GCA_910584955.1 uncultured Paraprevotella sp. | reverse complement strand
GTTTGTCAAGGACTTGCATTTATAACAAGTAATTAAGCTGCGAATTTAAGGTTAATAATAAGATTCTACGACGAGTGTTCGCTTTTTTGTCCGCCCTACGCCATTTCATCCCCCAAAGAGGAAACCGGCGAAAAGGCATACAAACAAAAATTCTGTTAAACGTCATGCGGATAAAAGCTTTGCAAAGGTAGAATAAAAACCTTTTTTAACCAAAGAAAAACTATATTGAATATCAAAGACGATAAAGATTTATTTCGCGCACTGCTTTTTTCTGTAATTTTCTTTCGGCGGATGGAGGATAATTCAAGGCAGATTGATTACCTTTGCAACATAAAACATACCTATATTTACAGTATTATGTCTATCTCATTTTTTAGAACTCCCGAACAGAGCGTAATAGCCACCCAGGCCGATCATTCGCTCAACGCAGAAGAAATCGAAAAACTGTGCTGGCTTTACGGCGGTGCCGTGCCCGAGGACGAGAGCAAACTCACCGGTTGCTTCATAGGACCGCGACGCGAAATGATCACTCCCTGGAGTACGAATGCCGTTGAGATTACTCAAAACATGAGCCTCGGCGGCATTCTGCGCATCGAGGAATACTTCCCCGTGGCCGGTGAAGACGCCGAACACGACCCGATGTTGCAACGCCTGTACAAAGGACTTGACCAGAATTTGTTCACGGTGCATATCGAACCCGCTCCCATCCTGCCGGTAGAAGACCTTGAAACGTACAACGAGCAGGAAGGACTGGCCCTATCCCCCGAAGAGATAGCATACCTGCATCAGGTGGAAGCACAACTGGGCCGAAAACTCACGGATTCGGAAGTATTCGGATTCGCTCAGATCAACTCCGAGCATTGCCGTCACAAGATATTCGGCGGCACATTCATCATCGACGGTGAGGAGAAGCCCTCGTCGCTGTTTCAGATGATCAAGCGCACCACACAGGAGAACCCGCACAAGATCATATCGGCCTACAAGGACAATGTGGCCTTTGCCGAAGGCCCCGTGGTGGAACAGTTCGCACCGCAGGATCATTCCACGTCGGACTACTTTGTGATTAAAGACATCGAATCGGTTATCTCCATCAAGGCCGAAACACATAATTTCCCCACCACCGTAGAGCCTTTCAACGGGGCATCCACCGGGACGGGCGGCGAAATCCGCGACCGTATGGGCGGTGGCGTGGGCAGCTGGCCCATCGCCGGAACAGCCGTCTACATGACATCCTATCCCCGCACCGACGAGGACCGCGACTGGGAGAACATCCTCCCCGTACGCCAGTGGCTGTACCAGACCCCGGAACAGATCCTCATCAAGGCGTCGAACGGCGCCTCGGACTTCGGTAACAAATTCGGACAACCGCTCATCACGGGTTCGGTACTGACATTCGAGCATCAGGAGAACGGCGAGCGCTACGGCTACGACAAGGTGATCATGCTGGCCGGCGGCGTGGGCTACGGCACCAAACGCGACTGTCTGAAAGGTACACCGCAGAAAGGTAACAAGATCGTCGTCGTGGGCGGCGACAACTACCGCATCGGCCTGGGAGGCGGATCGGTATCGTCGGTCGACACGGGGCGCTATTCGTCCGGCATCGAACTGAACGCCGTGCAGCGCGCGAACCCCGAAATGCAGAAGCGCGCCAACAACCTGGTGCGGGCCTTGTGCGAGGAAGAGGTGAACCCCGTAGTATCCATCCACGACCACGGATCGGCAGGCCATGTGAACTGCCTCTCCGAACTGGTGGAAGAGTGCGGCGGTCTCATTGACATGACCCAACTGCCCATCGGCGACCGCACCCTTTCGTCGAAAGAAATCATTGCCAACGAATCACAGGAGCGCATGGGACTGCTCATCCAGGAAGAACACCTGGAACATGTACGCAAGATAGCCGAGCGCGAGCGCGCACCGATGTATGTCGTGGGTGAAACCACGGGCGACGCGCATTTTGCATTCGAGCAGGGCGACGGCGTGCGGCCGTTCGATCTGGAAGTGGCACAGATGTTCGGACACAGCCCGAAAACATATATGGTGGACAAGACCGTAGAACGCAAATACGAGGATGTGACCTACGAAGTATCCAAGTTGAATGAATACGTCACCCGCGTGCTGCAACTGGAGGCCGTAGCCTGCAAAGACTGGCTCACGAACAAAGTGGACCGCAGCGTGACGGGAAAAGTGGCCCGTCAGCAGTGCCAGGGCGAAATACAGTTGCCGTTGAGCGACTGCGGCGTGGTGGCGCTGGACTACCGGGGCGTGAAAGGTATCGCCACCGCACTGGGGCACGCTCCCCAGGCGGGTCTGGCCGATCCGGCAGCCGGTTCGGTGCTGTCGGTGGCCGAATCGCTCACCAACATCGTATGGGCCCCGCTGGCCGAAGGGCTGGACAGCGTATCGCTGTCGGCCAACTGGATGTGGCCCTGCCGCTCGCAGGAGGGTGAGGATGCCCGCCTGTACTGCGGCGTGGAAGCTCTTTCCGACTTCTGCTGTGCGCTGCAGATTAATGTACCCACCGGCAAGGATTCCCTGTCGATGAGCCAGCAATATCCCGGCGGCGAAAAGATCATATCGCCGGGAACGGTCATCGTGACGTCGGGCGGTGAAGTCAGCGACGTCCGCAAGACCGTCTCTCCGGTGCTGGTGAACGACAGCCGGAGCACCCTGTATCACATCGACTTCAGCTTCGACCGTTTGCGCCTGGGCGGCTCCGCTTTCGCACAATCATTAAATAAGGTGGGCAGCGACGTGCCGACCTGCACCAATCCCGAATACTTCCGCGACGCTTTCGAAGCCGTACAGACACTGGTGCGCGGAGGTCTGCTGCTGGCCGGTCACGACATTTCGGCGGGCGGCCTGATAACGTGTCTGCTGGAGATGTGCTTCGCCAATACCGAAGGCGGTATGGAGATCTGCCTGGACGGCTTCGGCGAGACCGATGTTGTAAAGACCCTGCTGGCCGAGAATCCGGGCGTAGTGGTTCAGGTGGCCGACAAGAACAAGGCGGAATTCAAACGCATCATGGACGAGGCCGGCGTGGGATACATCAAACTCGGCGTCCCTGCCGAAGAGCGCCACATTCTCGTAAGCAAGGACGGAGCGGACTATCAGTTCGGCATCGACTACCTGCGCGACGTGTGGTACAGCACTTCATACCTGCTCGACCGCAAGCAAAGCGGCAACGGCTGTGCACAGGCCCGCTTCGAGAACTACAAAATGCAACCCGTCGAGATAAACATCGCACATCCGTTTACGGGACGCCTCAAGGATTTGGGCATCAGCCCCGACCGTCGGACGCCGTCGGGCATCAAAGCGGCCATCATCCGCGAGAAAGGCACCAACGGCGAACGCGAAATGGCTTATTCGCTCTATCTGGCCGGCTTCGACGTGAAAGACGTCACCATGACCGACCTGATCAGCGGACGGGAGACGCTGGAAGACATTCACATGATCGTCTTCTGCGGCGGTTTCTCCAATTCCGACGTATTGGGATCGGCCAAAGGCTGGGCCGGTGCCTTCCTGTATAACCCCAAGGCAAAGGCGGCCCTCGACCGTTTTTATGCACGCCAAGACACCCTGTCACTAGGCATCTGCAACGGTTGCCAGCTCATGGTAGAGCTAAACCTCATCAACCCCGAGCACGAACAGCGCGCGCGCATGCTGCACAACGATTCCCACAAGTTCGAATCGGCTTTCGTCGGACTGACCATCCCCATGAACCGCAGCGTGATGTTCGGTTCGCTCAGCGGCGACAAACTGGGTATTTGGGTGGCGCACGGCGAAGGCAAGTTCTCCCTGCCCTATGACGAGGACCGCTACAATGTGATTGCGAAATACAGCTACGACACCTACCCGGGCAACCCGAACGGTTCCGACTACAGCGTGGCCGGCATATGCAGTGCCGACGGACGCCACCTGGCCATGATGCCGCACCTGGAGCGCGCCATCTTCCCGTGGCAGAACGCATGGTATCCGGCCGACCGCCGCAACGACGAGGTGACACCGTGGATGGAGGCTTTTGTCAACGCCCGCATCTGGATAGAGAACCATCGTTGATACCTTTTCAAGAAACGCACTCCTTTTCGCAAGGGAGTGCGTTTCTTTTATACTTTCCGGCCGGCGACGCATCGCCGTAACCAAAAACTTCCTACCTTTGCAGGCAAAACAAACACGAATCGCATGAACATCTATCTGGACAGTTTCCGCACGTTCTTCCACATCGGCCTGTTCACCATCGGCGGCGGCTATGCCATGATACCGCTCATCGAAGCCGAAGTGGTGGAAAAAAGACAGTGGGTGAACAAAGAAGATTTTCTCGACCTGATGGCCGTGGCTCAAAGTTGCCCCGGCATTTTCGCCGTGAACATCAGCATCTTTATCGGTTACAAACTGCGCGGCACGCGCGGCAGCCTTACCTGTGCGCTGGGCACCATCCTGCCCTCTTTCCTTATTATATTAGGCATCGCCCTGTTCTTCCAGCAATTTCGTGACAATGCCTGGGTAGAGCGTATCTTTAAGGGAATCCGCCCCGCCGTGGTGGCCCTCATCGCCGCTCCCGTATTCAAGATGGGGAAAAGCGCCCGGGTCACCCTCACCAACATCTGGATACCGGTGCTGGCCGCCCTGCTCATCTGGCAGTTCGGCGTATCGCCCATCTATGTCATTATCCTGGCCGGACTGGGAGGTTTCCTTTACGGCCATTTCATCCAACCTCACGAAAACTAAAACGCCATCCCCATGTTAATGCTTTATCTCCAACTGTTCTATACCTTCTTCAAGATAGGCCTCTTCGGCTTCGGCGGAGGCTATGCCATGATCTCCATGATACAAGGCGAGGTGGTGACGCGCCACGGCTGGCTTACCTCCGGGCAATTCACCGACATAGTGGCCGTCAGCCAGATGACGCCCGGCCCCATCGGCATCAACTCGGCCACCTACGTGGGCTATTCCAGCCTGGTCAACGCCGGTTACGGGCCGCTTTGGGGCGTACTGGGTAGTATCACCGCCACATTTGCCGTCGTATTCCCATCGTTTGTACTGATGTTGCTCATCAGCAAATTCCTCATGCGCTACAAAGACCACCCGATGGTGGAGAGCGTGTTCCGAGGACTGCGGCCCGCCATCGTAGGCTTGCTGGCTGCGGCTGCCCTGCTGCTGCTCACCGAAGAAAATTTCGGCACGCCCCGCGAACCGTGGCAATTCTACATCAGCTGCTTCCTTTTCGCCGTAGCTTTCGTCGGCAACCAGGTGTATAAAATGAATCCCATCCTGCTGATTATGGGATGTGGAGCCGCCGGTTTGCTGCTGTTCTGACCTTTATCCGGCCTGTTTTCCGCCTTTTTTTGACATTTTTCCCGTTTCCCGCATAAAAAAATGCGGGGAACGCTTTCGTATTTTTGAAGAAAGAAGTAATTTTACACGCTTCATGCGGGCAATCCCTATATAGAAAAAAGCGGACAATACCCTGCTGGAGAAAAACCTATTGGTAAGATAACCCTTTATGAATACGATGAAAACGGATAAACGTCTTCTTCCACGTTTGGTCGCTTTTTGTTCGGTACCCTCTCACGCGCAGTCAGGTCTCGCCGTAGGGGATACTTCCTTTTTTATTCATTGCATTTCCAAAATCAATTTTATTGTATCACTTAATTTTAACAAACAAACGATGAGAAAATTTACTCTATTGAGCGTATTGCTCCTGCTTACAGGCTGGGCAAATACGTGGGCACAGACCTTGGTCGATAATGTCGACCAGCTGAGCGACGGTACCGTCGTAGCGCTGCAATGCCGCGACACCAACGGTGGCCCGAACTGGTATTTCAACGGCAAAGCCGTGAAAACGGAAAATCTTTCGTATAGCAACCTGTTCAAGATCCGCACGATCGAAGCCGGCGGCTTCGCCTTGCAGCGCATGGCAGACGGTACCTATATCGGAAAAGACGGTGACCAACTGGCCATCAAAGCCACGAAAGCCGAAGCAGCTCCTTTCACTGCCAGCATTGCCGAAGCCGATGGCTGGACAACTGTTGTACCCGATACAGAAAACGGCGTGAAGACCATCCGCTTCACTACAGACGGTACCCACCTGAACGCACAAGGCCAAGCCGGAACTCCGAAATACGCCGGCGGCACCGGTGGTTATTCCGTATGGTATGTGTACACGTTCTCTACGGAAGAAGCACAAGCCATGCAGCCGTACTATCGTTTTGAGAGCCCGCGCGGCGGCTTCCTGAATGCCAACGGAGAAAGCAGCAATTTGCTGCACATCAACGAAAATGGCGAAACATCCTTGTGGAAAATCGTACTGAACGAAACGGGAGACGGCGTAAAGCTCTACAACGCTTCACAGGCCAACCCGCTGGCTTCCGTGAACGGATTTACAGCCGAGGGTGCTACGTGGTACATTTTGGATAACCCGCACAGAGCCAACTACAAGTGCATCTCCCTGACAAGCAATCTAAGCGCCAACTGCATTGATGCTAATAACCATAATAATGGTACAGGAACATGGAAGCCAAGCGCCGACGACAACGAAGGAACGTCCTGGACTATATCCGAATACAATCCTGTCCAAGATCTGCACGATGCCATAGAAACTTTGATAGAAGCTATCGGCACCGATCCCGGCTACATTGCATCTACCACAAGTATAACCGATAAGATTCATACCGCACAGTCTGTTCTGAATAATCAAAATTCAACCATTGAAGAATACAAGACCCAGCAAGGCATTATAGAAGATCTACTGGCCAATACCGACCGCATTCAGCCGGAAGCCGGCAAGTTCTACATGATCATAAGTGCTTATCCCGCATTCGAAACACAACAGCACGTAAAAAAAGCTATGTACAGCGACGGTACAAATTTGAAATGGACCACATTGAACGAGCTTGACAGAACACAGATATGGACAATCGTACCCACAGACGGCGGTTATACCATACAAAACTATGGGGACGGAACATATCCGATAGGCAATGCTACCACCTCCGCTAATTTCACAGTTGGAACAGAAGCTACAACAACCATACTGGAGTTCCTTATTACCGGACAATTCAAGGTAAAAGTGGGTGGTAATCCCGCACATTGTGGAGGACACGGAGGCGGTGCCAACGCTAACGGAAACATTGTTAACTGGAATACTGGAGCCAATGATTGCTCTGCCTGGTATATCCACGAAGTAAACGAGCCTCAAGGTGAGGTATTTGAGAACGTCACGTTTAACTATACGGTTAACGGTGAAGTGAAGAAGAGCGTTACGGGTAATTATGATACGGCCAATCCGACAGCACCCGCTACTTTCGCATTCGTAAATTTAGGCAATATGACTTTCGACCGCGAAAGCAATACAGTGACTATACCTTGTACATACAACCTGCCGTTCACCGCTTCTACGAACTTTGCCAGTGCTACCTGGTACATTATGGATATGCACAGCAACGATAATGGAACGGCCGATGTGTTTTACGGTACGAACCGCTACGTATGGACATATGTGGATGAAAATGCAGACGTAATCCTTCCCCAAGTTCCTTCTACAGTGGTAGATGCCGGTTACGTGCCCGACAGCCGTAAATGGGCGTTCGTAGGAAATCCGTTCGACGGCTTCAAAATCTACAACAAGGCTGCCGGCGAGAATCTGACACTTCGCAAGGCCACAAACGGCAACACAGCCGCTGTAATGTCGGCTACCAACGACCGCAACGTATTCTTCCTTCACAACACGACAAGCGGCATCGAAAACTCTTTCGCTTGGAAGCTGGCGGATGACACTGACTTTGTAAATGCACAATATGTGGACGGTACGAAAGTGCTACGCGGTTGGAACGAAACCGACGGCGGTTCTTCCTGCCGTGCCTTCCTTCAGACGACCGACATCCCGACCGGTGCTTTCTACCGCATCAAAGGTGTGGCTAACAGCCTGTACCTGACTACCGGCAATATCAACAGCCGCATGCCAATGATCGAAGCCGGCGACGGTGCCGAAAGCATCTTCTATCTGGACGCGGAAAGAAAACTGCTGAACTATGCCAGCGGATTGTACGCTCATAACACCAGCCATACCGGTGCTATCGGCAGTGCCAATACCTGGGAAATCCATCAGCAGGCCGATGGGAATTACATTCTTTATGCCAGCGCAACCGGCGGAAACGGGCGCTACCTGTTCAACCACAATGCAGGCAGCGAGACAGAAGCTAACCGCAACAGCGTACCGAGCGGCAACAATACCTTGTGGATCATTGAGCCGGTAGAGGCCCTGCCTGTCACCATCACGGCTGCCGGTTACTCTACCCTGTATGCTCCCGTAGCCCTGAGCCTGACGGACGGTGTGAAGGCTTACAGCGGCGCTATCGAGGGCGATAAACTGATGCTGACGGAAACCGGTGAGACCGTTCCGGCCAACACCGCTGTGGTTCTGGCCGCCGAAGCAGGCACATACCACCTGAACATCACTACCGGCGGAACCACCGTAGAGAACAAAGCCTTGGGCGGCGCTATCGCCACAGCCGAAGCCCCGGCCAATATCTACACCCTGCAGAACCAGGACGGCCAGGTGGGCTTCTTCCCCTACACCGGAACGAATATCAACGGTTTCAAGGCTTATCTGACCAGCGAAGCTGCCGTGAAAGGCTTCCTCTTCGACCTGGGCATCACAGACGGTATTGAGAGCGTAGAAGCTGCTACGGCAGAAAAAGACGCCGTGATTTACGACCTGACCGGTCGCCGCGTGCAGAAAGCCGTCAAAGGTCTCTACATCATCAACGGCAAGAAAGTAATCGTTAAGTAATCATTATAAAGAGCATATTCATTATGAAACAAAACAAATATATCGCTCCGGCCATGGAAGTGACGGAGGTAAAACTCGAAGGTATGATTGCCGCATCGCTCCCCATCGGCAGCACGGGAGGAGACCAGCAGCTGGTTAAAGACGGCGACAGTTGGGACATCTGGGGTCAGGGCGAATAATCCGCCCGGACACCCGTAAACAGCCAGGCAGCCTTGCCCGCATAAAGCGGTGCAAGGCTGCCTTTTTTCCGTTCCCGGCCAAACGGACTCCAGACGGCTTCGACCGCCCGTTTCGCCGGCCATACGGCTCTCCGGCTGCAACGGCATGCAAAGAAGCCCAGCCCGGCACACCCGTTTGCCCCGCACCGGCCTTCCGCTTTCCGCCCGCCCCGAAACGACGGAGCGAAGGGGATAATTGAAAAAGGTCTACACCTTCTTACAGAAAGGTGTAGACCTTTTTCAATTTTGATGTACACCTTTTCTCAATAAGGTGTACACCTTTTTATCTCTGTTTGCTGAAAACGGAAACAGACGCCGCCGTCGCTATTCCTGTTCGGCGCGCGCGTCGACATTGTCTCCCTCCGTCGGTGCCAATGTCTTTTCAAAATCAGTCAGTCCGTTATCCACCAAGATATTGTACCAGCTGATGAGTTTCTTGATGTCGGTGGCGTACACACGGTCGCGGTCGAAGTTAGGCAACACTTCGGCCAGATAGGCGTTCAGCTCGTCGCGGGTGGCTTTCTTTGCATCCAGCGACGCTCTGCCTCCGTTTTCCTTTTCCTTCATCTTGCCCAGCACATCGCGCAAGGGCACTTCCTCCTCGTCGGTGTACATGGCTATATCGGCCAGCGAAATGACCTTGTCTGCTCCGAAAGCGGGCATACGCTTCCGAGCGGCGTCAATACTCTCTACAATCAGGTTACGGTTTCCTCTCGACACCAACCGGTACAGACCGGGTTTGCCGGAGATCGCCAATATGGTTTCTAACATATTCTATAATATTATAAATAAAAATTTAACGGGTGCAAAGATAGAACTTCGGATGCGATTTGTCAAACGATACTTTCTAAAAAAACTTAACGGGCAGAGGACCCGCCGGCCTCCTGCTCCGCCAACAGACGGTGGAGCAGCTGCGACAGAGCGGGACGAAGGTCGGAAAGCCCGTCGTTCCACACCGTGAAGTCGGCCAGCCGGCGCCGCTCGTCGTCGGCCAGCTGGCTGTTCATCCGCGCCTCGATCTGCGCCGCCGACAGGCCGTCGCGCTCCCGCACACGCCGCCGGCGCACATCGGCCGGCGCATCCACCAGCAGCACGGCATCCACCGTGTCGCGAAATCCGCTCTCGAAAAGTATGGCGCTCTCCATCGCCACCAACGGGCAAGCGGTCCGCTCCTCCGTCCAACGACGGAAGTCACGCTTCACCTCGGGATGGATCACGGCATTTACCAGCCGGGCACGGTCGGGCGCGGAAAAAAGGAAATCGGCCAGCAAAGGTTTGTTCAGGCTACCGTCGGGACGATAAACGGCAGCGCCCAAAAGGCGGGTCAGACCGCGCCGTATATCGGACGATGTGACGACGAGCCGTGCGGCACGGCTGTCACAATCGTAGACCGGCACACGAAAATCCTGCTCCAGCAGGCGGCACACAAAACTCTTGCCGCTGCCTATACCGCCCGTTACTCCCAACCGCAGCATCATTCCTCCTCGGTTTGTTCAATCAGATAGTCCACCTCGGCCGGAGTGATACGCACCTGCGACACGCCGGGAGGCAGGGAGCGCAGATGAAGCCTGAATTTGGAGGACTTGTTTTGCAGCAGTTCCTCGTAGGAGACGGCCAGCACGAAGTCGTCGGCCGTCACCGTCTTAAAACGGTCGGCACCGATGCGGAACGTGACTTTGGCTTTCGACGGGAAAGTGCGCAGGTCCTTGCTGCCGGGGAAATTGACCCCCACAATAGGCACTTCCACCGTTTTCTCCGTATACACGTCCACCGTAAGACGGAAATTCACTTCGTCCGGTATGAACTTGATGCCTCTGGCACCGCGCAAAGGGATGTCCAGTTCGCGGTCGGACGCCAGCCCGTCCACATGCACCGCAGCGGTGTAGGCGGCCTGCATCGTATCGAGCACGGCAGCCGGTGCAAACACCGTCACGGAATCGGGCAAGCAGGTTATATCGGCCAGGTAGCACTGCGGCGCCGTCTCCACATAACCGGCCAAGCGCACGGGTACCCGCTTCTTCAGTCCCCGGTTATAAAAAAACTCCAGCGTATCGGGCTGTATATCCACAATACGGGTGGAGGAAAGCAGTTTGGGCAACAGTTCTTTCTGCACATCGGCCTCGGGCACACGCACACGCCCCGCCGCATCGCCGGTGGAATACACCGAATAGTCCACCCGCACGGGAGTGAACTTCTGCCCGTACATGTAATTGAGTAACGTGGCCCCTTTGTCCCTCAGCACCACACGCAGATGCGACGGCAGCTCCTCCGTGATGACGATGCTCGAAGGCACCTTGTCCAACTGCAGGGGGACCAGCATTTCCTTTTCGTAAGTTTCGTTAAGGGTCTGCATCAGCCAGAAAATGGCGGACACAAAGAAAAACAACAAAAAAATCAAGAATTCCCTGCTCCGTTTGCTGAACAGGGAAGCCTTGATTTGTAACGTCAGCCTCTTTATTTCGTAAGAGTCCATCCGGTTATTTGCCGGCCGGAGCGTTCGGCGCTGCGGCATAAACGGAATTACGGTCTACCTTGACTTTCACACCGGATGCTATTTCCAGTATCAGGGAGTTGTCTTCTTCCTTTATCTCTTTCACCTTGCCGTAAATGCCTCCCGAGGTGATCACCTCCGCACCCACAGCGAGGTTGTTGCGGAAGTTCTGGATTTCTTTCTGCTTCTTGTTCTGGGGACGGATCATAAAGAACCACATGATGGCGAAAATCGCTACCATCATAATAATCATCTGCATACCGCCGCCCTGTTGTGCGGCCTGCAAAAGGATAGTCATCGTTGTCATTAACGTAAAAATTTAATTGTATTATTTTTTAATCAGTTTCTTGTCGGCAATCAGTTTTTTGGCAATGGCGTCCAGCAGACCGTTCACGTAGAAACCGCTGCGCGGCGTGCTGTAGATCTTGGCGATGTCCACGTATTCGTTGAGCGACACGCTGAGCGGTATGTTCGGGAACGTGAGGATCTCGGCCAGTGCGATCTGCATCACCACCAGGTCCATCAGCGCAATACGGCTGAACTCCCAGTTCTTGGTGTTGTCGGCGATAAAGCGCCGGTACGTATCGGCATTGAGCAGGGCATTGCGGAACAAGCGGTGGGCAAAGTCGCGGTCTTCCTCGTCCTTGAATTCGGGCAGGAGGTCCTGATCGGCACCGTTCTTCGGATCGAAACGCTTGATGGTCTTAAGCACAAACGTATCCACGATGAACTTGTCGTCGTTCCAATAGAGGCTCATATCCTCCAGAAGATCGTCCAGCCTTTCGTTGTTGCAGATGATATTCTTATATATCTTCCGCCACAGTTCGCGGTCTTCGGCATAATCCGACGGTCCGGCGGCCATATACTCTTTGTAAAAGTCCGACTCTATAATACGGTTATACAGCGAACGTACGAATTCTTCTTCATCCGCCCAGTTTTTCTTCTGGTTGTCGCGGAATTCCTGCAATTGCCGGTTCACCTCAAGTTGTGCCAAAAAGCGGTTGTCGATGAATTTGGTGCTGGGCATCTCGCCTTCGTGAATACGGCGGTATCTGTTCTGCGCCGTCTCCACGCTCCGGGTGGCGATACGGTTGATTTCCACCATCAGCAACAGCAGGTAGTTGTACAGATCGTACGCTTTGGACAGGCTGAAAAACAGCTCTTTCTCGGCCGTTTCGATGTTCTTCCCACCATTTTGATAATAAGCATACGTGATTTGTACAACCTTTAGACGAATGAGCTCTCGATTAATCATACTAACAATTCTTTCGGGTAATTAAATGCAAAATTACTCATTTTAGCCCAAAAAACGTATCTTTCCCATCCTTTTTTTTGGAAGTTTTGAAAAATATCAGCAATTTTGAAGAACGAAAAATTATATAACCCCGATCGATGAACGATATGAAGAGCAATAACCAAGAGACTGAAAAGGAAATCCTTTTTTCCAAGTCTGTGAAAGCCGGCAAGCGCATCTACTACGTGGACGTAAAGAAAAACCGGAAAAACGAACTGTTTCTGGCCATCACCGAAAGCAAGAAAGTCATCACCGGCGAAGGTGACCTGCCGCAAGTGAATTTCGAGAAGCACAAAATATTCCTTTACCGCGAAGACTTCGAAAAATTCCAGAACGGACTGAGCGAAGCCATCAACTACATCAACGAAGCACAGGGCAAAG